>CAYXIX010000055.1:0-12729 GCA_964465405.1 uncultured Parabacteroides sp. | reverse complement strand
TAGAGCACTTCCTTGGTAAGGAAGAGGTCCCGAGTTCAAGTCTCGGTTTAGGCTCGGTTATTTAAAGATGAATTATTAATCAAAATAAAGAATAAGTAATTATGGCAAAAGAGAAATTTGATAGGTCGAAGCCGCATGTTAACATCGGTACGATTGGTCACGTTGACCACGGTAAAACAACTTTGACTGCAGCTATCACGACAGTATTGGCAAAGAAGGGTCTGTCTGAACAGCGTTCATTTGATTCTATTGATAATGCTCCAGAGGAGAAAGAAAGAGGTATTACGATTAATACTGCTCATGTAGAATATCAGACAGCAAATCGTCACTATGCACATGTAGACTGCCCAGGACACGCTGATTACGTTAAGAACATGGTAACTGGTGCTGCTCAGATGGATGGTGCTATCATTGTTGTGGCTGCTACAGATGGTCCTATGCCTCAGACTCGTGAACATATTTTGTTAGCTCGTCAAGTAAACGTACCTCGCTTGGTTGTTTTCTTGAACAAATGTGATATGGTTGATGATGAAGAAATGTTGGAATTAGTAGAAATGGAAATGCGTGAATTGCTTTCGTTCTACGGTTTCGATGGCGATAATACTCCTATTATACGTGGTTCTGCTCTTGGAGCTTTGAACGGAGACCCGAAATGGGAAGAAAAAGTTATGGAATTAATGGATGCTTGCGACACGTGGATTCCATTACCTCCGCGTGAGATTGATAAGCCATTCTTGATGCCAGTTGAGGACGTATTCTCTATTACTGGTCGTGGTACTGTGGCGACAGGCCGTATCGAAACGGGTATTGTAAAGGTTGGTGATGAAGTTCAAATTATTGGTTTAGGAGCGGATGGAAAGAAGTCTGTTGTAACAGGTGTTGAAATGTTCCGCAAGATTTTGGACGAAGGTGAAGCTGGAGATAATGTCGGTTTGTTGTTACGTGGTATTGATAAAAATGAAGTTAAGCGTGGTATGGTAATCTGTCATCCGGGTCAGGTTAAGCCTCATTCTAAATTCAAGGCAGAAGTTTATATCTTGAAGAAAGAAGAAGGTGGTCGCCACACTCCGTTCCATAATCATTATCGTCCTCAGTTCTATATTCGCACATTGGATGTAACAGGTGAAATTACTTTACCAGAAGGAACAGAGATGGTTATGCCTGGTGATAATGTGACTATTGAAGTCGAATTGATTTATCCGGTAGCATGTAGTGTGGGTTTGCGTTTCGCGATTCGTGAAGGTGGTCGTACCGTAGGTGCTGGTCAGATTACTGAATTGGAAAACTAATAATAGAAATGAAGAATTAAGAATGAGGAGATAAGGGTATAAGAAAGATATTCTTCATTTTTAATTCTTTATTGATACGGAACTAGCTCAGTTGGTAGAGCACTGGTCTCCAAAACCAGGTGTCGGGAGTTCGAGTCTCTCGTTCCGTGCTAAAAAGTAAGAAGATTCAATGAAGAAGATAATTAATTATATTAAGGAATCTTATAACGAACTTGTATATAAAGTTTCTTGGCCGACAAGAACAGAGCTTTCTAGTAGCGCTGTGGTTGTTATGTTTGCTTCCCTTATAATCGCAGTCGTGATCTTTGTTATTGACGCCGGCTTTGAAGGTGTGATGCGTTTCGTTTACGAGAAAATCTTTTAATTCGGTTTGAGATATGTCTGATGTTCAAAAGAAATTTTATGTTCTGCGTGCTATCAGTGGCAAGGAGAATAAAGTCAGAGAGTATCTTGAGGCAGAACTAAAGAATACAGATTTAGGCGAATATGTGTCGCAGGTATTAATCCCCACTGAAAAGACATTTACGATGCGTAATGGCAAAAAAGTGATGAAAGAGAGAACTTATTTGCCAGGTTATGTGTTGGTAGAGGCCGCTTTGGTGGGAGAAGTCGCTCATCGATTGAAAAACATTCCAAATGTTTTAGGTTTCTTGGGAGGGACAGAAAATCCGGTTCCTTTAAGACTGGCAGAGGTTAATCGTATTTTAGGTAAGGTTGACGAATTGCAGGAACAGCCGGAAGATTTGGATCTTCAATTTTATGTTGGAGAAAATGTGAAAATCACTTTTGGACCATTTAATGGCTTTACAGGTGTAATCGAGGAGGTCAATGCCGAGAAAAAGAAATTGAAAGTGATGGTCAAAGTTTTTGGACGTAAGACGCCACTTGAATTAGGTTATATGCAAGTAGAGAAAGAGTAGCATTGTGGTTACGGATAATGTAAATCTTTCTTGATAGTTATTGATGTAATATATTAAAAACGTTAGACAATGGCTAAAGAAGTTGCTGGACAAATCAAATTACAGATTAAAGGAGGAGCAGCAAACCCTTCTCCCCCAGTAGGACCGGCTTTAGGTTCTAAGGGTATTAACATTATGGAGTTTTGCAAGCAATTTAATGCCAGAACCCAAGACAAGGCTGGTAAAATTTTGCCTGTGGTAATTACTTACTATGCTGATAAGTCTTTTGACTTTGTTGTAAAGACTCCTCCGGTTGCGATTCAGTTATTGGAGATTACAAAGCAGAAAAGTGGTTCTGCTCAACCTAACCGTACCAAGATTGCTGAAATTACTTGGGATCAGGTGAAAGCAATCGCGGAGGATAAATTAGTCGATTTGAATTGTTTCACTGTAGAGTCTGCTATGAAAATGGTGGCAGGTACAGCAAGAAGCATGGGTATCACAGTTAAAGGGGCATTCCCGAGTAATAATTAATAAACTTCAATTGCGATGAGTAAACTTACAAAAAATCAAAAGTTGGCTTTAGGTAAGATTGAAGCGGGAAAAGCGTATTCATTGAAGGAAGCTTCAGCGTTGGTAAAAGAAATTACAACTACTAAATTTGATGCTTCTGTCGATGTGGATGTCCGTTTAGGTGTTGATCCGCGTAAAGCTAACCAAATGGTGAGGGGTGTGGTTTCGTTGCCTCATGGGACAGGGAAACAAGTTCGGGTTCTTGCATTATGTACTCCCGATAAAGAAGCAGAAGCAACAGCTGCAGGTGCTGACTATGTCGGTTTAGAAGAATATATCGAAAAGATTAAAGGCGGTTGGACTGATGTTGACGTAATCATTACGATGCCTTCTGTCATGGGTAAGATTGGTGCTTTGGGGAGGATGTTAGGTCCGCGTGGCTTAATGCCTAATCCGAAAAGCGGAACTGTTACCAATGAGATAGGTAATGCGGTAAGAGAAGTCAAGCAGGGAAAGATCGACTTTAAAGTTGATAAAACAGGTATTGTTCATACGTCGATTGGCAAGGTTTCATTTCATGCAGACCAGATTCGTGAGAATGCAAAGGAGTTTATTATGACTTTGGTGAAACTGAAACCTTCCGCAGCTAAAGGCACCTATATAAAGAGCATTTATCTTTCAAGTACAATGAGTGTGGGTATTAAAATAGACCCTAAATCAATTGAAGAAAACTAATAAAGTATTGGACGATGAAAAAGGAAGATAAAGGCATAATTATAAATCAACTGACTGAAATTATTAAGGCTTACCCTAATTTTTATTTGACTGATTTGGAAGCATTGGATGCGGAAAAAAACAGTCAATTGAGACGGGGATGCTTTAAGAATGAAGTGAAGTTAGTAGCTGTTAAGAATAGCTTACTGAAAAAAGCACTGGAAAATGTAGAAGGTGATTTTTCTCCTCTTTATGGTGTTTTGAAAGGGAATACGGCTGTGATGTTTGCACAGACGGCTAATGCTCCTGCTCGTTTGATAAAAGAATTTACCAAAGATGCAAAGAAGGATGTGCCTGCTAAGCCGGAATTGAAGGCTGCTTATGTTCAAGAAAGCTTCTATATCGGTGCAGAACATTTGGAAACTTTGGTAAATATCAAGAGCAAGAAAGAACTTATCGGGGATGTTATTATGTTGTTGCAATCTCCGGCGAAGAACGTTATTTCTGCTCTTCAATCATCAGGACAAACTATTCATGGTCTGTTGAAGACTTTGGAAGAAAGATAATTTTAATTACACAGAATAAATAAACATTTAAATCATACAAAAATGGCAGATTTGAAAGCTTTTGCAGAACAATTAGTAAACCTGACCGTAAAAGAAGTTAGCGAGTTGGCTACTATCTTGAAAGAAGAATATGGAATTGAACCAGCTGCTGCAGCTGTTGCAGTTGCAGCTCCTGTTGCCGGTGCTGCTGCGGCAGAGGAAAAGACTGCGTTTGATGTAGTGTTGAAATCAGCCGGTGCTGCAAAATTGCAGGTAGTTAAGGCTGTTAAAGAACATTGTGGTCTTAACCTGAAAGAAGCTAAAGATTTAGTTGATGGTGCTCCTAACACAATTAAAGAAGGTCTTTCGAAAGAAGATGCTGAAGCATTGAAGAAGATATTGGAAGAAGCAGGAGCCGAAGTTGAGCTTAAATAGTATTTATAACCAGGTTATCAGGTAGTTTGGTTAAGAGTCTCCCTGCAAGGAGATTCTTAACCTTTTTGTGTCTATAATTTCAATAAGTTCAATTAATCCCTTAATAGATGTCTTCAACAGCTGAAAACCAAAGAGTTAATTTTGCTTCGATTAAGAACCAGTTTCCATATCCAGATTTTCTCGAAGTACAATTGAAGTCATTTCAAGACTTTCTTCAACTTGACACACCTCCTGAAAAGCGAAAAAAGGAGGGATTGTATAAGGTATTTGCTGAGAACTTTCCGATAGCAGATACGCGTAACAATTTTGTGTTGGAGTTCTTAGATTATTACATCGATCCGCCACGTTATACGATTGATGAATGTATAGTTCGTGGTTTAACTTATAGCGTCCCCTTAAAGGCCAAATTGAAATTGTATTGTACGGACCCTGATCATGAGGATTTCGATACCGTGATACAGGATGTATATTTAGGGCCTATCCCGTATATGACGGAAAGAGGAACATTCGTAATAAATGGTGCTGAGCGTGTGGTTGTTTCTCAGTTGCATCGTTCTCCTGGTGTATTTTTTGGGCAAAGTACACATGCAAACGGGACAAAGTTGTATTCTGCACGTATTATTCCTTTTAAAGGTTCTTGGATTGAGTTTGCAACAGACATCAACAATGTGATGTATGCTTACATCGATCGTAAAAAGAAATTGCCTGTTACCACACTGTTGAGGGCCATTGGTTTTGAAAGTGATAAAGATATTCTTGAAATCTTTAATTTGGCTGAGGAGGTAAAAGTATCTAAGGCGAATTTAAAGAAATTAATAGGACGTAAGCTGGCTGCCCGTGTACTTAAGACATGGGTAGAAGATTTTGTAGATGAAGACACGGGTGAGGTTGTTTCGATTGAACGTAATGATGTAATTATTGACCGTGAGTCTGTTCTGGATAATGATAATATAGAAGCTATTCTGGAATCAGGAACACAGAATATTTTGTTGCATCGCGAAGATCAGAATTTGTCTGATTATGCGATTATATATAATACACTTCAGAAAGACCCGAGTAATTCTGAAAAAGAGGCCGTTTTATATATTTATCGGCAGTTGCGGAATGCAGAACCGGCAGATGAAGCAAGTGCCCGTGAGGTAATTCAGAATTTGTTCTTTTCTGAAAAACGATATGATTTGGGCGAGGTTGGCCGTTATAGAATCAACAAGAAGCTGAATCTTTCTACGAACGAAGACATAAAGGTCTTGACGAAAGAGGATATTATAGAAATTATCAAATATCTGATTGAGTTGATCAACTCTAAAGCTGTAGTTGATGATATTGACCATTTAAGCAATCGCCGTGTACGGACAGTAGGCGAGCAATTGTACAACCAGTTTGGTATTGGTTTGGCCCGTATGTCACGTACGGTGCGCGAACGGATGAATGTTCGCGATAACGAGGTGTTTAAACCGATTGATTTGATTAACGCAAAGACAATCTCTTCTGTCGTCAATTCTTTCTTTGGAACGAATGCCTTGTCTCAGTTTATGGACCAGACGAATCCTTTAGCCGAGATTACTCATAAACGCCGTTTGTCTGCGTTAGGGCCTGGAGGTTTGTCTCGTGAGCGTGCCGGTTTTGAGGTGCGTGACGTACACTATACTCATTATGGACGTCTTTGTCCGATTGAAACGCCTGAAGGACCGAATATCGGTTTGATTTCATCTCTTTGTGTGTATGCAAAGATCAATGAATTGGGCTTTATTTCTACTCCGTATCGTCGGGTTGTAGACGGGCAGGTCGATTTTTCAGAAGAGGGATTGCGTTATTATACCGCAGAAGAGGAAGAAAAGAAGACCATTGCACAAGGAAATGCTCCTTTGGATGATGACGGACGGTTTGTACGTGATCGGGTAAAGGCACGTTTTGAAGCTGATTTCCCGGTGGTTTCTCCGTCTGAGGTTGATTTGATGGATGTTTCTCCGCAGCAGATTGCTTCGATTGCTGCATCTTTGATTCCATTCTTGGAGCATGACGATGCGAACCGGGCATTGATGGGATCAAACATGATGCGTCAGGCTGTTCCTTTGTTACGGACGGAAGCGCCTATCGTCGGGACAGGTATAGAAGCTCAAGTTGCGCGTGATTCACGTACACAGATTATGGCGGAACGTGATGGTGAGGTTGTTTTTGTGGATGCTACATGCATTAAAATAAAATATGACCGGACAGAGGATGAAGAGTTTGTAAGTTTTGAAGATGCTGTCAAGACGTATATAATCCCAAAATGGCGTAAGACGAATCAAAGTACCACTGTCGATTTGCGCCCGGTCTGTCATCGTGGCCAACGCGTAAAGGCGGGAGATATTTTAACAGAAGGATATTCGACACAGAATGGAGAATTGGCATTGGGACGTAATGTGAAAGTCGTCTATATGCCATGGAAAGGGTATAATTATGAAGACGCAATCGTTTTGAATGAGCGGATGGTTCGCGAGGACTTTTTCACTTCTGTGCATATTGACGAATATATATTGGAGGTTCGGGAGACTAAACGCGGAATGGAGGAACTGACGTCTGATATTCCGAATGTAAGTGAAGATGCCACGAAGGATTTGGACGAACGGGGTATTGTCCGCGTAGGTGCCCGCATCGGACCGGGAGATATATTGATTGGAAAAATTACTCCAAAGGGGGAATCTGATCCTTCCCCGGAGGAAAAATTGCTCCGTGCTATTTTTGGTGATAAGGCTGGCGATGTAAAGGATGCCTCGTTGAAAGCTACACCTTCGCTTCGGGGAGTCGTCATCGAGACGGTTTTGTTCTCAAAAGCAATAAAGAAGCGTAAATCAAGAACGGCGGATAAAGCTGTACTTCCTAAGTTGGATGAGGAGTATGAAGTTAAAAAGGCCGACCTGAAAAATTTGCTCGTCGATAAGTTGATGACATTAACGAATGGGAAAATTTCTCAGGGGGTAAAAGATTATATGAATACGGAGGTCATTGTCAAAGGTGTTAAATTTACGCGCAAGGCATTGGAAGAACTTGATTACAATGCTATTCAGGTAAGTAAATGGACGGCAGATGCAGATAAGAATGAACTGATTAAGCAAGTAATTCTGAATTACCTGAAAAAATATAAAGAATTGGATGCCGAATTGCGGCGGAAAAAATTTGACCTCACGATTGGAGATGAGTTGCCTACAGGTATCGTGCAAATGGCAAAAGTATATATTGCCAAAAAACGGAAGATACAGGTGGGTGACAAGATGGCCGGTCGACACGGAAATAAGGGTATTGTTTCTAAGATTGTCCGTCAGGAGGATATGCCGTTTCTGGAGGATGGGACACCGGTTGATATTTGTTTGAATCCGTTGGGTGTGCCTTCTCGTATGAACTTGGGGCAGATATTTGAAGCTGTCTTGGGTTGGGCAGGCCGTACTATGGGAGTTAAATTTGCCACTCCGATTTTTGATGGTGCTACGTTAGATGATATGAACGAGTGGACAGATAAGGCTGGACTTCCTCGTTATGGTAAGACTTATTTGTATGACGGAGGAACAGGAGAACGTTTTGACCAGCCGGCAACAGTCGGGGTTACCTACTTCTTGAAATTGGGACACATGGTTGACGATAAGATGCATGCTCGTTCTATTGGTCCGTACTCTTTGATCACGCAGCAGCCGTTAGGCGGTAAAGCTCAGTTTGGAGGACAACGTTTTGGAGAGATGGAGGTCTGGGCATTGGAGGCATTTGGCGCTTCGCATGTTCTTCAGGAAATCTTGACGGTTAAGTCTGATGATGTTGTGGGACGTTCGAAGGCTTATGAGGCTATTGTGAAAGGAGACCCGATGCCGCAGCCGGGAATCCCTGAGTCTTTGAATGTCTTGTTGCATGAACTGAGAGGTCTTGGTTTAAGTTTAACATTGGATTAATTCTAAAATAAAAGTAAATGGATTTCGGTCTATTTATTGTTATTGATAACTCTTTATAAATAAGAAATATGGCTTTTAGAAAAGAAAACAAGATAAAGAGTAACTTTTCAAAAATAACGATTGGTTTAGCTTCTCCCGAAGAAATTTTGGAAAATTCCAGTGGTGAAGTGTTGAAACCGGAAACAATTAATTATCGTACCTATAAACCTGAGCGTGACGGACTCTTTTGTGAGCGTATTTTTGGTCCTGTAAAGGATTATGAATGCCATTGCGGTAAATATAAACGTATTCGTTATAAGGGTATCGTTTGCGATCGTTGCGGGGTGGAAGTTACAGAGAAAAAAGTGCGTCGGGAGCGCATGGGACACATTCATTTAGTTGTCCCTGTTGCTCATATTTGGTATTTCCGTTCTTTACCGAACAAAATAGGATATTTGTTGGGATTGCCAACAAAGAAGTTGGATGCCATCATTTATTATGAACGTTATGTGGTCATCCAGCCCGGATGTGTCGAAACGGTTGCTGAATTGGATTTGCTTTCGGAAGAAGAGTATTTGCAGATACTGGATAATCTTCCAAAAGAAAATCAGATGTTGGAAGATACAGATCCGAATAAGTTCATAGCAAAAATCGGAGCAGAAGCCGTATATGATTTGCTGGCTCGTTTGGATTTAGATTCTTTGTCTTATGAATTGCGTCATCGGGCAAGCACAGATAGTTCGCAACAACGGAAAAATGAAGCATTGAAACGTTTGCAGGTGGTAGAATCGTTCCGTGTGTCTAAAGGACGTAATAAACCGGAATGGATGATTATGAAAGTGATACCTGTTATTCCACCTGAGTTGCGTCCATTGGTGCCTTTGGATGGAGGACGTTTTGCTACATCTGATTTGAATGATTTGTATCGGCGGGTAATTATTCGTAATAACCGTTTGAAACGTTTGATTGACATCAAAGCTCCAGAGGTTATTTTGCGTAATGAGAAACGTATGCTTCAGGAAGCAGTTGACTCGTTATTTGATAATTCACGTAAATCGAGTGCCGTTAAAACAGATGCCAATCGTCCATTGAAGTCTCTTTCTGATAGTTTGAAGGGTAAACAAGGACGTTTTCGCCAGAATTTGTTGGGTAAGCGTGTTGATTATTCTGCCCGCTCGGTAATTGTTGTGGGGCCTGAATTGAAGATGCACGAATGTGGATTGCCCAAAGATATGGCTGCCGAATTGTATAAGCCGTTTATCATCAGGAAGTTGATAGAGCGTGGCATTGTCAAAACAGTGAAGTCTGCAAAGAAAATAGTGGATCGTAAGGAGCCAGTTGTATGGGATATCCTTGAATATGTGATGAAAGGGCATCCTGTGTTGTTGAACCGTGCACCGACGTTGCACCGTTTAGGTATTCAGGCTTTCCAGCCCAAGCTAATAGAGGGAAAAGCTATTCAGTTGCATCCATTGGCTTGTACGGCATTTAATGCAGACTTTGACGGAGACCAAATGGCTGTCCATTTACCGCTGGGGAATGAGGCTATTTTGGAAGCCCAGATGTTGATGTTGGCTTCCCACAATATACTGAATCCAGCGAATGGAGCACCGATTACTGTGCCTTCGCAAGATATGGTCTTGGGATTGTATTATATTACCAAATTGCGTAAAGGCACGCAAGGAGAAGGCTTGATGTTTTATGGGCCGGAAGAGGCAACAATTGCATATAATGAAAAGAAGGTGGATATCCATGCTCCCATAAAGGTATATGTCAATGATATAGATGCAGAAGGGAATACTGTCAAAAAGATGGTAGAAACGTCTGTAGGCCGCTTGATGGTTAATGAATATGTGCCTTCGGAAGTCGGATATATCAACGAAGTGTTAGGTAAAAAAGCCTTACGTGACATCATTGGAAAGGTTATTAAGGCTTGTGGGGTTGCTCGGACGGCTCAATTCCTTGACGACATTAAGAACTTGGGTTATTATATGGCATTTAAGGGTGGATTGTCATTTAATCTGGCCGACGTTTTGATTCCACCTGAGAAAGAGGCATTGGTTCAGGAAGGTTATGATGAGATTGAGCAAATTATAAACAACTATAATATGGGTTTCATTACCAATAATGAACGTTATAACCAGATTATTGATACTTGGACCCATGTGAATAGTAAGCTATCGGATACTTTGATTAAGCAGTTGGCGGCAGATAACGATGGCTTTAATTCCATTTATATGATGATGGATTCTGGAGCTCGTGGTTCGAAAGAACAGATTCGCCAGTTGTCTGGTATGCGTGGTTTGATGGCTAAACCGCAGAAAAGTGGAGCTGAGGGTGGACAGATTATCGAAAACCCGATTTTGTCTAACTTTAAAGAGGGTTTGTCTGTGTTGGAGTATTTTATTTCTACACACGGTGCCCGTAAAGGTTTGGCAGATACGGCTCTGAAGACGGCTGATGCGGGTTATCTGACACGTCGTTTGGTAGATGTCTCTCATGATGTGATTATCAATGAGGAAGATTGCGGTACATTGCGAGGGCTGGTTTGTACAGAGTTGAAGAATAACAATGAAGTTATAGCGACCTTGAGTGAACGTATATTGGGTCGGGTTTCGGTTCATGACATTATTCATCCTTTGACAGGGGATATTATTGTCCGGGCTGGAGAAGAGATTCGTGAGGATGCTGCCAAACGGATTGAAGAATCTCCGATTGAAAGCGTGGAAATTCGTTCTGTTTTGACTTGCGAATCGAAAAAAGGTGTTTGTGCAAAATGCTACGGCCGGAACTTGGCAACGAACCAAATGGTTCAGAAAGGTGAAGTCGTGGGCGTTATTGCTGCTCAGTCTATTGGAGAACCCGGTACGCAGCTGACTTTGCGTACGTTCCACGTGGGAGGTATTGCATCCAACGTCGCTATTGAGAACAATATAACTTCAAAATATGAGGGCGTTTTAGAGATCGAAGAACTGCGTACTGTAGACAGTGAAGAGAATGGCAAGAAGTTTCAGGTTGTAATAAGCCGTTTGGCTGAATTTCGCATCGTTGAACCGAAAACAAAAATTGTTTTATTGGCTCATAACATCCCTTATGGTTCTAAATTGTTCTTCAAAGATGGAGATGCGATTAAGCAAGGGGATATGATTATTGAATGGGATCCATTTAATGCCATTATTGTTTCGGAAGTCACAGGAAAGATTGAATTTGAAAGCTTGATCGAGGGTGTCACTTATACGGTAGAAAGTGATGAGACGACGGGCTTGAAAGAAAAGATTATCATTGAGTCGAAAGATAAGACAAAAGTTCCGGCAGCCCATATCATGGATGAGAACGGGAATTACCTGAAGAACTATTCTTTGCCTTTGGGAGCCCATGTTGTCAAGGAAGAGGGCGATTTGATTAAAGCTGGAGAAGTTTTGGTCAAAATCCCGCGTGCCGTAAGTAAGGCAGGTGATATCACCGGTGGTTTGCCTCGAGTGACAGAGTTGTTCGAAGCACGTAACCCGTCTAATCCGGCAGTCGTATCTGAAATTGATGGCGAGGTCGGCTTTGGTAAGATTAAGCGTGGAAATCGTGAGATAACCGTCACCTCTAAGCTGGGCGAGGTAAAGAAATACATGGTGCCTCTGTCAAAACAATTACTTGTACAAGAGAATGATTATATTCGTGCCGGCATGCCTCTTTCTGATGGTGCAATTACTCCATCTAATATTTTGGCGATTATGGGACCGACGGCTGTACAAGAATATATTGTAAATGAAATCCAAGATGTATATCGTCTTCAGGGTGTAAAAATTAATGATAAACATTTTGAGGTGATTGTACGTCAGATGATGCGGAAGGTTGAAATTGTTGATCCGGGAGATACGCGCTTTTTGGAACAGCAAGTGGTGGATAAGCTCGAGGTAATGGATGAAAACGATCGTATCTGGGGTAAAAAAGTTGTGACGGATCCGGGAGATTCTCAAACATTGCAAGCCGGCCAGATTGTCACCGTGCGTAAGTTGAGAGACGAAAACAGTATGTTGAAACGCCGGGACTTAAAGCTCGTTGAGGTGCGTGATGCCACCCCGGCTACGGCGAATCAGATTCTTCAAGGTATTACACGTGCAGCTTTGCAGACAAATAGCTTTATGTCTGCTGCATCGTTCCAGGAAACGACAAAGGTTCTGAACGAAGCTGCTATTAACGGTAAGATAGATCGTTTGGAAGGTCTGAAAGAGAATGTTATTTGCGGTCATTTGATTCCGGCCGGAACCGGGCAACGCGATTTTGATAAATTGGTTGTAGGTGCAAAAGATGATTTTGACCGGATATTTGCCAACCGTAAAAGTGTTGTAGACTTTAATGCGGTAGACAAAGAGGATAAGTAAATAGTTTTTTAGCAAGAAGAAAAAGGGAGTGCTTCATTGATATGAGGCATCCCTTTTTT
>CAYXIX010000054.1:0-12880 GCA_964465405.1 uncultured Parabacteroides sp. | reverse complement strand
AACATGAACAAACTCATCCGGCACATCCCCAAGGGGACGGACTTCAGGCTACTGACCGATAAGTTCATCAAAAAGGTGCAATACAAAATAAACCGAAGACCAAGAGAAAAATTAAATTTCTACACGCAAAAAAGGAGTTCTTCAAATTAATTTCGTAATATTGCACTTGCCGATTGACTCTGCCAACTGAAAAAATCACGATTTTCTTTGTTTGTTTCGACACTTATCCATACCTTTGCAGACCAAAATATACCAGTTACCAAACAAAACAAACAGAATATAAATTAATTAAGATAACAAAGCAATGAAAAAAGGAATCCATCCTGACAACTATCGTCCTGTCGTATTCAAGGACATGTCAAATAATGATATGTTTATCACTCGTTCTACAATCAATGCAAAAGATACTATTGAAATTGACGGTGTTACGTATCCGTTGGTAAAGGTCGAAATTTCAAATACCTCTCACCCGTTCTATACAGGTAAAGCTAAATTGGTCGACACTGCCGGACGTGTGGACAAGTTCATGAGCCGCTACGGCAACCGGAACAAAAAGTAAAATCCAAACAACTATTTGTAATATTCATAACAAGTGGAAAAAGGTTGTCTCTCTAACGGAGGGGTAACCTTTCCTGTTTCCATACAATTTGCTTCCCGCTCTTTCTATTTCCAAAAAGTATGCTTACATTTGCAATCGGTAAAAACATAATTAATTGTATATGCCATGGCGAAGACTAAAGAACAACTATTAAACATTCTGGACCAGTTCCAGCTTACAGACAAGGCCGTTTCCGCAGAACCCTTCGGGAACGGGCATATTAACGACACTCTGAGAGTGACAAACGAAAAAGGTGAGATCAAATATGTCTTGCAACGTATCAACCATCTGGTATTTACCAACGTGGAGATGTTGCAGAACAATATCCAAATCGTCACCTCGCACATCCGCAAAAAACTGGAAGAAAAGGGTGAAAGCGACATAGACCGCAAAGTGCTCACCTTCTTCCCGACCAAAGACAACAAACAGTATTATTTTGACGGCGACAGTTACTGGCGCGTTTCGTTGTTCATCCCGAACAGCAAAGGCTATGAAGAGGTGACACCCGAATTGTCTTACGAAGCCGGTAAAGCTTTCAGCGATTTTCAATCCATGCTGGCCGACATTCCGGAGGGGACGCTGGGCGAAACCATCCCGAACTTCCACAACATGGAGTTCCGCCTTGCCCAATTCCACGACGCCATCAAGGCGAACGCTGCCGGACGCGTGGCAGAAGTGCAAGACCTGATTGACGAAATCGACCGGCGGGCGTATGACATGTGCATCCAAGAACGTCTCTATCGCGAAGGCAAGCTGAAGAAACGCACGAACCACTGCGACACGAAGGTGAATAACATACTGTTCGACGCGACGACCGACAAGGTGCTGTGCGTCATCGACCTCGACACCGTGATGCCGGGCTTCGTCTTGTCAGACATCGGCGACTTCATCCGGACAGGTACCAACACCGGCGCGGAAGACGACAAGAATCTGGACAATGTAGGTGTGAACATAGAAATCTTCAAGACCTACACGCGCGGCTATATGGAGAGGGCGAAGTCGTTCCTGACACCGACGGAAATCAAGCTCCTCCCCTACGGAGGCCGCCTGCTGACCTATATGCAGACCGTCCGTTTCCTGACTGACTACATCAATGGTGACACCTACTATAAAATCCATTATCCGACACACAATTTGGTGCGCACCAAAGCGCAATTCAAACTGTTGCAAAGCCTCGAAGCGCACGCCGAAGAGATGGATGCCTTCATGAACGAGTGGCTGTAAACCACAGCGTTTACCCGCTCCCGAGAGAAATAAAATGAGGCTGTCTCAAATAAACTTTGAGATGGTCTTTTTGTGTCTGCAAAAAAATCGGGCAAGTCCTAACTTCGCTCAGCTAGAACTTGCCCGTCTCCCTAATTTTTTTGTATCTTAGGGAATCAAGCAATAGAGTTTATACAGAATAAGAAACAGGAGTATTGGTTATCAGCATCCTAAAACTTTATTCGATATAATGTCTAATGAATTGTATTTTTTCTTGTTGTTTATCTGCCTTAAAGATTGAAAGAGAAGCCGACTTCAAAACTGGTTCCCTCCTTATAGCGTTCCACCTCAATGACCTCATTGGTCGAGGGGACATCTTGCTTGAAGACGATATCCCGGTTCAGCAAGTCGTCTACTCGCAGGTTCACATTCAGGCGGCTGTTGATGGCGTAGCTGGCGGTGAAGTTCATCGTGTGGACCGTCTGCTGCTTGATATCCCCCAGCTGGCTGACGCCAACGGCGTGGATGCGGCGCCCTTGCAGGTTGTAGAGCAGTGCCAGCGAGAGTTCCGGTCGTTGCTGAAACGGGGCGAATAGGTCAAATCCAGATTCATCAGAAGGGGTGACGCTCCTTGCAACGAACGTTCACGGTTCGTATAGGCACCGTCTTTCGGAAGCTTCACATTGGTGTACATATAAGAGATTCGTGCTTGTTCAAATCCTGGCGGCTCTGATATGTGCTCTACCCTTCGATGGCATTATTCCACCCACTGCTTGGCATACTCATAGCGCAACCCGATATTGAGCAGCAGAGAGGGCAACGGATAGAAATCGGTCTGCACATATCCGGCGTAGATATCCATACCGGCGCGGTAGGTGTCGAGCGGTTGCATCCGGTGTTCAATGACCAGCGTTCCGTTCTCGACATTCTCCTGATTCAGATTAGCCGCTGATGTTGTAGATGTCGTCAATCTCCGGGTTCTGGCGGTTCAGGTTGTAATAAAATGGGGTCCAATGTAATCCCGGTTCCTGTCTTTGTAGTTGAAGCCCATCTGCACGAAGTTCTCCTCCGTCCAGTTATATTTCAACGCCAGGCTGCGACCCATTCATCCTCGTTCAGGTTGCCATAATAACGCATTGTCTCCTGCCAGTTCAGCTTGAAGAGAGAGAGCGTCCACCCCTTCGCGGCGTTGATAGCAGTCGCTCTCCCACAAGCTCAGGCTTGCCGAAGCCAAACCGGCCAACTTCAACGTGCTGGCATATTCGTCATAAGCGAAGTCATTCTGGACGTTCCCCGTCGCTTCCAGTGTCTTATAGAAGGCTTTGTCCATGCGCTGCGTCCCGTTGCTGGCGCTAAACGATGCCAACAGGCTCAAGGCTGGTTACGGACGGCGAAAAATTTCCCCCAACCTAAATTGCCGCTAAACTCCGGCAAAGATTTTTTACGCTCCACGTCGAACGTCGTGTTGAAAATATTGTGCGTCTTCACATAATCGTCAAATTCCAACAGTGTCATGTCATAAATACGCTGATCTATCGACGGCGTCCTGAACAGCGTCCCGTCGCGATCCATCTGGAAGAAATCCTTCCCCAACGTTGAAACCGACGTTGAAAAAATCGTCCGTCACATTCTCCTTTGTGCTGATGTCGATCAGACGTTCCTTGTACTTAGCGTCTGTCACCGTTCCGCAAATCACATCTGTCTGCGCCCATACAGATAACGAAAAAAGACATCCCAAGAGAACAAGCAAACCGATACGCTCTCTGTTTTTTGTTTTACCTATATTCTCCATACTACATACATATTCCATTTTCCGCCGCAAAAGTAGATTGCCCATATTGTAAAATGATGTAAAAGGAATGACATTCGTTGGAACAACTATTACAAAAAAATTACTTTTGTAATAGACAATAAGGACAGCATGATCTATTATTTTTCATCCACCGGAAACTCGCTGTATGTGGCAACCCTGCTTGCCGAAGCGTTAGGCGAACGCATACATGACATCAAAGAGATAGACAGTGACGAGTATTATCGGCCACTCGATACCAACGAAAAGATTATTTTCGTCTTCCCCGTCCACGCATGGGGGCCGGCCGAAGAGATAAGCCGCTTCATCGACTCTGCATTCTTCAACCAAAGGGATGGAACGCAATCTTTCTATGCAGTCGCCACCTGTGGGGACGATTGCGGAAATACAGACCGGATAATCGATTCGCTGCTTGATGGGTGCATCCAGAAACGGATGACCGGCGTCTATTCGGTGACGATGCCCAACACTTACGTCTTGCTGCCCGGCTTCGATGTCGATTCTGACGAGACGGCTCGGCAGAAACTCGAAGCGGCTCCCGAGCGGATTTCAGTCATTGCCGAAGCGATTCGGCAGAAACGCCACGCGCCGGAGCTGTATGAACGGGGCTGCCATGCGTGGTTCAAACATTATGTCGTGCGCCTCCTCTTCAGATTCTACCTCAAGTTCAACCTTTTCAGGGTGAAAAACAACTGCATCTCCTGCGGACGTTGTACGGGAAACTGTTTCTTCGACATCATCAAGATACAAGACGGCAAACCGAATTGGGATACAAAGAGAGGGGAAAAAAATACACATTGCACGCAATGTCTCGCCTGCTACCACCGCTGCCCACTCCATGCTATCGAATTCGGCAGCGTCACACGCCACAAAGGACAATACCTTCACCCCACCTTAAAGAGACAGGCAAAAAAATAAAGGTGTATCGGGGGGGGCGATACACCTTTTATATGAAAAGAAAGCCGCACTGTAGATATGAACAAACTCCGTATGACAGGATTTGAGCGCTTTGCCATCTTTGTAATCCGCCGTGCTAAGCATACCCCGAAAGGCGCGGCCCGCCATTAATGACAAGAGCGATGTCTCGGAATTAAAATAAATTGATGAGTTTCCCAATCGAACAAGTGCGGCTAACTCATTTTTCTTTCACAAAAATAAAAACTAAAAATGGAATAACCAAATGTTATATAAAAAAAAAGAGTTCTTTTGCAGAACTCTTTTCAATAATACACCGTGTTTACTACTTTTTACTTCACCTTGTCGACGATAGCCTTAAACGCTTCCGGATGATTAACCGCCAAATCGGCTAAGACTTTCCGGTTAATCTCGATTCCTGCAGCATGCAAAGCCCCCATCAGGCGGGAATAAGAAAGACCTTCCAAACGAGCGGCGGCATTGATACGCTGAATCCACAACGCCCGGAAATTACGCTTTTTGTTGCGGCGATCCCGAAATGCATACGTCAAACCTTTTTCCCACGTATTCTTTGCAACGGTCCACACATTCTTACGTGCACCATAATAACCACGGGTTAGTTTTAAAATCCGTTTCCTTTTTGCTCTTGAAGCAACATGATTAACTGATCTAGGCATAATACTAATCTGTTTTGAATGTTAGCGTCACCTCTTCGGCGAACTTCTAGGCTAACCATTCGGTTAATAAAAAATCTTGTAAAACTTACTTAAAAAATTACTTCAAACCAAGCATTTTCTTAACATTGCTCACATCCACACGGTTTATCAGTCCCGTATGCGTTAAGTTACGCTTTTGCTTTTTCGTCTTCTTGGTCAGAATGTGACTTTTAAAAGCGTGCTTTCTTTTGATTTTACCTGTTCCGGTAAGAGCGAATCTTTTTTTGGCACCGGAATTAGTCTTCATCTTAGGCATTTTCCAATCTTTTTTAATTATTAAACTTATGCTCTACACATAGAGCTTTTCCTTGATTTCTTTCTCACTCGGCCTCTTCGCCTTCGGTTTAGCAGCAGCCTTCTTCGCTGCCGAAGCGCCGCCTTTCTTGGGCGAAAGCATGATAATCATCCGCTTACCTTCCAATACCGGCATTTGCTCAACCTTGCCATACTCTTCTAAATCGTTCGCAAACCGAAGCAACAAGACCTCTCCTTGCTCCTTGAAAAGGATAGAACGGCCTTTAAAGAACACATAGGCTTTGACCTTCGAACCTTCCTCCAGGAAACCTTTGGCATGTTTCAACTTGAAGTTATAATCATGGTCATCCGTCTGCGGCCCGAAACGGATTTCCTTGACCACTACCTTCACAGACTTTGCCTTCTGTTCTTTCTGTCTTTTCTTCTGTTGATAGAGAAATTTTTGATAATCAATCACTCTACAAACGGGGGGCACAGCATTCGGTGAAATCTCTACTAAATCCAGATCTTGTTCCTCTGCAATCTTTAACGCCTGAAAAATAGGATAGACACCCTGTTCTACGTTATCACCTACTAAACGGACTTCACGAACGCGAATACGCTCATTTATCCGATACTGGTCTTTCAGACTATCATTCTTCATTCAAAAGATTATCTCCTCGTTATTAGTTATTTTAATTACTTTCTTTTTTCCCAGTGATTCATCTGTTCCTCTATCTCACCCTTCAAAAGCGCTGCAAAGGTAGTAATTTTCATCGAACCTTTATCACCTTCGCTCTGTTTTCTGACAGAAACTTCATCATTTTTTGCTTCTTTTTCGCCGACAATCAGCATATAAGGAATCCGTTTCAACTCCGTATCACGGATTTTACGCCCTATTTTTTCATTCCGCTCGTCGACAATCACACTTAACCCCTCGTTCTCCAGCTCACGTGCCACCTTATGGGCATACGCATTATATTTCTCGCTGATTGCCAATACAGCCACCTGTTCAGGGGTAATCCACAACGGGAATTTTCCACCCGTATGCTCAATCAACACCGCGATGAAACGCTCCATCGAGCCAAACGGCGCACGGTGAATCATCACCGGACGATGTTTCTTGTTGTCTTCACCCGTATATTCCAACTCAAAACGTTCGGGCAAATTGTAGTCTACCTGAATCGTCCCCAACTGCCAACGGCGACCGATGGCATCTTTCACCATGAAATCCAGCTTCGGGCCATAAAAGGCAGCCTCTCCATATTCGATTTTCGCTTTCAGCCCCTTCTCCTCGCACGCTTCGATAATAGCCTGCTCAGCCTTTTCCCAATTTTCGTCCGACCCGATGTATTTTTCGCGGTTTACCTTGTCGCGCAATGAAATCTGCGCCTCAAAATTATCGAAACTCATCGCCCGGAATACAATCGAGATAATATCCATCACACGGATGAACTCGTCTTTCACCTGATCGGGGCGACAGAACAGGTGCGCATCGTCTTGCGTAAAGCTGCGTACACGCGTCAACCCGTGCAGCTCACCGCTCTGCTCATAACGGCAAACCGTCCCGAACTCTGCCAAACGCAAAGGCAAATCCTTATACGAACGGGGTGAATTCTTATAAATCATGCAGTGGTGCGGGCAGTTCATCGGCTTCAAGAAATACTCTTCGCCCTCTTCCGGCGTATGAATCGGCTGAAAAGAGTCTTTTCCATATTTGGCATAATGCCCGGACGTGATATACAACAATTTGTTCCCGATTGGCGGACACATCACCTCCTGATAGCCGTAACGAGCCTGTATCCTCCGCAAAAAATTCTGAAGCCGCAGCCGCAAAGCCGTTCCTTTCGGCAACCACATCGGCAGCCCTTTCCCCACCGTATCGGAGAACATAAACAGCTCCATCTCCTTCCCGACTTTCCGGTGGTCGCGCTTCTTTGCCTCTTCCATCATCACCAGATAGTCATCCAGCATTTTCTTTTTCGGGAACGTGATACCATATAAACGCACCAGTTGTTTGCGCTTCTCGTCGCCGCGCCAATAAGCCCCTGCCACGCTCGTTATCTTTATCGCTTTTATATAAGAGGTATTCGGCAAGTGCGGCCCACGACACAAATCCGTAAACGCCCCTTGCGTGTAGGTCGTAATTTTGCCATCTTCCAATTCGCCAATAAGTTCCGTCTTATACACCTCGCCCCGTTCGCCAAACTTCTCCAGCGCATCAGCTTTCGAGATATCCTGACGTTTTATCTCCTCCTTCTTTGCTGCCAACTCTTTCATTTTCGCTTCGATTGCGGGGAAATCAGCATCTTTGATTACCGCATCTCCCGGATCCACGTCATAATAAAAGCCGTTTTCGACAGCCGGACCTATTCCAAACTTAATGCCGGGATACAATTCTTGCAACGCCTCCGCCATCAAATGGGCGCTCGAATGCCAGAACGCATGTTTTCCCTCTTCGTCTTCCCACTTGAAAAGCTTAACCGCCGAATCCGCCTGAATCGGACGCATCAAATCCCAACTCTCGCCATTCACACTGGCCACCAATACCTCTTGAGCCAAACGCGGACTGATGCTTTCCGCTATCTGCAAAGGCGTCGTCTCTTCGGCATATTCTTTTATGGAATTATCCGGAAATGTAATTTTTATCATAATTGTTCTTTCTAAATCCCTAATAATTAATTAAGATGCAAATTTAGTACACTTTTTTATCAAACAGCACTTTTTCAGAAAAACTTTCTTGTTTTCCCCTAAAAAACTTCATTTCCCGCAAATAGTCCTGAACGGGCAATAGCCACAGGCTTTCCCGTTAGCGGTCTGCACAAAGGGAGTCTCCTCCCCGAAAATCTCATCCAGACAGCCCCGCAAACCCGCTTCAAAGGCATCACGATAATCCGCGAAATCGGCCACTCGCTCCACTTTCCCCCGTTCCTCCCGGCGGTACACACTCGCGTCGAACGCTGGGCCGAAAAGTGTACGGACATAATAAATACCCGGTTGAACCGCCTTCCGCTGCAAAAAATTGTCCGCATACATCCAAGCATACATAAAAACCTGCATGACCGCCTTCGGGCGCTCGGACACGGACTTGTCAAAAAGTGCTTCCACCGAAGGGAACACCGTCGTCCCTGCGCCACTCTTATAATCGATAATCCGGACCGCATCGCCCACTTCGTCCACCCGGTCTATGAAACCTTTCAGCTGCACCTCCCTCCCGTCGGAAAGCGTGAACAACCTCTTCACCCGCTTCTCCGACTCTATATAGCGGAAAGGAGCCAGTGCACCGTCGCGTTCCAATATCTTCGTGGCATACTTGCGAATCATTTCGCCTATCAGGAAATTCTGTCCCGTCAGCGGACGCACGACATCGGTCTTGAAAAACACACCGGCAAACGCCCGTGTGACGGCCCCCGTCATCATCGGCACATCCTTCCGGATAGCCTCCAGCATATCGGCCGTCACCAGCCGCCCGCAAAAAGGACGATACAAATCCTCCATCACCTTGTGGAGAATACTCCCGAAAACATTGCTCTCGACCGTCTCGCTCACCTCGTCCTCCTCTTCGATGCCCTCCACCACCGAGAAGTAAAACCGGAGTGGGCAGTCCAGATAAGTATTCAGCGCGCTTGCCGAAAGCGCATGTTCGCCCCCTTTGTAGAACGCCCGCAGACGCTCCCTGACGGCCGCCGTTTTCGCGATTTGCAAGACCGGTACTTGCGAAGACGAGACATTATACACCACCAGCTTGTCACGCATCGGCACCTCGTAATGATAACGCAGCTGATAGACAAAACGGCTCACCTCGCCCGTCTGCAACCCGTTGCTCCGCGTGTCATACAGCAGAGAAACCTGAGACGCCCGGTGAATCAGCCGATAAAAATGATACGCCCATATACTATCCTGATGTTCATAAGTAGGCAACCCGAAACCGCGCCGCAGATTATAAGGAATAAACGAATTGGCCACCCGCCGCTGGGGGAATACCCCCTCATTCATCGAAAGGATAATCAGCCGGTCGAAATCAAGTGCACGCGTCTCCAACACCCCCATGACCTGCAACCCCGAAAGCGGTTCGCCATGAAACGGAATCGTAATCATGTCGGTCATCCGTTTCAGCAGCCGGAAATAGGTATCGAGCCTCATTTCAACCTGCGACTCGCGCATCACCTCCTTCATCCTGTTCACTGTCGCATAGTAATGGAAAACAAACTCCCGCTCGACCGCCGTCCGGCTGGCCGGCAGATCCTCGTCATCCAGCTCCTCTTCCTCCTCCATTGCCCCGTTCAACCCCTGCAAAACAGCAATCAGGTAGTCGGATACCGCCTCCACATCTGCCACAGGCGTAAACAAGAGCTTCAGCAACGGCGTCCGTGCCAGGCTGCCGGAAGGGATATAAATCCGATTGTTTTCCGAAATATCCCTCACCAATTCAGCTATCGGCTCGGGAGCGGTCGACATCACATAGCGGTGATTCAATATCGGCAGCACATCCCGGAAATAGAAGACAGGCTGCGCATCCACATAACGCAAGTTCTTCTGTAACGCCAGCACATATTCCATCAGCGAGGCGACCGGCGTTGCCGCGAGCGGATATCCCATCGTCACGTTTATCCGCCGAATACGTTCCGGTATCGCGTTCAGAACCGGCATCAGCAACTGTTCGTCCGGCAAGATAACAGCCGTCCGCAACGCCTCCTCCGCGTCCATCTCGCGCTCGTCGCACCATTCATCCAAAATCCGGTAGATCTGTTTGGCCTGCCCGATTCCCGACGGGATGCCGACCACATCGATTCGCGTCTCCCCCTCCTTCCCCTCTTCAGGCAAAGAGAAGGCCGAAGGGAAACGTTCCTGATTCCGCCCGGCAAAATAAGAGGCCTTGTTGTCGCCGTCCTTCACCATCGGAGAGGCATAATCCCAATAAAAATCAGCTATCCCCCGTTTCTGCAACTGGGCGAGCAAACACTCTTCCGTCACGGAAAGCGCGTTCAGCCCTACAAACACCACCTTCTCATAGGGCACCTGACACGCCTCATCCCTCTCCAGACACTCCACGACCTCCCGGAAAATCATCCCCTCATACCCGCTGTGCTCGGCCATCAGAGCCGTTCGCAAATCCACATACAAATCATACAGAATCTGCCACAACGCCAAAAACTGCTTCTGGCTCTCCGACCGCCCGTCGGGGGTAAAAGAAGACCAGAAGGTACGGATTGCGGCAACCTGCTCCGGCGTAAGGTAGCCAAAATCCTGTTCCAGCTCGTGCAAATCCGTCACGTTGGCAAACAACATACGGGCATCCACCCGATACTTGTCCACGTCTTCAAAATCATTCAGCAACATCTCCCCCCAATACAGGAACTCGTCGAACGACTCCGCCGAACCGCTGCGCCGCTTATACAAGTCATACAGCCGGAACAACAGCTTAATCCGGTCTGCCTGCTGCATCCCGCTCAGTTGCAAGAACAAATCGTTTATGGTTAGGATTGTCGGTGAGAAAAGCGGCTTCCCCGCGATTTCCGACAAATATTTCTGGAAGAAAAGCCCCGCCCGGCGGTTGGGGAAGACAAAGGCCAGCCGGCTGATTTCTGCTCCATGACGGGCATAAAACAACGAAGCCACTTGATACAAAAAAGGTTTCATAGGCACTCTTCTACACAAAGATTTCTTTTCGAAAGATAAAACATAAAGGCAAGTTTGCCACCCGTATAAATAACAAATAAAGGTATATCCGCTTTCGGACATACCTTCTTGTCGGGATGACTGGATTCGAACCAGCGACAACACGCCCCCCAGACGTGTACTCTAACCGGGCTGAGCTACATCCCGAATTGTATTTTCGAATGCAAAAGTAAAGTTTTATGCGGGATTGTACAAGTTTTTTGCTGTTTTTTTGATTAAAAAGGAGCTTTTAGGGTGAAATGGATAATAATCTTATTTACAGGAAGATATTAGAGAATAGGTAGCTTTTAAGGTTACATTAGCAAGCATATGCAAAACACTGATATTTGAGGAAAGTTTGAGGAAAAATGAATGTGCAAAATTCGTATCTGAAAATAGACGGTTAAATGTTTTAAATTGATTATCAAATAGATATAACACATATTGGATTTGTAAAAGGTGATGATTATCTTTGTAAGAAACAGTAAATATTTTAGAAGACATGGCCACTTTCAAGAAACTGTTTTGAATTAATCCAAGAAAAATGTTATAGCCCTGCATAAAGTTCAAAATCAGTAGGCCAATTTTACTGAAAATGCGGAAGTCATAGGACAGCTTGCAGCCGTACAAATCATGCTTAACAAAATCATCGAATAAATTCAAAACAGTTTCTCAAAATATCTTATATTTGCAATCATTAATATCAAATCATATCAGAATGAAAAAAGGACTCCTATTCGTGGCTATTTTCTTACTGCCTTTCATCCATTTATTTGCTAAACAACCGGTTGGAAGTATGAATGTACTGACTTTTAATATCCGTTGCAGCGTAAAAGCGGATGGCCTCAACTGGTGGGAATACCGAAAAGATTTGGCTGCCAATGTTATCAAATTTTATGATGTCGACATATTTGGCTCGCAAGAAGTGTTACACAACCAATTGACCGACCTATTAGACAGATTGCCCGGATATGCATATGTCGGCGTAGGGCGTACGGATGGCAAAACAGAAGGAGAATATTCTCCTATCTTCTACAAAAAAGAACGTTTCTCACTGTTGAAAAGCGGAAATTTCTGGCTTGCTGAAGACATAAATGCCGTAGGGAAAAAGGGATGGGACGCAGCATGCGAACGGGTTGCGACATGGGCCATCCTGAAAGACAAAAAAAGCGGGAAGAAATTTTTCTTTTTGAATACGCATCTGGACCATATGGGGCAAGTTGCCCGCCATCAAGGGGCATTGTTGCTCCTTGAACAGGTCAGCCAGTTGTCTGAAAACCTGCCGATAATTGTCACGGGCGATTTCAATGCCGTACCGGAAGATGACCCCATCCAAGTATTGACGCAAACGAGCGACCCGCGTCATTTAACCCATACACGCACAATCGCCCCACTGCAATACGGGCCTGAATGGACTTTCCACGATTTTGGGCGGATCCCGTTAGAAGAACGCTCTTTCTTGGATTACATTTTCGTCAAAGGAGACATCAAAGCCCTCCGTCACGGAGTATTGGTAGAAAGTCTGGGACAGCTTTACCCTTCAGACCACTGCCCTGTTTTATGCGAAATGATTATCCAATAGAATACGGAAGTTTTGTTTCTGTAACAGATAATCCATATCTTTGCATTCGTTAGACAATAGCTGTGCAAATAAGTACAGAAATATGATAACAAGAATTTTTTACATTGGTCTAAAGAATTGAGAATTAAAAACACAACAAGAAAGGCTGCTTGGGAAAGTGGCCT
>CAYXIX010000053.1:0-13277 GCA_964465405.1 uncultured Parabacteroides sp. | reverse complement strand
TTATCGATAATTTCAAGATTATGGGAACAATAGGAAATTACACGACAGTAGATAGCATTAGTTTGACACGTCTCCGCAACGGCGAATTTCTCGCCCTCGTCCAGCGGACGCTCCAATTTGTGGAAGAAGCCGCAGGTGGAGAGGGGGAACGGCCTGGAGGTATGTCGGTACTGGCGGCGACGGACAGCGGTGCACCCGCCATCGGGCTGAGCGCCGATTTTATGACGCAACTCGAGGCCGACACCGATGCCCTCGCCGAGCGCGTGAGCGAAACGACGGCTGCCGACACGACGCCCGAAGCCGAGAGGCGCGAACGCAACCGTGACGCGCTGATGAGCTTCATCGTGGCACGCATCAAGCGGGCTACGACCCTGCCCATTGCCGCCGATGCGGAAGCGGGCAACTTCTTGTTGCGGCGGATTTCTCCGTACACGGACATCACCCGCCAGCCGGTCGCCGAGGAGACGGTGAAAATCAGGGGCTTCCTTGCCGATATCCGGAAGGAGGACTGCGCTCCGTACGTGACGCAACTGGGATTGGAACCCTATTTGACGGAGTTGGAAACGGAAAACGAGGCGTACGATGCGGCTGTGAAGCAGCGCACCGTCACGCGCGCGCTCGTCGTCACGGAAAAAACCGAGACGCTGCGCATGCGGATGCACGAAGAGTTTAATGTCTTGTGCCTCTTGGCGCAATCGTTCGCCATCGCCGTGCCGAGCGACGCGGCGTCGACCTTTGTCTTGAAGATGAACCAGCTCATCGCCGAGACCAACGCCGCCTACAACCGGCGCAAGGGCCGCGCGCAGAGCAGCAGCGAGGAAAAGCCCTCCATTACCAATCCCGACGATACGGATGACGAAACCACCGACCCGGATACGGGCGAGGAACGGCCGGGAGGACTTTAGGGTGTGTGGAGAATGGAGAAATTAAAAAAACAGGCTTCACACCGAGCGTGAAGCCTGTTTTTTTAATTTCAACTTTCAATTCTCCTTGAAAATCATCCCAAGAATCCCAGCAAGATTCCGGCAGCTACGGCAGAGCCAATCACGCCGGCCACATTCGGGCCCATCGCGTGCATCAGCAGGTAGTTGGTCGGGTCATACTCCTGACCGACGATGTGGGAGATACGCGCCGAGTCGGGGACGGCCGACACGCCGGCGTTACCGATAAGCGGATTGATTTTGTTGCCTTCCCGCAAGAACAGGTTGAAGAACTTGACAAACAAAACCCCTGCGCAGGTAGCGATGACGAACGACAAGGCTCCCAAACCGAAAATCTTGATGGAGTCGATGGTCAAGAATTGCGTCGCTTGCGTGGAAGCTCCGACGGTAACACCCAGCAGGATGGTAATCGTGTCAATCAGCGGGCCACGTGCCGTTTCGGCCAGACGACGGGTCACGCCGCTTTCCTTCAACAGGTTCCCGAAGAACAACATACCCAACAGCGGCAGACCGGACGGAACCAAGAAACATGTCAGCAAAAGTCCGATAATCGGGAACATGATTTTTTCTGTGTGCGAAACCACGCGCGGCG
Organism: uncultured Parabacteroides sp.; assembly: GCA_964465405.1. Classification (GTDB taxonomy): domain Bacteria; phylum Bacteroidota; class Bacteroidia; order Bacteroidales; family Tannerellaceae; genus Parabacteroides. The sequence goes on along the minus strand of CAYXIX010000053.1, from coordinate 11,744 downwards.
GTTTCATCCGTATCAACCGCTCCTTTTGGGTCGTCAGCAGGCGCATGAATGGCGGTTGTATGATGGGTACCAACGCCATATACGAATAGGCGGATACCGCAATGGCTCCCATCAGGTTAGGCGCCAGTTTGGAGGAAAGGAAAATGGCCGTCGGGCCGTCAGCTCCTCCGATGATGCCGATTGCACCGGCTTGATTGGGTTCAAACCCCATCTGGAGGGCAATGATGTAGGCACCGAAAATACCAAATTGTGCGGCGGCTCCGATTAGCATCAATTTCGGATTGGATATCAAAGCCGAAAAGTCAGTCATCGCCCCAATGCCTAAAAAGATTAACGGCGGATACCAGCCGGAAGTAACTCCTTGATAGAGGATGTTCAACACAGAGCCTTGTTCATAAATGCCAATCTGTAATCCGGCATCTTTGAAAGGTATATTTCCAATTAGAATACCGAATCCAATGGGAATCAGAAGCATGGGCTCAAATTCAAATCGGATGGCAAGGAAAATGAATGCCAAACCGACGATAATCATGATCAAATGACCCGGCGTCGCGTTGTACACACCTGTGTATGTAAGGAACAGCTCCAGGTTTTCCCCGAGAAATTGAAGAAAACTTTCCTGCGCTGTATTTACAGCTTGTAATAGAATGGTTAATATTGCTCCTAACATAACGCGTTATCCGATTACGACGAGGTCTGCACCTTCCAGTACGGAGTCCCCTTGGTTTACTTTTATTTCAATAATTTTTCCGTCCCGGTCGGCATTGATGTTGTTTTCCATTTTCATGGCTTCGAGGACAATTAATGTTTGTCCGCGTTTGACCGTATCGCCAACCTTGCATTTGATTTGCAGGATTACGCCTGGGAGCGGTGTCTTAACAGCACCTTGCACCGTGGGGACAGCCTGGCGGGTTACGACAGGGGCTCCGCTCACGGTCGTCGGCGCTTGCGCGGGGCGTTTCAGTGTTACGACCTGCTTTTTGGCCGGCTTTTCCATTTTTACATGGTAGGGCGTACCGTTTACTTCTACTTCTGCAATATCATCAATGACTGAGTTGATATGCACTTTGTACACGTTTCCGTTGATAGTATATTTAAAACTTTTCATGTTTATTTGTTTTTATAGATGATTGCTTTTTGGGACTTCACGTAGCCCATAAATCTTGGAACTCCAAGGAGAATAGGCTCTTTGTACTTTGCGAATGGTCAGAACGGTATTCTCTATGTCATGATTATCCTCGCTAAGTTCATATAAGGCGGCACCGATAGCGGCAAGGACTTCTCCTGAGACAGGTCCTGAAACCTGTTTGGCCGGAGCTGAACTTGCTGCCCTTTGTGCATTCCGTTTGCTTGCGGCAATCGATAATTTAGCAATTTGCTTGAAACATAGATACAAAAGAATCAATCCGCAGAAAACAACAGCCATTGCAGTGATTGTCATACCGATTCCCCACGAGTCGTTCTCTTTAAAACTCTCGATTTTCTCGTTCGTGTCCAGCGTCAGGTTGTTCGCCTTTGGTGTCACTCTGGTCAGTTGGACCCATTCGTCCTGTCCGTCGATCCTGCGCCCGTAGCTGACATCTGCCACTTGCCCTGCCGGGATGGTAATCTCGTCGATCAGGGTCTTAGCGTCGGAGTTATACAAGGCGATGTAATTCTCCTTGTCAGGATCCAGTTTGAAACTGATGTGGAAAGTTCCCCGATGCGGCTCGTTGTCCGCCCAGAAAAGCACCTGCTGTCCCGGCTGGATTTGGGTATTCACGTCTCCTTTGGGTATCGGATATTTGGTAGGATTATTCTTATCATTCGTCAAGAAACATCCTGCAATATTGACTGTTCCGGCAGAGGAATTGTAAAGTTCGATCCACCCATGTCGTTTACCGTAATCATCAACGAAGTTATCTTCATTGATGACTAATACTTCATTGATGCGTATGGAGGTCACTTGCTGGGCTTTGCCCCCTAAAGAGAAAAGCAAAGCGAACAGCAACACGAGCCCAATTTTTTTATTCATCGTCATAGTCATTCCTGTTTTAAGCATTAAAGAGGCATATTGTCATGTTTCTTGGCAGGATTGCTCAATTTCTTGGTTTGCAGTTGTTGCAAAGCACGGATGATACGGAAACGGGTGTTGCGCGGTTCGATCACGTCGTCGATATAGCCATATTGAGCTGCGTTATATGGATTCGCAAATGCCTTTTTGTATTCTGCCTCTTTTTCTGCCGCGCAGGCCTTCGGATCTTCTGCTGCTGCGACCTCTTTGGCGAAAATAATTTCGACGGCCCCGTTTGGCCCCATCACTGCAATTTCGGCTGTCGGCCATGCGTAGTTCATGTCTCCGCGCAAGTGCTTAGAACTCATCACGCAATAGGCGCCTCCGTAAGACTTACGTAAAGTAACGGTTACTTTGGGCACTGTTGCTTCTCCGTAGGCATACAGCAGTTTGGCTCCGTGCAGGATGACGCCGTTGTATTCCTGTCCTGTGCCCGGCAAGAAGCCCGGAACGTCTACCAATGTGACAAGCGGAATGTTGAACGCATCGCAGAAACGAACGAAGCGGCCTGCCTTACGCGAAGCATTGCTGTCGAGGCAGCCGGCCATAATTTGGGGTTGGTTAGCGACGATTCCGACTGTTTGTCCGTTGAAACGTGCAAAACCTACAATAATATTTTTAGCATAATCTGCTTGTACCTCCAAGAACTCGCCGTTATCGATAATAGTCCCGATGACTTCATACATATCGTATGCCTTATTGGGATTGTCAGGGATGATTTCATTCAAACTGTCATCCAGTCGGTCGATAGGGTCTTTACATGCAATTAGAGGCGTTTCTTCCAGATTATTTTGAGGTAAGAAACTGATTAATTTGCGAATCAATTGCAATCCCTCTTCTTCTGTGTCTACGGCGAAATGGGCTACGCCAGACTTCGTTGTATGTACACTGGCACCTCCTAACTGTTCCTGTGTGACGTCTTCGCCCGTGACGGTTTTGACTACTTTCGGGCCTGTCAAGAACATGTAGCTGGTTCCGCGTGTCATGATGTTGAAGTCTGTCAATGCCGGTGAATAGACCGCGCCTCCTGCGCAGGGGCCGAAGATACCCGAAATCTGCGGGATAACGCCCGAAGCCAAAATGTTCCGTTGGAAAATCTCCGCATAGCCCGCCAAAGCATTTACGCCTTCTTGGATACGTGCGCCGCCGGAGTCGTTCAATCCGATTACCGGAGCTCCCATTTTCATGGCCTGATCCATCACCTTGCAAATCTTCATGGCCAAAGATTCGGATAAAGCTCCGCCGAATACTGTGAAGTCTTGTGCGTAGATGTACACCAAACGTCCGTCAATCGTTCCATAACCGGTTACGATACCATCACCCAGATATTTAGTCTTTTCAATACCAAAATTCGTACAACGATGCTGGACAAACATGTCAAACTCTTCGAAACTTCCTTCATCCAGCAACATGGCAATACGCTCGCGTGCTGTATATTTGCCTTTCTTGTGTTGCGATTCAATTCTTTTTTCTCCGCCGCCCAAACGTGCTTTTTCGCGAAGAGAAATAAGCTCTTTTACCTTTTCAAGTTGGTTGCTCATTGCATATATGATTTGTTGTTAATAATAATGTCTATATGATTTAAACGATTCTCGATTTATTTGCCTTTGCCGGGCATACACAGCTCTGTCAACACACTACACGTCGATTTCGGGTGCAAGAATGCGATGTCCAATCCTTCTGCGCCTCCGCGCGGGGCTTTGTCAATCAGCCGGACACCTTTATTTTCAGCTTCGTCTAATGCGGCTTGTACGTCAGGTACGGCAAATGCGATATGGTGAATGCCTTCTCCTTTTTTTTCGATGAATTTAGCGATTGTACTATCTTCGCTTGTCGGTTCCAATAACTCGATTTTAGTTTGGCCTACTTTGAAAAATGCGGTCTTAACTTTCTGATCTGCAACTTCTTCAATGTTGTAACACTTTAACCCTAAAACTCCTTCATAATAAGGAAGACAAGCGTCAATACTTTTTACAGCAATTCCTAAATGCTCGATATGTGTAAGTTCCATGTCTATAATAGTTTTGTAATTTAATAATTATTTGGTTCGATGTAGGCAAAGGTACATCCTTTTTGTGAATGGAGAAATAATTTATTAATGTTTATCAGCATGATTTTGATACAATTAAAAAAGTAAGGCGCGAAGGCTGCTTTTCAGAAGTCTACGATGAGGCGTACGTTTAGTTGGCGTCCGGTCAGGTAATTGGGGATTGCGTACTGTTGGTTGTCGATGTTCGTAATCCAATAATAGGAACTTACATTTTTGATATCAAACAGGTTAAACACATCCAACCCCAACCAGATGTTTTTGAGATAGCGGAAAACGCCCCGATCCATAATGGCATCCGTTCCTCCGGCAAGCTGATAAGAGAATCCCAAGTCTACGCGCTTGTAAGAGGGTGTGCGGAAATAGCCGTCCTCATAACCGGTGCGAGGTGCCGTGACGGGGAGCCCTCCGGACAAGACCCCCTTCAGGTTCAGCTTGATGCGCTTGTATCCGGGAAAATAGTCTTGGAAAAAGAGCGAAATGTTATACCCCTGACTGTTGGGCATCGGGACGTATGCACTTCCCCGAATGCTCTGTTCGGCTTTCATCAGGGAGAAGCTAATCCACGAATCCGTGCCGGGCACAAATTCGCCGAAGAACTTGACATCCAGTCCCATCGCATATCCCTTCGCGCAGTTCTCCCCGTAATAGCGGATTTTGACGTTGTCGACGGTATAAGGGTTCAGGTTGTCCAGCTTCTTGTAATACAGGTCTGCGCTCAGTTTGAAGTTGCGGTCGGCAGCCCGGAACGTATAATCCCCGCCGGCAATTACGTGGATGGAACGTTGCGATTTCAGGTTCCGGTTCAGCCGGGTGATGCTGTTGCCGTATTCATCCTGCACGGTTGTACGCAATTCCTTATAAAAGGGAGGCTGGTAATACAATCCGGTTGCCAAGCGGAATGTCAGGTCTTGGTCGAAATTCGGAATGAAACCAAGAGAAACGCGCGGACTGAAAATGAATTCCCGGTTGTAACTCCAATAACTGCCCCGAATGCCGCCGACCAACGTAAACAATCCCTGCATGGTCCGGAATTTGAACATGTCCTGTACGTATGCAGAGAGACGTGTACTCTTCAATTCGTTGTCGGAAAACAGGTTGGAGATGACATTGACCGTCCCGCCCCCTTGCGGCAGCGAATAGCCGGCAGAGTCCCGTTTTTCCCATTCACTGATTTTGTCGTTAATCTGCTCCATCTGGACGGTTGCCCCCCAGCGAAGCGTATTGCTTTTCAGCCGAACACTTCCATAGTGCCCGACGTTGACGATGTTTGCATACAGCCGGTTGCGGGCATGTTCGTTATAACGCGCCACCGATAGGCGGTCCAGCTCGTCGGTCGTCTCTTCTGTGGAGGTCGCGTCACCCAGCCAATACTCGCCGGCGATGTCATATCCCTCTTCCTCTTTGCTGCTAAAGGCGGAGGCTTGCAACCCCAGTTCAGTGTTTTCGTTCGGCGTATGTTTGAGGGTCAGAGCGCCGAAGAGTGTTTCAAACCGGTCGCGTTCCTGTCCGCTCATGTAGACGGTGAATCTCTGCGCATTCGTGACCGTTCCGAAAGAGGTTTCGCGTGTATGCGGAATGAAGCGGTATTTGTTGATAGCGAGGTTGCCCAAGAAGTTGACCTCCCATTTCGGTGTTAGTTGGTAAGTCATGTAGGTTTGCAGGTCGATGAAGTTCGGGTCATATTCCGCGTCCGTGTCGGTCGTCTTCAGCAGCGAACGTCCCGTCTTGTAGCGGAAACCGGTTACCTGCGTGAACCGCCCTGTCGCGCTTCCCACGTAGGCCTTCGCACCCAGCAGGCTGGCAGAGGCAGAACCTTCGAATGCTTTGGGTTTCTTGTAAGTAATGTCGAGCACGGAACTCATCTTGTCCCCGTAGCGTGCCTCAAATCCTCCGGCGGAAAAGTTGACCGATTCCGTCAGGTCGGGATTGATGAAACTCAGCCCTTCCTGCTGCCCGGAACGAATCAGCAGCGGGCGGAATACCTCCAGCCCGTTGACGTAGACGATGTTCTCGTCATAACTCCCGCCGCGTACGGAGTATTGCGAGCTCAACTCGTTGTTGGACGATACGCCCGCGAAGGTGACGACCAGGCTCTCGATGCTTCCGCCCGCAGGGTCGGGCAGCAGTTTGACGCGGTCGGCATCGATGGTTTCGAGTGTCGTCGTCTGCCGGCGTGTAGCGGTGGCGACCACTTCGCCCAGCTCGAACGAGATGTTGCGCATCTGCACATTCAGCCGCATGTCGCCGTTCAGCTGCGGGATAATCCGTTCTGCTTTGTTGTAACCCAAGCAGGAGAAGATAATCGTTACCGAATCGCCTTTCGCGACGGAGAGCGAATAGTATCCTTTTTCGTTGCTCATCGTCCCGAGCAACGTGTTTTGTACCCGGATATTGACCAAATCGAGCGGATTCCCGTCTGCATCGCGAACGTATCCGCTCACCTTTGCCCGTTCCTGCCCGAAAGTGGGAACTGAAACCAGTATCAATAGAAGCGCAAAGATTGCACGCATAGTAAAATTGCTATTCATAATATGTATATACCAACGGAAAAGCGTGCGATTTATTTTTATCCTTCGGGAAGAAAAAGTTTCTTGCGGATGGAACAAAAGTTTCATAGGAAGGGTTACAAAAAGGATTGCAGAGAGGTCGGCTCTTTTTTATACGTAAGTAAACTCCTTTATTTAACCCCAAAGAGTTTGCTTGTGTAAAAGATTATACTCATTTTTTTACATCATACATTTCTATCTAAGGTAAAGGCCGTCATTTTATAAGAAAGGAAAAGTAAAAAAAGTCCCATTCCTGTTTAGGGTATTTCTTATTTGGCGTGTTATTCAGGTGAACAGGGATAAAAAATCTCGTTGTCATGGAAAAAGAATTGCTACATAAATATTTCAGAGGCGAAACCTCCACAGAAGAGGAAAAGCTGATTATGGACTGGGCGGAAGCCTCGCCGGAGAATTATGCGGCTTATCTGAAAGAACGGAAAATCTGGAATGCGATTTTGCTTGCTCCTGTTCTTGCCGGCAAACTGGTGCGGACAGCCAAACATGTACGTGTATTCCGATTGAGGATATATGCAGCGGCAGCAGTGTGCATTTTGGCCGTCGGGATCAGTACCTTCTATTTGTATTGGAATAAAGAGCGTGAGGCATTGGATTTGCAGCAGATTTCAGAGCCGACTTTGTTGTTGAGCAATAACGAGCGTATTGTCTTGAACCGCGAATCGTTTGAACTGAAAGGGAAAATTGCGACGATTAATAACGACCACGAGAAAAAGGAACTTTCTTATCTGTCGCAGAAAGAAGAGGTCTCGCGCCCGGAGGCAGAGATTCAGACGAATCGATTGCTGATACCGAAAGGGAAAACGTATCAAATTGTCCTGCCGGACTCTACGACTGTGACATTGAATGCTGAGTCGGAGTTGGTTTTCCCTTCTCGGTTCGGTTCGGCAACGCGCGAAGTGACATTGGAAGGTGAAGCCTTTTTTCAGGTCAGACACAATGCGGAGGTGCCATTCATTGTTCATACGGAGCAGTTAGACATTCACGTGCTGGGGACGACATTCAACGTGAGCAGCTACGCGGATGAGGAGGTCTCACGGACTACGCTGGTCAAGGGGGCTGTCCGTATCGAGCAAGACGGGGAAACGCAATTGCTTCGTCCTTCCGAACAATATATTTATAACAAGGTAACGAAAGCGAAAGAGACTCATACGGTGGATACGGATATGTACACTGCATGGGTGAACAATGAATATATATTCCGGAACACCCCATTGTCCGAGATTCTGACAAAAATTGGACACTGGTATGAGTTTCAGACAACCTACGAAACACCGTCGCTCAAAGAGAAACGCTTCTCGTTTATCATTGGGCGCGAAGCCTCCTTAGATCAGATTATCCGGTTTATCAACAGCACGGAAGAAATCTATATCGAGAGAATGAACACGAGTATTTACATTAAAAACAAAAAGCCCATGAAATGAAAATCCGAATCTGAAAAACAAAAAGAGGAGAGGGCATCTTGCACATGCTCTCTCCCGTAGAATCTATTTACCCAATTAAATCAAGTAGTTAAATTCAAATTGTAAATTTATGAAGAAGAATTGTTTTATGCCTTTTCCATTCGCTAAAAAATACAAAAAGGCATTATTGGTAGGCTTGTTGGCTTTCCCTATGGGCTGTCCGCCCTTGTCTCTTTCAGCTAAGGAACTTTCAATTTTCGAACAAAGTTATTCCTTGAACCTGAAATTCCGGAACGAGTCGCTCGGGAATGCCATCGAACAGATTTCCCGGCAAGCCCATGTTCGCATCATTTACAGTAACGACCAGGTCGATACCCAAAAGAAGGTCAGTGCCGATATTCGGACGTCCGATATCCGCGAAGCTTTGTTGACCATCTTGGGCAACGGCTACACGTTGAAGCAGGAAAACAATTACATCACGATTTTGCGAGCGGAGGCTGCTGTACCGACAACAACGGTTGCAACCCAGCAGAAAAAGGGTACTGTTACCGGGCTTCTGACCGATGGCGATGGAAACCCGGTCATTGGTGCGACGGTTGGCATTAAAGGAACAACACATGGTGTGACGACCGATATCGATGGACGGTATATTCTGAATGACGTCGCCGTCGGCGACGTCATCGAATTCCGATATATCGGAATGGTTACGGAAGAGCGGACCTATAAAGGGGAAGAAACAATCAATATCCGTATGATGGAAGCCTCCGTCAGTCTGGATGACGTGGTTGTCATTGGCTATGGTCAGCAGAAAAAGGAGAGTGTGGTGTCTTCTTTGAGTACGGTTTCCTCTGAAGTGTTGTCCATGCCGACACGTAGTTTGAGTAATAATTTAGCAGGACAGATTTCTGGTGTGTTGGCGGTCCAGCGGAGCGGTGAACCGGGTAATGATGATGCCGAATTCTGGATTCGAGGTGTCAGTTCCTATGCAGGTGGAACATCTCCGCTCGTATTGGTGGATGGGGTTCCTCGCGCTATGAATGATATCGATGTGGATGAGATAGAGTCGTTTACCGTGTTGAAAGATGCATCTGCTACAGCGGTTTACGGTTCGGAAGGTGCTAATGGTGTTGTTTTGATTACTTCAAAGCGTGGCCGGGCACAAAAAACGGCAGTTACATTTAATGCCCAATACAGCATTATGACCCCGACTCGTATGCCTGAATTGATGCCTTCGTATGACTATTTGTCCATGTGGAACGAGGCTACTTGGAATGATGCGAATAACCCAAGTTTGGATGCTTTCGATGCTCCTTATTCGCAAGAAGTATTAGACTTATATCGTTCGGGTGTCGACACAGACTTATACCCCAATTCCATCTGGACAGATCTGTTAGCCAGCCATACGCATAGTCAGCGATATACTGTTAATTTTAGGGGTGGTTCGGAAAAGACTCGGTTCTTTGCTTCAGGCGCATATTACCAAGAAAGTGGTATATTTAAATCGAATCCGTTAGAAAATTATGATGCGAACATCGGTCTGAAACGTTATAATCTTCGCTCCAATATTGATATGGACATTACGAAAACGACTGAATTATCCATCGATTTGGCGGGACAATATAAAACCCAAAATAATCCGGGAAATACTTCGGATCAGATATTCAGGCACATTGTCCTATTTCCAACGCATCTCGTGCCATTTATTTGGTCAGATGGGACGGCCGCAGTTTGTGAAACGGACGCCGATGGACGCTATAATCCATATAACTTATTGAACTTTTCGGGATATACTAAAACTTGGAGTGCTTCGCTTCAGACAAAAGCAACTTTAAAGCAGAAACTGGATTTTATAACAAAAGGACTTTCGATTCAAGGGACTTTAAGTTTTGACGCGGATTTCTCTTCCCAAATGAAACGGACAATGTCTCCGGACAAATACACGGTCTCCGGACGTGACGAAGATGGAAACCTCATCAAAGCGTTGAAATCTGCCGGAACACCACTTGGCGATGTCGCTTATAGCAGTGCATTTGGCGAAAAGAAAATCTATATAGAAGCTCAGTTGAATTATGCCAGAGTTTTCGCAGATAAACACGATGTAACGGCAACTATCGTTTATAATCAAAAAGAAAATCAATATCAAGGAGTGGCAAACGATTATGCCGGTATCGTATTGCTCCCCTATCGTAAGCAGAATATTGTCGGTCGTGGGACTTATGGTTATGACGGACGTTATATGCTTGAAGCGAGTTTTGGCGCAACCGGTTCGGAAAATTTTGCGCCAAGTCATCGGTGGGGTATATTCCCAGCTGTAGGTGTGGCATGGAATATGCATGCAGAAAAATTTATGCAAAAGGGGAGAACTCAAGATTTCATCAATAAGTTCAGGGCACGTTTTTCCTATGGTTTGACGGGTAATGACCAATCTGCGGATACCGAAAACGACCGCTTTATGTACCGTGAAATGATTGTAAGAAGCGGAACTAGTTACATAGGATTGAGCCCCGGTGCTAGCGGAGGAGCGACCAATGGCTTCACTAAAACATACGAATATACATTTGCCGCTCCTAATCTGACATGGGAAACAGAAAAGAAAATGAATGTCGGCCTTGATTTAGGATTATTCCGCGGACGTGTTGATATTACTGCCGACTATTTTTCAAACAGGCGTGAAGACATTTTGATAGAAAGAGTAACTATTCCAACAGCAACCGGATTCCGCGAGAATCCTTGGCAGAACTTTGGTATTACAACAAATAAAGGTATGGACGCCAACGTTATACTTAAACAAAGCATTGGGGAATGGAATCTTTCAGCGAGAGGAAACTTCACTTATGCCAAAAACAAATATGTCGAGAAGGATGAAATTCCACAGGCTTTCCCTTGGTTGGCACAGACCGGAACATCTATTGGTGTTAATAAAATATATATTGCAGAAGGATTGTTTACGCCGGATGATTTCGATATCACACAAAATGCAGATGGTAGCTATAATTATTCGTTGAAAGAGAATATTGCCAGTTATGATCAGAACGTGAAACCGGGAGATATCAAGTATAAAGACTTAAATGAGGATGGAAAAATAGACGAATCCGATATGACCTATTACAGCGGTATTTACCCGTATGACCCGCAAATTGTTTATGGTTTTGGGGTAAATGTCGAATATAAGGGATTTTTCGTAGGTGTGTTTTTTCAAGGACAGGCTAAAGCTTCTACCAATTTAAAAGCCAGCACAAATTATTTCATCCCGTTTGCTTTGGGAAGAGACCAGTCTTCTGCCCGTGTTGAGGCAGCTGACCATTGGACTGCCTCTGACCCGTACAATACGGATGTGCTTTATCCTCGTTTGCACACAAATAAATATGACAACAATGTGCTGGAAAGTACTTGGTGGTATCGGGACGCAAGTTTCCTTCGTTTGAAAAATGTTGAATTTGGTTACGAGTTTGATAAACGCTGGGTACAAAAAATGAAAATGCAAAACCTACGTATCTATCTTCAGGGGACCAATGTTGCCGTTTGGGACCATATCAAGATGTGGGATCCGGAATTAGGAAACAGTGGTGCCAAATATCCGATTTGTTCGACATGGACAATCGGTTTGGATGTGACTTTTTAGGCGATTTTCAAAACAATAAAATATGACAACAATGAAAAAGAACATGATAAAAAAA
>CAYXIX010000052.1:3124-13343 GCA_964465405.1 uncultured Parabacteroides sp. | reverse complement strand
TTATGAACGTAAGGGTAAGATGTGTGGCTGCCGATTCCATATACGCCAATAACGCAACAGGAAGTTCTGCACGAAATATGGAATATCCACATCCACCATCTTAGTTTTGAGGAACATTTACTGAATATCCCTTCATAAGGGGGGTAAAATTTATTAAAGACAAAACATGTTAATTGCATATTGATAATTCATTAAAATATTGATTATTAATGTTTTGCAGCTTAGTACTCGCGGAACTATGGTAAAAAGTGAAAGAATTACGGTTGGAACGGATGTGTAATTTTTGACAAAAAATCATACGGTTAATCATTTGTGTCATTTTTGAAAGTATTTGTGTCATTTTTGATAGATGGATTAATATCATGCACACTTAAATTTGCGACAAATTAAACAAAAAGACATAGTTCCGCGAGAACTATGGTATTGCAAACATTGAATTTAAATATATGGTAACAAAAGAACCTAAAAAACGCAGTATTACAGGGAAATTAGTCGCGAACAAATTAACCGAGCGCGACGACGATTATAGTTGCAACGTGATTTATCAGGCTAACTTAATAAGGTAATGTATCAACCGTGCAATTAGAATGAAACATACCGGAGTTTATTCGAGCTTATTTTGCATACGTAACCAAATTAAACACTAATCATTATGAGGCGAAATTTATCTATTTCGTGTGTGCAGTTGTGCGCAACACCTATAAGGTCACCGACAGATGAAACGCTAGTGCCAGGAAACGACACCCGATCTGTAAGGAGTGTATGTATTTTCAGGCAGAGGCCAAAAGGCAGGATGCTAATTTGAATCATCATAAACATTATTACTAACTTTATTATTGTATATTTATGGAATTGAAAAAGAAGAAAAGGACAGTCGGCAGAGCTGTTACGAGGCATTTAACCGTTTTTGCGTTGTGTGTGCTTTCCTCGTTTGTCGCGCATGCGAGCCATGTGGAGGAAGGTTTGTTCTCGATTGAAAATAGAAAGAATGTTTCAGCTCCCGAACCGGTTGTAGGAATTGTTCAACAGGATCGAAAAATGCTGACCGGTAAAGTGTTGGACTCTGCAGGAGAGCCATTGCCCGGTGCTGCGATTATAATAAAAGGAAGTACGCGAGGCGTTACGACCGATTTAGACGGTTCTTATATGATCGAGGCTTCTTCGACCGATGTGTTGGTGTTCTCTTTTTTGGGGATGCAAGACCAAGAAATACAGGTGGGAAATCAGCAGACGATTGTTGTTACATTGGTCGAGCAGGTGGATGAATTGGATGAGGTCACGGTTGTTGCTTATGGTAAGCAACAGAAAGCAAGTGTAATCGGTGCGATTTCAACGGTTACGTCAGATGAGCTGAAGCTTCCGGTCGGAAAGTTGAGTTCGGGTTTGGCCGGACAGATGGCCGGTATTGTTTCCATGCAACGAACGGGAGAGCCCGGCGAATCTGCCGAATTTTGGATTCGTGGTGTCAGTACTTTTGGTGAGTATAATACGCCGTTGGTGCTCGTCGATGGAATTGAGCGTTCGTTGGATTTGGTGGAGGCAGAAGACATTGCCACGTTGTCTATTTTAAAGGATGCAACTGCTACTGCATTATATGGTGTGCGTGGTGCGAATGGTATTATTTTGATTACGACCAAGCGGGGGAAAGAGGCTAAACCTTCGATTAACGCACGTGTAGAATATGGCATTTCAAATCCGACTCGAACTCCCAAAATGGCCAGCGCCTCTCAGTGGATGGATTATTATAACGATATTACTTTGCAAGGGAACGGACAATTGACTTATCAACCGGTAGAATATGCAAAACACATAAACAATACTGACCCTGATTTGTATCCGAATGTAAATTGGTGGGAGACAGTTTTCCGTGATATTTCAACCAATATGCGTGCCAATATCAATGTATCGGGAGGCGGTAAAAGCGTGCGTTATTATGTTGCCGGTTCGTTCTATAATGAAAGTAGTATTTTCAACCCTTTGAAAAATCCGCAATATGATCCGCAGGTCGGTTATAAGAAAATTAATTTCCGTGCGAATATCGATATTGACATCACGAAATACACAGAGCTGAGTCTTTCTTTGGCTAATCAATATGAGATAAAGAATCGTTTGGGAGTGGCAATGGAAACTGTATATTCCTATATACTTCAAGTTCCGCCTGTAACTGTTGTTCCTATATTTTCCGATGGTACTTTATCCCGTCCGACCGTCGGAACTAACCCTTATTTAGACTTGAACTATACGGGTTATTCGGCTGATTTTTACAATAATGCTCAGTCATTGATTAGTTTGACTCAAGATTTTTCATTCATCACACCGGGTTTGAAAGGGAACGCCAAATTTTCATGGGATGCAAGAAATGAGTCTACATTGGATAAACGGAAGTCGCCATCGACATATGAAGCTACAGGACGTGATAAAGAAGGCAATTTGATTTTTGTTCAGAATCGAGAAGGAACTGACTATTTGACTTTAGCACGGTCTAATCGGGGGTCACAGGTATGGAATTTCGAAACATCTTTGACTTACGATCAAGTGTTTAATCGTGTTCATCGAGTGAATGGTTTGTTCTTGTTCAATATGCGGGAATATACGGATAATTTCCCGACAGATTATCTTGCGGCGTTTTCAGAGAGAAATGTCGGTTTTGCAGGACGTGCCTCTTATTCTTTCCGAGATACTTACTTCGCCGAATTTAACTTCGGTTATAACGGATCAGAGAATTTTGCCCCGGGAAAACGGTTTGGTTTCTTCCCCTCCGGTGCATTAGGATATATGATTAGCAACGAAGATTTTTGGGCGCCGATTTCATCTGTAGTCAATCTATTTAAAATCAGAGGGTCTTATGGTGAAATTGGTAATGATGAAATCGGAGGAGATCGTCGTTTCGCCTATAATACAGAGATGCAAACGACCACCGGAACGTATTTCGGGCGTGACACATATACATATTATACGGGTATTTCCACCGGGCATCCGGGAAATCCGGACGTCACCTGGGAAACTGCTCGTAAAACGGATGTCGGTTTTGAATTGGGCTTGTTCAATCAATTTAGATTGACGGCCGACTATTTCAGGGAAAAACGTGACGGAATTTATATTCAGCAAGAAAGTATTCCTACTGCTGTGGGTATCAATATAACACAGTATGTGAATTTGGGAGAGATGCTAAATCAGGGAATGGATATGTCGCTGGAATATGACCGGCAGATCAATCAAGATTTATATATTTCCGGACGAGGTAATTTTACTTTCAACAGGAATAAAGTGTTGTATGATGATAAAGCGAGTCAGCAATGGGCCTATTTGAATGATGTCGGTTTTCCGTTGAATCAATACCGAGGTTTGATCGCGATAGGACTTTTTGAATCAGAAGAAGATATAGCCAACAGTCCGACACAAACATTTGGATTGACACGTCCGGGAGATATCAAATATCGGGATATTGACGGGAATGGAATCATTGATTCGAATGATCAGGTACCAATCGGTTATACCACAACTCCTGAAATCAATTATGGTTTTGGGGTGAGTGCCCGTTGGAAAGGTTTTGACTTTTCAATATTCTTTCAGGGGGTTGCCAATGTAGGACGTATACTTAGTGGTACCGCGATATATGGTAACTCGACTAATCTATTGGCGTATGGTAATCTTTATGCGGAAATTGCCGAAAATCGTTGGACGGAGTGGAATCCGGACCCGAATGCCCTATATCCGCGTTATTGGATGTCTTCTTCTGAGAATAATTCACAAGCGTCTACTTTTTGGTATCGGGATATGAGTTTCATTCGTTTGAAAAATGCAGAAATAGGATATTCGTTACCGAAAAAATTAATTCAAAAAATCGGACTTTCTACATTGCGTTTTTATGTGCAAGGTGTAAATTTGTTGACTTTCAGCAAATTCAAAATGTGGGATCCGGAATTGGATACGAGTAGTGGAAGTGTATATCCTATAACGCGTACAGCTGCGGTTGGTTTAAATGTAAATTTTTAATTGAGAAGAATTATGAAACAGTATAATTTTATTGCAATCATTGTGTTTGCTGTTGCTTCTTTTGTCAGTTGTGATTCCTTTTTAGATGTGGAGTTGGACAATCAAATGACGCAGGATGAGGTATTCAGTAAACGTTCGACAACCGAACAATATTTGGCGCATGTATATAGTTATAATCAACAGCGTTATGATTGGCATGCAAATGCAACAGGAGCTTGTATTCCTATGAGTGATGAAGCGACGTTTTCATGGACATCGGGATTGGGATATCATTCGTATTTGAATGGAACATGGAATGTGACAACGACTAACTATCCGATCTGGGAAACCTTCTATACCGGCATTAATCAGGCAACAACATTTATGAATCATGTAGATGAATGCGTTGAGTTGACGCAACAAGAAAGAGATATCATGAAAGCCGAAGCTCGTTTTTTGAGAGCATTTTACTATACCCTTTTGATAAATCGGTATGGGCCGGTCTATATTTGGGGAGATCAAGATGCAGATATGCTCATACATGGAGAAGATATGGATCGACATTCATTGGAGGCGAACATTGAGTTTATCGTGGAAGAATATGATAAAGCAGCAGAGGTATTGCCGGAAACGATAACGGATGCCAGTTGGTACGGGCGTGTGACAAAAGGTGCTGTTTTGGCGGCTAAATCTCGTTTTTTACTGCACATGGCAAGTCCTTTGTATAACGGATGTTCGCTTTATGTGGGAATGACGAATAAAGATGGAGAATATTTGTTTCCTCAGACATCTGATCCTCAAAAATGGCAAGATGCAGCAGATGCCGCCAAGGCTGTAATAGACTTGGGTCTCTATGATTTGGTTCGAAATACGACAGAATCTGATCCTTTTAAACGGGCTATTCGGTCTTATATGGCAGTTACTTTGGAAAAATGGAATGAAGAGTTGATTTGGGGGCAATGGCAAACCAATGCATATTATATACTCGTTCGTTGTAATCCGCCCAGGTTCGCTCTGACAGGATATGGTGGTTATTGTCCTTCTCTTCGGTTGGTGGATACTTATCCGATGGCTGAATCCGGACGCTATCCGGTAACAGGATATAATGATGACGGAACACCTATCGTTGATGAGCTGTCAGGATATGTGGCAGATGGATTTACTTCGAATTATACGCACCCATTGGATACCTTCTTGGCGGTTAATGCCCATAATAGTTGCATAGGCCGGGATGCTCGTTTTTATGCTTCGGTTTTAGCGAATGGATTTCCTTGGTATAATCCTGCCATGCAACTGAATGTGGTCACGTTTTATACTGGAGGTACCTCTTCGTATACAGCGAGTGGTGATTGTGTAAAAGTGGGGTTTCTTTGGCGTAGAATGACTGATCCGACATTAAATACGGATCAGGGTAATTGGGGGACACTGGTCGCTCCTATTTTTCGTTTGGCAGAGATTTATTTGAATTATGCAGAGGCGTGTAATGAAAAACCAAACCGGGATGAGGCGGAAGCTTTAAAGTATATTAATTTGGTACGGGAGCGTTCCGGATTAAACAACTTGGAAGAAGCTTATCCTGAAGTTATTGGTAATCAAACGCTTTTGAGGGAATTGATTCAGAAAGAACGCATGGTGGAACTGGCGTTTGAAACATTACGTTTGTACGATATTTGTCGTTGGATGATTGCAGAGGATGTTTTGAATGGGAAAGTTTGGACGCTAAATGTGGCTTCAACGAATTATGAGGATTCTTGGCAACGGGTTTCTACGGTATGGCCTTCCGGTGATCGGGTTTTCCAGGCAAGAAATTATTTCTTCCCGATTCCTCAAGAACAAATGAATGAAATGCAAAATTTCACACAAAATTATGGTTGGTAATAAAATTGGAAGAAAATGAATGTAAAACACATTATATATCGGAATTTAACACTACTTGCTATCTTGTTGTGGTGTTTATCATGTGACGGGTATCGGGATCAATTTGAGTTGGATGATCAACTTTATTTACAGAAATCAGGGTTGACGGAGTTTACGGTTTTTAATTGGGGAACTTATACGTATAAGTTACCTGTAATAAAAAGCGGAAAAGGGAATCATAGCGCTACAGTTCGGTTATCTGTTGATGAAACATTGTTGACAGAATATAATGAAACAAATGGGACGGTCTATGAGGCGATGCCTGAGAATTGTTATACATTGGAAACAACAGAACTTTCTTTTGATATCGAAGACTACCAGAAATACTTTGAAATCAATTTTGATCCGGAAGCTCTGATGGTATTGGAAAGTGATGGAAATCAGTATGTACTTGCTTGTCGAATGGAAGTAGTGAATGCGGATATTCAGATAGCGGAGGAAAGCATGGCGGAAGTATTGCTTTTATTCTCTTCTGTGGAACAACCTTATATCGGCTTTGAAACACCGGTTTATGCTTCCGGTTCTGAATTTAGTATTGCTACGGATGATGATGACATATTAGAAATTTATCCGGTTGTTTGTGCAAATTTCTATAACAACTGGGATATTTCTTATGAAGTCTCTCCGAGCGAAGCCGTTTTGGAAAATTATAACAACACGAATGCCGCTAGTGCACGTGATTATATTTTATTGCCTGAATCGGCGTATGAAATAGATTATTCTACTTGTATTTTAAGGCAAAACAGGGATTATGAGTATCTGAAAATTACATTAAAGGAAGAGGGATTGAAAACAGATGAAAATAATTATGCGTTTGGTTATTATGCAATAGCTCTTCAAATAGAATCCGTTTCGATGTATGGTATTGATCCGGATGCTTCTACTTTATTGTATCCGGTATCTATTCAACCTCCGGTTTTGGCTAAGACGAATTGGTCGGTGACAGAATGTAATTCGATTATTACGGATGAAGTTGAAAATGCATCTTCGGATGAAGTACCGACTAATTTGTTTGATAGTAGTTTGGATACTTATTGGACAACAAGAGCAATTGAGCCAATTGAATTCCCTTATTATGTAAGCATCAATTTGCAGGAGACTTGTCGAATTTATCGTTTGGGTTTCGAGCTTCCTACAAGTACTGACTTGGGGAACATTAAATCCGGATATTTTGAAGTCAGTCAAGATGGGGAAAATTGGACACAGGTGACAGAGTGGAATCGTAGCAGCAATACGGAAGATCGTTCAATGGAGATAGATATTTCCATGTGTGAGGCGGATTATATTCGTTTTGTGATTACAGATGCATTTGAGTATGCGGATCCTGCTGTTGGAAAAGAAAGTGGTGCTGTTTGTCAGGTTGCAGAAGTAAATGCATGGGGGATTTGATAAATCTTCGGAAGGATAATGAAAAGAAGATCATTTTTAAAACAAGCAGTAGCTGGGGGTATTTTATTACCCCCGGCTTTTCAATGGTTATCCGCCCGGAATTATGGGGATGCGATGTCTATAAGTGATAATCGGGAAATCCGCATTGCCTTAGTCGGTAAAGGTGGTATGGGAACTGCAGATGCAAATTGTGCGTTACAGGTTCCGGGAGTAAAGATTACGGCAGTCTGTGATTTGTATGATACACGGCTGTCAGATGCTAAAAGACAATGGGGGGATCATATTTTTACAACTAAAGATTATAATGAAATCTTAAACCGCCCGGATGTGGATGCTGTTTTGATCGGAACGCCTGATCATTGGCATCAACCGATTGCCATTGCTGCGATGAAGGCCGGCAAACATGTTTACTGTGAAAAGCCTGTTATTCATAAGATAAAAGAAGCGAAGGATTTGATTAATGCACAGCAGGCAAGTGGAGTCTGTTTTCAAGCCGGAAGTCAAGGAATGGCGTCAGTAGGAAATCGGAAAGCCCGGCAATTAGTTCAATCCGGAATAATAGGAAAAGTGAATTTTATTGACGGGCAATTTACGAGAGCACCGGGTACATTGGGGCGTTATCCTATCCCTGAAGATGCTTCAGAAGATACGATTTGGTGGAAACGCTTTCTCGGAAATGCTCCTTCGCATCCGTTTGATGCACAACGTTTCTTTTATTGGAGAAATTGGAAAGATTACGGAACCGGTATAGCTGGAGATTTGTATGTGCATGTATTGGCTAGTTTGCATTATATAATGGGTGCAATAGGGCCTGAGAAAGTGTATACGACAGGAGGGATTCGTTATTATACGGATGGTTATAGAGACATGCCAGATATCATGCTTGCTTATATGGATTATCCGGATCGGAATAATTTAGGTGCATTTACGGTACAATTAGGGGCAAATTATGTGGATGGTGTATCTCGGAAGTGGGGTAGCATGGATTTTCGTATAGTTGGTTCTGCAGGAACGTTGGATGTGGCATGGGATAAAGTGACATTGCAATCTCAGCATAAAATTGATCCGGCTCGTTTAAAAGCATTAGATATTATAGGGGAAGGAATTGATAATCCGGTAGTGAAGTCTGATAACAAAGTCGAATTTGTTGCTGCTTCTGGTTATAAAGGTGGTCATTACGATCATTTTAATAACTTTTTTACAGGTATCCGTAATCATACACCGTTAGACTGTGATGTGATGTTTGCTGTACGTTCTGCGGCCCCGGCTTTGTTGAGTTATGAAAGCTATGAGAGAGGAAACGTTATTTATTGGGATGCAGAGAATTTGAAAGAAAAGAAAGGTTGATAATCTTAGAAAATGTATGATGAAAGTAAAGAATATTATTTGTGTGTTGTTGTTATGTTTTAGCGGAACAGCATTTGCATCCAATTTAAATATTTCTGGGGATGAAACAATTGTTCCCTATCAGTTGTCTGAAGTAGAAAAGAAAGAGGGATATCGGTTACTTTTTGATGGAATATCTTTGAATGGTTGGATTAATAATGCAGATGAGTATGAAGTGGTAGATGGATGCATTGTGAAGAAAGCTTCCGGGTTTGGAAATTTGTATTCGGAAGAGAGTTATTGTGATTTTATTCTGAAATTTGAATTCCAATTGACACCGGGGGCTAATAATGGACTTGGTGTCCGTCATGTTGTGATGCCTAAAGGTAAAGGCTATTTAGGAATGGAATTACAGATATTGGATAGTGAGGATCCCCAATATAAGGATTTGAAACCATACCAATATCATGGTGGACTATATAATTATGCACCGGCTAAACGTGGCTATTTGAAACCTGTTGGAGAGTGGAACCGGCAAGAGGTAATCGTGAAAGGTTCTGATATTAAAATTATATTGAATGGAACAGTTATATTGGATACCAATATAAAGAAAGTCACAAAAGGTATCCCTTATGATAAAATCCAACCTGGATTATTACGTCGATGTGGGCATATCGCTTTTTTGGGCCATGATTCTGTAGTGAAGTTTAGATATATTCGTATAAAAACATTAGATTGATAATGACGAAAACAATAACGAGACGGACATTTTTGAAGAGTGGTACGTTGGCTGCAGCGGGGTTAACGATTGTACCGGGTAATGTATTGGGGAAAAGTTTCGGATTTACCGCACCGAGTGACAAATTGAACATAGCAGGTATCGGTGTAGGAGGAATGGGGCGTCGAAATCTAACCAATATGAGTACGGAGAATATAGTAGCTTTGTGCGATGTGGATTGGGGATATGCAGCGAAGACATTCACCGATTATCCCCAAGCCCGTCGATTCAAAGATTGGCGTGTGATGTTCGACGAGATAGGGAAATCCATCGATGCGGTATTGGTAGCGACCCCGGATCATACGCATGCCGGGGTGACCGCCCATGCCATTACATTGGGGAAACATTGTTATACTCAAAAACCCTTGACTCATTCGGTGTATGAGTCTCGTTTGTTGACCAGGTTGGCAAAGAAATATAAGGTGGCGACCCAGATGGGAAATCAAGGAAATTCATTTGACTGGTGCCGGCAAGTAGCTGAATGGATATCGGCCGGTGTAATAGGTGAAGTGAGCGAAGTACATTGTTGGACAGACCGTCCGATTTGGCCTCAGGGATTGATGCCCCCCTCGGATACTCCCGCATGTCCGGAAACATTGGATTGGGATTTGTTCATCGGCCCGGCGGAAAAACATTCCTATCATCCCTCTTATACGCCGTGGAACTGGCGAGGCTGGTGGAACTTCGGAACAGGAGCATTGGGAGACATGGCTTGCCATATCATGGATCCGTTGTATTGGGCGTTGGATTTGAAATACCCGACCAGTGTAATCGGTAGTTCGACATTAAGTAACCTGTATTCTCCCCCTCATGCCCAGATCGTGACTTATACGT
>CAYXIX010000052.1:0-3024 GCA_964465405.1 uncultured Parabacteroides sp. | reverse complement strand
CGTCCCCCCAAAGGGAAAATCAAAATGCCCGAAGTGAAAGTGTATTGGTACGATGGAGGGCTGATGCCCCCCCGTCCGGAAGAGTTGAAAGACGGCGAGATGATGGGTGACGAAAATGGCGGTATCATTTTCGTGGGCAGCAAGGGGAAAATCATGACTGGCTGCTATGGGATGAATCCGACACTGCTTCCTACGTCAGAGATGGCCCATTTTGAACAGCCGAAACCGACGATCCCACGAGTAAAAGGAGGAAACGGGGATATCTGGACGACCAATGCGCATGAACAAGATTGGATTCGTGCATGTAAAGAGTCCCCAGAAAACCGGACAGAAGCGTCGTCTAATTTCCAGTTTTCGGGTCCATTTAATGAGATGGTGGTGATGGGAGTGTTGGCAGTTCGTTTGTCTGGGTTGAACGGTCTGCACCGTGAGTTGAAATGGGATGGGGAAAATATGCGTTTCACAAACATTTCTTCGACTGATACGATCAAGATCGTGACAGTGGATGATTTTAAAGTGATAGACGGGGATCCACGTTTTGACCGTCGTTATGCGGATTTCAATGCGGCAGAGATAGCGTCAGAGTGGATCAAACATACGTATAAGAATGGTTTTAGCTTACCTGAAATGCCCGAATAAGGAACGGAGATGAAAAGACAATTAGTAATATTCTTATGGATTTGTGTCTGCACGATGTTTCTGTTTTCCGTACGGGCACAGGAGACGGAAGTCGAGGAAGCTGGTTGGAAACTGGCGATCCAGTCGTACACGTTTCATCGGTTCACTTTGGTAGAGGCATTGGACAAAACGGCCGAATTGGGAATCAAATATATCGAGGTGTATCCCGGTCATAAATTGGGAGGAAAATGGGGAGACCGTCCATTTGATTTTAATTTGGATGTGCAGACACAAAAAGAGTTGAAAGCTTTGTCTGCTTCGAAAGGGGTGAAGATAGTCGCAACGGGAGTCTTTGTCCCGAACGTGGCTTCCGATTGGCCGAAACTGTTTGCCTTTGCCCGGTCGATGGAGATGGAGATGATTACCTGCGAACCTCCGTTAGCGGACTGGGACGAGGTTGAAAAGCTGGCCGAGCAATACGGAATCAGGGTGGCAGTCCATAATCATCCCCAACCCTCATCCTACTGGAACCCGTCGTTAT
This sequence comes from uncultured Parabacteroides sp., assembly GCA_964465405.1. Taxonomy (GTDB): domain Bacteria; phylum Bacteroidota; class Bacteroidia; order Bacteroidales; family Tannerellaceae; genus Parabacteroides. The sequence continues at coordinate 1,865 of CAYXIX010000052.1, read as the reverse complement.
TGTTGAAAGCGATATCGGGACGGAGTAAGCTGATAGGTTCGTGTGCGGATGTCGGTCATTGGCGTCGGGAAGGATTGAACCAGTTGGATTGCTTAAAACAGTTGAAAGGTCGTATAATTTCATTCCATTTCAAGGATATCGCTTCACCGGAAACAGGTGACCCGCATGATGTGGTTTGGGGAACAGGCGTGTTGGATGTCGAGAAAATGATGGAAATCATGAAAGAACAACAGTTCAAGGGGTATATTTCGATTGAATATGAATACAATTGGGATAATTCGTTACCGGAGATAAAGAAGAATATCGACTTTTTTAATCAAGTCGCAGAACGGATGTTTAAATGACTTGTATTTGTGGATTTTTTTTTACGAATTAAATATGAAATCAATTATGAAATCAATGAAAAGAAAAACAAGTGTAACAGGCTTTTTTATGAGTTGTGCCGTTTCATTAGCTTTATTTGCATCTTGCTCGAGTCAAGAACCTAACACGCTGACTCCGGAGGAAAAGGCGGACGGATGGCAACTTCTTTTTGATGGGAAAACATTGAATGGTTGGAAAGATTACAATGGTACGACTCTCACACAGCCGTGGCATGTAGTCGATGGATGTATTCAGGCAAAAGGAAATGGAAGTGATGCCAGCGGCTATATTGTAACGGCTAAACAGTATGAAAATTTTATTTTGTCGTGGGATTGGAAACTTTCTAAAGGTGGAAATAGTGGCATGTTGTACCATGTGGTAGAACGTCCGCAATTTGCCGTACCTTATGTAACAGGTCCTGAATATCAGCTGATTGATGAACCTAATTTTCCTGATCCGTTGGAGGAATGGCAGAAGTTAGGTGTGGATTATGCAATGTATCTGCCAGATAAGTCGAAGATGAAGGTCAATCCGCAAGGAGAATGGAACAACTCGAAAATAGTTTTCGATAATGGGCATGTCGAACATTGGCTGAATGGGGTTAAGATTTTAGAGTTTGAAGCATGGACGGATGATTGGTTTGCTAGAAAAAACAGCGGGAAATGGGCACATGCACCGGAGTATGGTTTGGCAAAAAAAGGGGTTATCTGCTTACAAGACCATGGCTATCCGGCCTCTTTCCGTAACATTAAAATCAAAGAATTGCCCCGAAAGACAAAGGATGTAGAGCTTTTCAATGGGGTAGACTTGAAAGGTTGGGATGTCTACGGCACGGAAAAGTGGTACGTAGAGAACGGTCTTTTGGTTTGCGAGAGTGGTCTGGACAAGAAATATGGTTATTTGGCGACACGCGATTATTATGACGATTTCGACTTAAGTGTTGAATTCAAGCAGGAAGCAGACGGAAATTCGGGTGTGTTCATCCGTTCGTTCATTGAAGAAGATGTGAAGGTAAACGGTTGGCAGGTTGAAGTGGCTCCAAAAGGTTGTGATACCGGTGGCATTTATGAGTCTTATGGACGAGGCTGGTTGGTTCAGATTCCGGATGAAAAAGAGACCATTTTGAAAGAAGGAGAGTGGAATACGTTACGTGTGAAAGTGCAAGGTGACCGTGTACAGACGTGGTTAAACGGACAAGCGATGGTCGATATACATGACGCAAAGATCGGTACCGGACAAGGGCGTATTGCTTTACAAATTCATGATGGCGGCGGTATCAAGGTTTTGTGGAGAAATCTCAAGGTAAAAACGTTGTGAGTTTTATGTAAGCTGTGCTATAACAATAGATACGCTACAATTTCTTTTTCGATTTACTGAATTAGTCAAGACTTAATCTGACAGTTATTCTTTTTATGCATAACTGTCAGATTAAGTCTTGACTAATTCACTTTATCCTTGAAAGCGAGTAATGTTGCTTCCGGGTGCCGAAGCTGCCTTCAAGC
>CAYXIX010000051.1:2462-13870 GCA_964465405.1 uncultured Parabacteroides sp. | reverse complement strand
TTCATCCAATAATTGGCTTTCTTCTCTTAGCGTAATATTTACCAGATTCTTCTCTCCCACATGTACTGTCTGTGTGGTATAGCCGATGTAAGAAATCTCGATTACGGCATTTTCGGGAATTTCAAGCGAGAATTTACCATCCACATCCGTAATCGTCCCATTCGTCGTCCCCCTTTCGACTACATTTGCTCCGATTACCGGTTCGCCATTGGCATCTTTGACGACTCCCGTGACGGTTTTCCGGTCTTGTTGCGTGTTTTGGGTACCCCTACCCACACCCACAGTCGAAGTACCGGCCTTAATCAAAACCTGACGGTCGATGATCTGATAACTGTAACCCGTATTCTTCAATACTTGCGCCAACGCCTCCTCCAACGTCGCGTCTTTTACATTGATGCTTGCTTTCCGATTCACATTGACACGATTATCATTGAAAAAGAAGGTAAACTCACTCTTCTCTTCAATGTCTCTCAAAATCTCTATGATACTGCTGTTTTGTTTGTTCATGGACAGCTTATAATCCTGCGCATACGTTGACGCGGATATACAGCAGGCGACTCCTAATGAAAATAAGATCGTAAGTCTCATGATACGTTTTAATTTTGTTGTTATTGGGACACACAGCGTCCCTTCTTCATTTTTTTCCATACTTTTGTATTGTTTTTTGATGAATATTAGATTGTTCATTCTCTGTACATCAATGAACAATGCATCGAAAATCTCTCATTGGAAGATGTCGGCAAACATCTTCCAATTTTTTTACTTACCTGATTTCTTTTCCCATAGGCATTATTTCTTTATGGTTTATATTCTTTGTCCTATTCTCAATTTGCTATAAATACAAACCAAACTTGTCTTCCCCCTATTCAAAACTTCAATTTTTTTGAAAAATTTTTTGAGCTTATTTTTTGCCCGGAGGAAAAATCAAATACCCCGTACCAATCGCATTTTACCCCAAAGGGAATATTCCCCTAAACAATTAGAATTGGAAATAGATAAACGGTTGAACGCCGGCACTCTTCAACTGTATCACGACAAAGATGGCAATGGCCAACAACAAGGCTTGCACAAACAAGGGCGAACGGGCGACCAACGTCTGCAAACAGTTGTCTGCCGAACGGGGTATAAAATGCAATACATAACCCATTACCATCAGGCAGAACACCCCTTTATAACCCGCCACGAATTGCGTAAACACCTCCGGATGGAAATTCGTAAAGATTTGCGTCAGTATTTCACCTACGGTCTGCATCGAATCGGCACGAAACATAATCCACCCCAAGCAAACGACATGAAAAGTAAAAACAACCCCTATCACCCTGCGCCAGACCGGCATTTCCGCCCCCAACTGCTTGAAGCTGCTGAAACGGCTCATCACGAATTTATGTATCGCCAACGCCACGCCGTGCAACGCTCCCCAAAAAATAAAGTTGAAAGAAGCACCATGCCAAAGCCCGCCCAACAACATGGTTATCAGCAGGTTGACATACGTGCGCACTTTCCCTTTCCGGTTTCCCCCGAGCGGGATATACAAGTAATCTTTCAGCCAAGAGGAAAGGGATATGTGCCAACGGCGCCAAAACTCCGTGATGGTGGCCGACTGATAGGGCGCATCGAAATTGATATTGACACGGAAGCCCAACAAAAGCGCAATGCCGATTGCCATGTCCGAATAGCCGGAGAAGTCGCAGTAAATCTGCAAAGCATACCCGTAGACCCCCAACAGGTTCTCTACGCCCGTGTAAAGCAGTGGCGCGTCGAAGATACGGTCGACGAAGTTCAAGCTGATATAATCAGAAATCACCGTCTTCTTGAAAAGTCCGCACAGGATAAGGAACAACCCCTCGCCGAATTGCGCCCGCGCAACCGCCGGCACGTGATACATCTGCGGGATAAAGTCGCGTGCCCGGATAATCGGCCCCGCCACCAACGGAGGGAAGAATGAGACATAAAAAACGTAATCAATCCACCGATGGAGCGGCTCGATTTTGCCCCGATACACATCAATAATATAACTGAGCGACTGGAAGGTAAAGAAAGAGATACCGACCGGAAGAAAAATGTCGAGCGGTTCGAGTGTCAGGCTTTGCAAAGATGCATTCCCGATATAAAACCCTAATTCGTGCGCCACAGAGGCCACGATTTCGCGCAGGAAATTGAAATATTTGAAATAAGCAAGCAGTCCCAAATCGACACACAGGCTCAAAACCACCCACGCCTTCCGTTTCCATCGGGCGACGCTCTTTGCCATCCCCAGCGCAATGCAGAAATCCGACGTCGCGACCAGCAGCAACAAAAGGAAGAACATCCCGCTGCTCTTATAATAAAAGTATAAAGAAAAAAGGGTCACATACACCAGCCGCGCCAGCAAATGCCGCCGAAGCGCCATATACACCAGCAAGAAGCCGATAAAAAGAAAGAAGAACACCCCGCTGCTAAACAACATCGGTGCCGTCTGTTGATAGGTTAAAACCTCACCCACTTTCTCCCAAGACAATTCACTCCAATATGTTCCTATTTTCGTCCAAAATTCACTCATCTTTTGATAATTGATAATTGACAACTGACAATTGACACCGGACGATTGATGTATCGATACGGATTCGAGGAACAGGTAATTGGAGCCGTTCGATTTTCAATAACCCATTGTCCTTTATCAAATGTTTATTATACGTTTGCATCAATGCCCGATACAACAACGTACCCTGCTCCCGGTATCCCTCTTTCGTAAAATGGATGCGGTCTTTCCGCATCAGCTTTTCTTCCTGCCAATCGACACAAGAGCCTTTCCCTCCCGTAGCCGCAAACAAATCCCAACAAGCAAGCCCCTCCTCACGCGCCACCTCGACAAGCGTTTGGGCAGCCAGCTGCGTATTGGCATTCCGAACGTACGTTCGTTTCTTATTGACATATCTCCGGCGATAGCACTCCGGCGGCGTAGTCAGTAACACGGCGGCATCAGGCATGTATGTTTTTACCAGCAAAACAAACGCACGGGCCTGCCTGCCGAATTCCGCCCGGTTAAAACGCGTTCCAAAAGTCTCATTCGTACCCAACGAAACAATCAACAATGCTGGTCGTAAAAGAGCCAGCCGACGGATAAAAGTTTCGTCCGTATAATTCACGTACATCGCTCCGTTCACTCCAATCGAGTGATACAAAATACCGGGCTTCCCGTTGGTCAGGCTGAAACCATAATAGACATTATTAAAGGAAGAAGCCGGCAGCAACTGGTCTGTCCCCTGTTTCCGACGTGTACTGTGGAGCAACAAGGTATCCGACAAAAAAGAGAGCCGGAACGTGTCAGCCAACACCCCGTCAGCAGCCGGCACAGAAGCCAGACTCACCCCGACGGAATCTTTCAGGCGGCCGGTCGGCAACATGGGCATCGCTTTTTCCCCCCGATAAAAAATCGCTTGGTTAAATGAATAACCCGCTCCGTTCTGGGGAGCCATATAAACATTGAGATTGATAGATGGGGAAGTAGAACGTATTCCGATTCCACCCGGTCCGAGGGGAGTACGTTTCTTGACCTGCGTGGAACGTCCCATCGTCCATTCGCGGACAGTCGAGGTGATGAAATAATCATCCGGCTCATTCAACCGCCCCAGTTTAAACGGAGCGACCCAACCTCTGCCGGCATTCCCGAATTCAGCTTGCATAAGACGCATCATTTTACCCGAATAGTAACCGGCCTGAATATGCGAATCACCCAAATGAACGACCGTCAATACCGTATCTTTCCCGGCACGCAACGAATCCAATCCGGCAAAAAACGATTGCAAGGCAACAGCAAACCGAACAGAATCCTGTTTCTGCCCGATTGAATAAGAAAGAGGCGGAAGCGTCACCGTGTCTGCATCAGCCTGTTCCCCGTCTGCAACACAAACCCTGCTACCCACAGACAAGAACACCCCAAAAAACACCAGACTAATCCACCATCTTTTCTGCCTCATCATAAAAATCTTTCTCCAATAACAAAGCATTCAACAAAGCGGTAGCAATCTCTTTTCCTCCACGAAACCCCAAATGCGTATAATCCTTGCTTGCCCAATTCTTTTCCACATAGCGCACCATGCTGTTCTCCCCTCCCATGGCGCCAAATACGTTCCAGAACGCGATACCCGACCGGCGGGCTGTCTGACGCTGGGTATGGAGCAATGCCAACACGGCCGGCATCGTTTCAAACGTCCCGTTTGCTTGCCTGCTCCGGTCGGATACGCCAAGCAGCAAGATATCCGTTTCAGGGAAACAAACCCGTATATGGCGGATTGCCTCTTCCATGCGCTTGCCATACCACCCGTATTGCATAATCGTATCGCTCACAATATTCAATCCATATTGCAAAACAATCAGGTCGTATGGCCGAACCGCACTCAGTTCACGGCAACGGGTGCTATCCAAACGCGACAAGGTCATCCCCGAATTTCCCCGCAACGAATAATTGTCGACAATCACCCCCGTATCGCTTTCCAAAGCAATTCCTAATGCGCGAAATCCGGCCGTATCCGCAAAAGAGAAAAACGCTTCCGTGAAACAGCCTTTACGCTCGTACTGCGTGATTTCGGAAGTGGGCGCCAACCGTTCGACAAGCGTATCCGCCAAACCGTTGCAGGTCAACTTCATCTGTGTGCGGATATTCGCTTCATAAATGAATTTCAAAGAAGAAACCGTATCAGACTCCGGATACCGCTCCGTAGTCTTCACATACACAGAAGGCGTATCGTCCTTCGGTACGAACGTCATGCCCGGAAGAGTATATCGCTGATCATGGCCTGCCAATAACGACCAAGTTTTCCAACCGGCGGCTTTCTGCTCGACCGTCGGACGATACTGGGAAGCGACCGACGTAATCGGGATAAAACCGACCCCGCCACCGCCGAACCGCTTTTGCAGTCCCGAACGGAAATCGGCCACCACAATATCGCCTTCGATAAACGAATCGCCCAAAAAGGCAATCCGCACCGGCCGTTCCCAGCTGCTCCGCAAAGCTTCAAAGAAACGCTTCAATCCGATATGCCCCACCGAATAATCCTCAATCCGCACGCCCAGCGAATCGGCGCCCTGCTCGGCATACATCACCCGATACAGTGAATCGCGCAACGCCAGACCGGTCGAATCAATTCCTGTTGTTTTCGAAATCGAATCGCGCATTGCTGCTGTGTCTATCTGTATCGTATCCGGCTGTGCCAACTGCAAACGAAGCGAGTCCAACGCCATCACTTCCCACTTCACCCGGATGTCAGAAAGCAAATCGACCCGCTTGACCCTCATTCCGAACAACCGTTCCGGCAAATAATACATTCCCCAGCATAGTCCAAACGTAATCAACAATAAAAGCAGCAACCTGCTGAAATTATCTTCTTTCTTCATTCAAATCCAAATACATTCTTTCAGGTCAGCAAAGATACGGATAAAGTAAAACATCAGACAAAGTTCAATCTATAATATTTGTAGCCCGAAAAACATCTACAATCGAATCATCTTCTTTTAGGAGAATAGAAAATAAAAATGTCCTCCGTGTATTTGTATTTACCCGGAAGGTAATTGAAACGCCTCCATTCTTTATATTAATACCCACAAAACAAATCGAACGAAAACCGATTCCAGCAGAATAGAGAAAAGAGGGATAAGCAAACATTAATCCCCGATATTTACTATTTTTGTATCCCGAATAAAAACATATTGAATCATGGGTGATATCAAAATTGGAGACAAAATACGTTTTTTAAACTCGACGGGCGGAGGTATCGTCCGCCGTTTCCAAGGGAAAGACCAAGTGCTGGTAGAAGACGAAGACGGGTTCGAGATTCCGGCTTTGGTACGTGAATGCGTGGTCGTGGGCAGCGAGGAAAAACAAGCGCGTCGTTCGCAACGCTCCCCGATTCCGCAGGTTGCTGCTCCAGCGGCTCCCGCTCCATCCCAACCCCAAGCGGAACCCGAAACAATCACGGAAACGGCAGCGGGCGAACGGTTGAACATCTATTTGGCTTACCTGCCTGTCGAGCCAAACAAAATCGTGGCCGACAGCCGCTATGAAACCTATTTCATCAACGACAGCAACTACTTCCTGTTCTTCAATTACATGAACCGCCTGAATAACAGCTGGTTCAGTCGATACAACGGACTTATTGAGCCGAACACGCAAATGTTTCTTGAAGAATTCGGCAAAGAGGACTTGAACGACCTCGAACGGGTATGTGTCCAACTCATCGCTTTCAAAAAAGAGAAACCCTATTCGCTCAAGAATGCGATTTCCGTCGAGCTGCATCTGGACACCGTCAAATTCTACAAGCGGCATTGTTTCATGCAAAACGAATTCTTTGACGACGACGCGCTGCTCTGCCCCATCGTCCGGCAAGACCTCCCGGAGAAAGAGTTGCTGATTTCGGCCACAGACATACAAGAGGCGATGCAGCAAAAAATACGCGAAGACCGCCGCACGCCCCACTCCTTCGTCAAAAAGAAAAATCCGGACAACACGGTATTGGAAGTAGACCTCCACATCGGCGAGCTGCTGGACAACACAAACGGACTGAACAGCTGGGACATGCTGAACTATCAGTTGGACAAATTCAGGGAAGTGCTCGACCAATATGCGGGAAACAAAGGACAGAAAATTGTTTTCATACACGGCAAGGGGAACGGTGTCTTGCGCAAAGCCATCGAAAAGGAGTTGAAGACGAAATACAAATCCTATTATTTTCAAGATGCATCGTTCCGCGAATATGGTTTCGGGGCGACAATGGTAACAATTAAATAAAACAACTGACAGTGGACCATTGACAATTAAGCTTCGTGTTCAGTGAAACAGATACTTATCAAATTGTCCTTTGTCAATTATCAATTCAAAAAGTGGAGATAGAACGCAAATTTTTAGTCGCTGGCGATTTCAGAAGAGAGACGACCGGCGTAACGCACATCATACAAGGATATATCAGTTCACAACCCGGACGGACGGTACGTGTCCGCATCCGGAACGAAGAGGGATTCTTGACTATCAAAGGCCCTTCAGATGAAAAAGGAATCTGTCGGTATGAGTTCGAACAAAAAATCCCGCAGGACGATGCCCAAGCACTTCTCAAGCTATGCGAACCGGGTATTATCGACAAAGAACGCTATCTGATTCCGAAAGGGAAACATACTTGGGAGGTGGACGTGTTTCATGGAGAAAACGAGGGCCTTGTCATCGCAGAAATCGAATTGCAATCGGCAGAAGAACCGTTCGAACATCCGGCATGGCTGGGAGCCGAAGTAAGCGGAAACCGCCGCTACTACAACTCTATGCTAATCAAACACCCTTATACGAAATGGAATAAATAACAATTCAAACCCTACGAGACAATGAAACAACTTTTTCTTGCTACCGTTTTCGTCATTTCTTCCTTATCGGTCAAGGCAGACGAAGGCATGTGGCCACTCCCCATGATTAAGGGACAACTTTTTCAAGAGATGCAAGCATTGGGACTCCAACTGCAAGAACTGGATATTTACAATCCCGATTCATCCTCGCTGAAAGATGCCGTTGTGGTATTCGGAGGCGGCTGTACGGGAGAGATTATTTCTTCTGACGGATTGCTTTTGACGAATCATCATTGCGGATATGGCTGTATCCAGCGTCATAGCACAATTGAACACGATTACCTGACGGAGGGATTCTGGGCTATGTCACGCGAAGAAGAACTTCCCAATCCGGGCATGAGTGTTACATTCATCGAAAAGATTGAAGACGTAACCGATTTCATCAATCAAGCGTTGGCAAAAGAGACCGACCCCAACAGCATGAATTTTCAATCGGCCAAATTCCTGAACGAACTGGCTCGTACAAAGGTGGGAGAAAAATTCTTACAGGAACATCCGGGCACGGAGGTCGAGATTAAGCCTTTTTATGGCGGGAACCAATACTATATGTTCACGAAAAAAATTTATTCCGACATCCGGCTTGTCGGCGCACCGCCTTCATCCATCGGCAAATTCGGTGCCGACACGGATAACTGGATGTGGCCCAGACATACGGGCGACTTTTCCCTCTTTCGCATCTATGCAGATCCGGACGGGAACCCGGCTCCTTATTCGAAAGATAATGTCCCACTTCATCCCAAACGCTGGTTGAAAATATCCCTCAACGGCATCCAAGAAAACGACTTTGCCATGATGATGGGATTTCCCGGCCGGACAAACAAATACTATACTTCATACGAGGTGGCAGAACGGCGTGACATCGACAACACGGTACGCATCAACATCCGCAAACTGCGCCAAGACATCATGCTCGAAGCAATGTTGAAAGACCCCGTTATACGCATTCAATATGCCAGCAAATATGCAGGTTCGACGAATGCCTACAAAAATGCAATCGGCAGTAATTGGGCCATCAAAAAGCAGCATTTCGAACAAGTGAAAAAAGCCGAACAAGAGAAACTGATTGCGTGGTCCAACCGGATGTGCGAACCATCCTATCCCGATGCTATCACGGCAATCGAGCAGATTGTAGAGAAGCGAAAGAATCTGCGTTTCCGCAGTTGGATGCTGAACGAAGCGATTCTGAACGGAATCGAATTCACCCAAGTCCCCACCCAAACAGACGCACTCGCGCAAGCGCTGAAAGGGAAAGACAAAACGGAAAAAGAGAAGCAGTTGCAACTTTTCGAACAGGCCTACCACCGCTTTGCCAACAGCAACTACGCGGCTGAATTGGACAAGAAAATCGCCAAAGCCATGCTCAAAGAGTATCGCCGGCTGGTTCCTGCCGACCAGCAGCCCGACTACTTCGCCGTAATCGACCAAAAGTTCAAAGGCGAAGTCGACCGTTTCGTCGATTTTCTTTTTGAAGAATCGATTTTCGGCAGCGAAGAACATTTCCGGAAATTCATTGCACGTCCGTCTGCAAAAGTATTGGAAAACGACCCGATGCTCCTGTTTGCACGTTCGGTGCGGAAAGAGGAATCCAACCTCAAAAACGCCCTCCAAGAATTCGAAGATGGGTACGCAATGGCCCATCGGACATACGTAAAAGGTCTGCTGAACATGTATGGCAATCAACGGAACTTCCCGGATGCCAACTTCACGCTACGCCTTACCTACGGACAAGTGAAGGGATACAGCCCGCGCGATTGCGACTATTATGGCTACCAAACGACCCTCGACGGCGTAATGGAAAAAGAAGATTCGACCAATTGGGAGTTCATCGTGCCGCCCCGCCTGAAAGAATTGTATGCAAAAAAAGACTTCGGCCAATATGATTTACCCGGAAGGAAAATGCCCGTAGCCTTTTGCGCAACAACTCACTCGACAGGAGGGAACTCGGGCAGTCCGGTCATGAACGCCAAAGGAGAGCTGATTGGTATTAACTTCGACCGGAACTGGGAAGGCGTGGGAGGCGACATCCAATACCTGCCCGATTACCAACGCAGCATCATAGTCGATATCCGTTACGTACTCTTCCTCATCGATAAATATGCCGGAGCCGGATATTTACTACAGGAAATGGATATCATCTCTAAAAACAATCAAGAATGATTGACCAGCTGACAATAGACCGGATATTGGACGCAGCTAACATCGTCGATGTCGTTTCGGACTTTGTCACCTTGCGTAAAAGAGGTGTCAACTACGTAGGGCTCTGCCCTTTCCATGACGACCGCTCTCCCTCTTTCTATGTATCGCCCGCCAAAAACATCTGTAAATGTTTTGCCTGCGGCGAAGGGGGGACTGCCGTCCATTTCATCATGAAACACGAGCAGCTCAGCTACTATGACGCGCTTCGCTACCTCGCCCGGAAATATAACATCGAAATACAAGAACGGGAACTGACCGAGCAGGAGAAACAGATAAAAAACGACCGGGAGAGCATGCTGATCATAAACAACTGGGCGCAAGAATATTTCACCAACCAGTTGTACCAGAGCATCGAAGGAAAAGCCGTCGGCCTCCGCTATTTTGCAGAACGCGGATTCCGCGAAGATACCATCCACAAATTCCAGCTCGGTTACAGCCCGGAACAGCATGACGCACTCTATCAGGCTGCCACGAAAAAGGGATTCAAAAAAGAATACCTCGAAAAAAACGGACTCATACTCGTGCATGACAATGACAAAGTAAACGACCGTTTTCGAGGGCGCGTGATTTTCCCCATACACTCGCTAAGCGGCAAGATAGTTGCTTTCGGAGGACGTATTCTGAAGAAAAACGAGAAGACTGCCAAATACGTCAATTCGCCGGAAAGCGAAATTTACCACAAAAGCAACGAGCTGTATGGCATTTATTTCGCTAAAAAAGCAATCGTAAAAGCAGACCGCTGTTTTCTGGTCGAAGGATATACGGATGTCATCTCCATGCATCAAGCAGGAGTGGAAAACGTGGTAGCCTCGTCCGGTACCGCCCTGACACACGGGCAAATCCGGCTGATACATCGTTTTACCAACAACATCACAGTCCTTTACGACGGTGATGCAGCCGGTATCAAGGCTGCTTTGCGCGGAATAGACCTTTTGCTGGAAGAAGGGATGAACGTAAAAGTGGTGCTCCTCCCCGACGGAGAAGACCCGGACTCATTCGCTCGTAGCCACAATGCCAGTCAGTTTGCAGGGTTCATCAAGCAAAACGAAACGGATTTTATACGTTTCAAAACCAAATTGTTGTTAGAGGACGCAGGCGACGACCCTATCAAACGGTCGACACTTATTACTGACATCATCAAAACGGTTGCTATTATCCCGGACAACATCGCCCGTACGATTTACATCCGCGAATGCAGCACCATGATGGAAATCGACGAACAGGTATTATTGAACGAGGTAAACAAAATACGCCTTTCCCGCAAAGAACGAAAACCCTATGCCCCTTCGTCCGCCGAGCAACCGGCACCAGACACATCATCCCGAACGAACAGTCCCCAACCACCGTCCCGTCCGTTTGAAAATTCCCTCAAGGAAAACACGAATCCCCTTGAAGAAGATGCGACTACCCTCCGGCAAAAACAAGCTGACAGGACACCTTCCGATGGGGAAGAGGCAGGTAGTACGCCTGTCCAACGGTCGCCCTTCGAGAAATACGAAATCGAGCTGTTACGATATATCATACGATATGGCGAACGCATACTGTTCCAATACACGGACGAAGAGACGAATGAATTGGTCGACATCCGCGTTGCCGAGTATATCCGTGACGAATTGGAACGCGACGACCTGACGTTTTATACCCCTTTATTCAAACGTGTAATGGAAGAGGCTGCCAATCTTTGCCGGACGGAAGGCTTCGTTGCCCACCGTCATTTCCTCTACAACCCAGATCCCGAAATAAGCAAATTGGCAGCCGACTTAATCAGCGAAAAATATGTACTCAGCAAATATCACACCAAATATAAGACATTGGAAACAGAGGAATCTCAATTGGTTCAATTCGTGCTC
>CAYXIX010000051.1:0-2362 GCA_964465405.1 uncultured Parabacteroides sp. | reverse complement strand
TAAAGAATTAGGAGAAAGAATTATTTTAAAAATGTAAGGTTTATGAATTTCTTGGAAACGGAAAATGTGGTCAAACAATATGCCAATCATCTGGCGCTTGACAAGGTCAGCATCCAAGTCCCGGAAGGAAAAATATTCGGATTGTTAGGGCCTAACGGAGCCGGCAAAACCACTTTAATTCGCATCATCAACCGAATTACAGCACCGGACAGCGGCTTCGTACGCTTCAACGGGCGGGAATCCCGGCCGGAGGACATCTACCAAATCGGTTATTTACCCGAAGAGAGAGGCCTCTACAAAAAAATGAAAGTAGGCGAACAGGCCATTTATCTGGCCCAGCTCAAAGGCTTATCGTACGCAGAGGCACGCAAACGGCTAATCCGCTGGTTTGAAAAGTTCGACATCATGCCTTGGTGGAACAAAAAACTGGAAGAGTTGTCCAAAGGAATGCAACAGAAAGTGCAATTCGTCATTACCATCATACACGACCCCCATTTGCTGATTTTCGACGAACCGTTTAGCGGTTTCGACCCAGTTAATGCGGAATTGCTGAAAAAAGAAATCATTAAACTGAAAGAGACGGGGCATACCATCATCTTCTCTACGCATAATATGGCTTCCGTAGAGGAAATTTGCGATAATATTGCACTCATCAACCGTTCCAAAGTCGTTTTAGCCGGCAATGTCACGGAGGTAAAAAACCGTTTTCGAACCAATAATTTCACCGTACGTTACCATGCAGATGCAGGCAAAATACATCCTGTTGAAACATTATACAGCATTCTGGATGAAAAAACATTAGCTGGGATGAACGAAATCCGGATACACAAAAATCCAGACGTTACCCATTCGGTCCTCCTTACCGCATTGGCTGAACAAACCGAAATCATTTCGTTTACAGAAGAGATACCTTCTATGAATGATATTTTTATTAACACCGTTGCCGGTACAAACAAACAACTGTCATGAGTAAAATAGGATTAGTCATCAAACGAGAATATCTGAACCGAGTCAGTAAAAAATCATTCCTGTTGTTAACGTTTCTGACCCCTTTCTTATTTGCCGCTTTAGTCTATGTCCCCCTGTGGTTGTCCAACATAAAAGGGGACAAAGCCAAGCAAATCGTCATACTCGATTCCACCGGCAAATATGCCTCTTTATTCAAGAACACAGAAGAATACACCTTCATCACTGAAAAAGAGAGCAGCTTGGAGGAATATCGAAACAATCCGGATAAAGAGATCTACGCATTCCTGAACATCACGGGCGATTTGCTGCAAAACCCGAACGATGCGACGCTTTATTCCCAGAAACAAATCGCTATGGGGCTGAAAAATTTAGTCGACAAAACCCTTTCCGACTATCTGAGGGATGAGAAACTGGCCTCTTACCACATCGATAACCTGAAACAAATCATTGACGAAAGCAAAATCAATTTTACCATCAAAACCGTCAAATGGGAGGAAGACGGAAGTGAAAAAAGTACATCTGCTGAAGTGGCTTCGTTTTTAGGCATGATTCTCACTGTTGTTAGCTATATGTTTATCCTTATGTACGGCGCCATGGTCATGCAAGGCGTCATGGAAGAAAAAACCAACCGAATCATTGAGGTCATGATATCTTCTGTCAAACCTTACGACCTGATGATGGGGAAAATCACGGGTATCGGCCTGGTCGGACTGACACAAGTTTTCCTATGGGGCATCCTTACGAGTGTTTTAATAACAGCCAGCATGTTCTTTTTAGGTGGGAATGCTTCACCCGAAGATGTGATGAACGCACAAATGGCCGTTCAAGGAACCGGCTCCTTGATGCCTACAGAGGGTACGTCTCAGTTGAACCTTCAGATACGAGAAATCATTAACTCCATCAACTTCAACATGATCGGCATCTGTTTCGTGCTTTATTTCATCGGCGGATACCTGCTGTTTGCCGCTCTCTTTGCCGCCATCGGTAGCGCATTGGAACAACCGGAAGACAGTCAGCAATTCATGACGCCAATCATGATTCTGATGCTTTTCAGTCTCTATGCCGGCATTTACAGCATGAACAACCCGGACGGCCCACTGGCTTTCTGGTGCTCAATGATTCCTTTCACCTCCCCGATTGTCATGATGATCCGGTTGCCTTTCGACATCCCAATATGGGAATTGCTCTTCTCTTTCGCCTTGCTTTATGCAACCGCCCTGCTGACCGTCTGGTTCTCAGCCAAAATCTACCGTGTAGGTATCCTCATGTATGGCAAAAAGCCAAGCATCAAAGAGATGCTCAAGTGGGTCAACTATAAATAACAAAAAAGAGGCTGTCTCAAAATGAACTTGGGATAGCCTCTGTTGTTTCATTTCAGATTGAAGTCATTTGG
>CAYXIX010000050.1:0-14218 GCA_964465405.1 uncultured Parabacteroides sp. | reverse complement strand
TAAATACACTTTGCATCAAAAACTTCCCATACCCGGTAAGAAACAAAATTTACTTGCCGGGAAAACGGATTTATCCTTTGTGTAAATGAGATTGATGGATTCTTTTTTTAGTTTCAAAATGGAAGTATTTGGTCGGGCTTATAAAAATCGTTGATTTTACGTATGGTGCAGCATTTGGTATACGCATCGTGGCAGAAGATAAGAGCCTGCTGTTCGCGTGCAGCTTCGTCGAGCATACGTAGTTTTTCGTCGTAGGAGGTAACGGGGAAGGTATCATAAGCCGAAATCCAAAGCGGCGAAAGGCAGGCTGCAAGCGGTATGACGTCGCCCACAAATACATACGTGCGTTCGGGAGTTGTCATATAGGCTGCAAGTTGGCCGGGTGTGTGGCCGTCGAAAAGGCGTAGGTCGATGCCGGAACACAGTGTGGTGTCGGCATCAAGCAGGCGAAGTCGTCCGGCGTCGGCTACAGCTTGCATGTTGTCTGTGAAGTAGGATTCAGCCTCGAGCGCATTGGGATGGAGGAAGTTCTCCCATTGTGCGCGGCTGACCCAGTGCGTGGCATTGGGGAATGAAAGGCGGAGGGTGTGTGTACCGTCGGGAGCCACGTGCCGGGATGTGGTATAGCCGCAATGGTCAAAATGCAGGTGTGTGAGGACGACGTCGGTCACATCGTTGCAACTGACACCGCGTTGTCGCAGTTCTTCTCCGAGATCGTGCAGGTCGAAGAAACGGTAATAACTGAGTTGTTTAAGTTGTTTGTCGCCTGCTCCGTTGTCGATGAGGATGATTCGCCCGTCGTCGGTATGAATCAGGGCCACGCGCATGGTGAGGATGCAACCGTTTTGGGCGTCAGATGGATAACGGCGGATCCAGGCCGTTTTGGGGATGGCGCCGAACATCGCGCCTCCGTCGGCATAAAAAAATCCGGTCTCTATCAGTTGAATATGCATAAAGTGCTCAATTTTCGAACAAAGATAGGAAAGATTGGATTTTTCCCCTATCTTTGACTACTCTAAAAATCATAGAATAACGATGCAGAAAATGATGCTATGGGCTCTGTTGTGGAGCTTTTATGTCGGGGTCGCTTTTGCAGCCGATTATCGGTTTGAGCGGAATATCCCTTATCGGGACGTCTCTTTGGTTTCGGATGCGTATGCCGATTCCATGTGCCGCTTGGATGTCGCATTCCCGGAGGGGGCTGAAAATGCACCTGTGGTGGTTTGGTTTCATGGCGGTGGACTGACGGGAGGC
The DNA here is from genome assembly GCA_964465405.1 of uncultured Parabacteroides sp. Classification (GTDB taxonomy): domain Bacteria; phylum Bacteroidota; class Bacteroidia; order Bacteroidales; family Tannerellaceae; genus Parabacteroides. The sequence goes on along the minus strand of CAYXIX010000050.1, from coordinate 12,964 downwards.
AGGCGGGAAATTCCGCAAGCGTTGTTGCAAGAGGGATTGGTGGTTGTCGGTGTGGAATATCGGTTGTCACCGAATGTTGAAATCATGGACATTGTAGACGATGCGGCGGCGGCTGTCGCTTGGACTTTCGATCACATCGGGCAGTATGGCGGGAGTCCTGACAAGATTTATCTGGCTGGCCATTCCGCCGGTGGCTATTTGATTGATATGGTCGGTTTGGATAAGAGCCGGCTGGCCCGATATGGGAAAGATGCAGACCGACTGGCGGGTTTGGCTCCTTTCAGTGGGCAGGTCGTTACGCATTTCGAAACCCGTCGGCGGATGGGAATGCCACCTTTGCAGCCTTTGATAGACGAGACGGCCCCGCTTTATCATGTGCGTAAAGATTGCCCTCCGATTTTGATTCTTTCCGGCGACAGGGAGAAAGAACTGTATGGGCGGTATGAGGAATTGGCCTACTTCTTCCGTCTGTTCAAACTGTTAGGGCACCCGGATGCGACACTTTATGAACTGGACGGCTATGATCATGGTAATATGCCTGTCGCATCTTTTCCTTTATTGTTGCAGTTTATCCGGGAACATGAAAAGGGTGCAGGTTTGTAAAAAAGAGGCTTGCCTTTCGTACAACAAGAAAGAATTCAGGATATTTTTTTCGCATCCGTATGGCGGGTGAGTGAAATTGTGTACATTTGCATGCAAAACTTTAGGGTATGCGAAAAGTTCATTTAATCTCCGTTACTGAGCCTTTGTTGTTTGATTTGGCATTGGCCATTCACCAGAAAGGATATGAAGTGAGTGTGTCTGGAGCCGGATTGGACGACAAGCTTCAAGCAAAGCTAAAGGCAGAAGGATGTGCTTGCTATGGGGACGGTTGGTTCCCAGAGAGGTTGACCAAAGATATACAATGTGTCGTGCTGGGCACTTCCGTCCGGCAAGAGAACCCGGAGTTGGCGCGTGCGCGCGAGTTGGGTTTGCTGCTTCTTCCGATACCGGAGTTTATTTTTCAGCGGACGGAAGAAAAGACACGGGTTGTCGTGACCGGCAGTCGGGGAAAGAAGACGGTTATCTCCATGATTGTGTATGTCCTGCAGCGGCAGAAGTTGATGTTTGATTATGCGTTGACGAGCCGTGTCCCCTTGCTGCCCAACCGTGTACATCTGAGTTATGAGTCACGGATTGCCATCATCGAGGGGGGCGAGCATGCGACATCGGCTTTGAAGAAATGTTCCCAGCTTGAGTTTTATCGGCCGCATATCGCCATTCTGACGAACCTGATGGGGACTTCGGCTACGGAGCATGCCTCTTCGGAAGCCTATCATACCTCCTTTCGCACGTTTGCCGCTTCCATCGAGCGCGAAGGCAAGTTGATTTATTTCGACGGCGATCCGGTTGCCAAGCAACTGGCACAGGGGGTACGCAAAGACATTACGGTGATGTCCTACGACCAGCATGTCGTTGTCGAGAAAGAGGGGCAGACCTGCTTGCAGACGCGTTATGGAGATTTCCCGGTATATGTGCCCGACCGTTTTTTCTTGACTAACCTCAACGCAGCCCGTTTGGCTTGCCGGTTGTTGGGGGTGAAAGAGGCTGATTTCTATCAGGCTCTGTCTGAGTATAGCTTATCCCTGCGCCCATGATTGTAGCGAGACGGAAACGGAAAGAGAACATCGCCGAATACCTGCTCTATATGTGGCAGGTGGAAGATTTGATACGCGCCAATAACTTTGACCTGGACGCCATCCGGCGCACGGTGGTTGACCGCTATGACCAGCCGCCGGAGGTGCGCGAAGAGATCACCCGCTGGTATGAGGAGCTGATCGAGATGATGCGCTCGGAAGGAGTGAAGGAAAAGGGGCACATCCAATTGAACAAGAACGTTATCATCGCTCTGACAGACCTGCACTTGCGCCTCTTGAGGTCGCCTAAGGAGATGGTCTACGGCGCGGCCTACTACAAGACGTTGCCCTGCATCGTCCAGCTGCGCGCCAAGTCGGGCGGCGAGGATTTGCCGGAGGTCGAGACCTGTTTTAACGCGGTCTACGGCTATCTGATTCTCAAGATGCAAGGCAAGGCCATCAGTGCCGGGACAACGGAAGCCGTCAGGCAAATCAGTTCGTTCCTCGCCCTCTTGGCTGAGAAGTACAGGGCGGACATGAACGGGGAGTTGGATTTAGACGAATAAACAATCATAAATATGAAGAAGATATTCGTGACAGGCGCCGACGGTCAGTTGGGATGCTCCATCCGCGAGCGAATCCACCTACTGCCCGGAGCGTCGTTCACATTCACGGACGTCGATACGCTCGACCTGACGGACGCGGCGGCGACACGGGCGTTCGTCGGCGACCTGCAACCGGATTACATCGTCAACTGTGCCGCCTACACGGCTGTAGACCGGGCGGAGACGGACGCGACACGCTGCCGGGCGATTAATCGCGATGCGGTGCGCAATTTGGGTGAGGCGGCGCGGGCTGTGGGTGCGCGTTTGTTGCATGTGTCGACCGACTATGTGTTCGACGGGACGCAGTGCCGCCCCTATGTCGAAACGGACGCCCCCTGTCCGGCTTCGGTCTACGGGCGAACCAAGTGGGAGGGTGAACAGGCGCTCGCCGAAGTCTGTCCCGACGCCGTCATCGTCCGCACGGCATGGCTCTATTCCGAGTTTGGCACGAATTTCGTGAAGACGATGCTCCAGTTGGGCAGCGAGCGAGCGCAGCTCTCCGTTGTCTTCGACCAAGTGGGTACGCCGACCTACGCGGGCGACCTCGCCGAAGCCCTGCTTGCCATCCTCTTGCAGGCGGAAGCCGGACTTTATGTGCCCGGTCTTTATCACTACAGTAATGAGGGCGTTTGCAGCTGGTACGACCTCGCGCGAAAGGTGATGCAACTCGGCGGCCGGCGTTGCGATGTCCGCCCTGTCGAGACGAAAGACTACCCGACGGCTGCCCGGCGCCCCGCTTTCAGCCTCCTCAGCAAGGCGAAGATAAAGGAAGCTTACGGTCTTCATATCCCCCATTGGGAGAGCAGCTTGCACCTCTGCATGGAGCGTATGGAAGCGCTCGCCTCGCAAGGGTGAAAACGACATCGCGATGTCGTTTTCACCCCCGTCAAGAAGCCGTTTTTACATCTATCATAAAGAAAGAAACAACATGAACCAATTTGCAGAAGAGATAAAACGCCGGCGGACGTTCGCCATCGTCAGCCATCCCGACGCAGGGAAGACCACGCTCACCGAGAAGCTCCTCCTCTTCGGAGGCGCCATCCATGTGGCGGGCGCGGTGAAGTCGAACAAGATAAAGAAGACCGCCACGTCAGACTGGATGGAAATCGAGAAGCAGCGCGGCATCTCGGTCGCCACCTCCGTGATGGCGTTCGACTATGCCGGGCATAAGATTAACATCCTCGACACGCCCGGCCACCAGGACTTCGCCGAAGACACGTTCCGCACGCTCACGGCCGTCGACAGCGTCATCATCGTCATCGATGCGGCGAAGGGAGTGGAGGCGCAGACGCGCAAACTGATGGAGGTCTGCCGGATGCGGAAGACGCCCGTCATCGTCTTCATCAATAAGATGGACCGGGAAGGAAAAGACCCGTTCGACCTGTTGGACGAGATTGAGGAAGAGTTGCACATCCATGTGCGTCCGCTCTCGTGGCCCATCGACAGCGGGCAGCGGTTTCGCGGTGTATATAATATATATGAAGAGAAGTTAAACCTCTACACACCGAGCAAGCAGTACGTGACGGAGAACGTCGAGTTCAAAGACGTCAACAGCCCCGAGCTGGAGCGTTACATCTCGCCCGAGCAGGCCGCCAAGCTGCGTGCCGACCTTGAGCTGGTCGAGGGGGTCTACCCCGCGTTCGACGTCGCGACCTACCTCGTCGGCGACATCGCCCCCGTCTTCTTCGGCTCGGCGTTGAACAACTTCGGGGTGAAGGAACTCTTGGACTGCTTCATCCGCATCGCCCCCTCGCCCCGCCCGGTCTCGGCCGTCGAGCGAGTAGTCGATCCGATGGAGGATGCCTTCACCGGCTTCGTCTTCAAGATACATGCCAACATGGACCCGAACCACCGCAGCTGCATCGCCTTCGTCAAAACCTGCTCGGGGCGCTTCGAGCGGAATGCCAACTACCGGCATGTGCGCTTCGGCAAGCTGATGCGCTTCAGCAGCCCGACCGCCTTCATGGCGCAAAAGAAGGAGGTCGTAGACGAAGCCTACGCGGGCGACATCGTGGGCCTGCCCGACACGGGAAACTTCAAGATAGGCGACACGCTTACCGCCGGCGAAGAGCTGCACTTCAAGGGGTTGCCCAGCTTCTCGCCCGAGATGTTCAAGTATATCGAGAATGCCGACCCGATGAAGTCGAAGCAACTGAACAAGGGCATTGAGCAGTTGATGGACGAAGGCGTCGCCCAGCTCTTCGTGAACCAGTTCAACGGGCGGAAGATTATCGGTACCGTCGGTCAGCTCCAGTTCGAGGTCATCCAATACCGCCTGCTACACGAGTATGGCGCCCAATGCAAATGGGAACCTATCCACCTCTACAAAGCCTGCTGGATTGAAAGCGACGACCCCGCCGCCCTTGACAACTTCAAGCGGCGCAAGGCGCAGTATATGGCGGTGGACAAAGAGGGCCGCGACGTCTACTTGGCTGATTCCGCCTATGTGCTCTCGATGGCGCAACAAGACTTTCCCGCCATCCGCTTCCACTTCACGTCGGAGTTTTGATTGAGGCTATAAAATCCTTTTGATTTCCGCTAAGCAGTGGACGGTGTAGGTCGGGGCGAAGTCGCCTGTCGGCCACCGACAGGGGTTGAACCATAGCTGGTCGATATCCGCATCATGGGCGCCGGTGATGTCGGCGTCCCAGCTGTCGCCGATCATAAGGGAGGTGGCACGTTGCGCGCCGGTTTTCGTCAGGGCATAGTCGAAGATGCCTTTGTGAGGTTTCTGGATGCCTGCATCCTCAGAAAGAATCACTTGAGAAAAATAGGGTGCCAGTCCGGAGTTGCTGAGTTTCAGATATTGCACTTCGCGGAAACCGTTCGACAGGATGCAAAGCTGATAGGAGGGACGCAGATAGTCCAGCAGCTCGATGGCGCCAGGCACGAGGCCTGTCTTGCGGCTGCAACGTTGCAAGAAGTCTTCGTTGATGCGCATGACGGTCGGCAGGTCGTCCATCCCGAGTGGCTGGAGCACAGGGCGGAAACGTTCGATGGTCAGCGTCCGCTTGTCGATTGCCTGATTCCGATACTGTTCCCAAAGCTTGTTATTGTTACTCCAATAGACATCAAAAAAAGCCTCGAAGGAGGCATAATACCGGCTGAATCCGTAGTCGGCATAAAGCTCTTCGAGACATTCCTTATTGTTATGATACGTATCCCAAAGGGTATCGTCCAAGTCAAAGAACAGATTTTTGTATTGCATTAACTCACCTCTATTACCAAATATTTGCCAAGACTCCAGAATGTTTGTGCGTCTGTAATCACCAGTGTCAGGTTGCCGTCTTCGTCTTCCACGAACTCGTAAGAGCCTGCGGGATGGTTGGACTTGAGTTTCGCTTTGCCGGCGAATAGTGGAATCTCTTTCACCTCGCGGATGTCGACAGAGATGAAGTAGTCTTTGTTAAAGCCCGCTTGTAGCACTTTGGATTTGGAGAACAGGCCTCCTCCGGAAAGGATTTTCTGGTCTTTCAGCTCTTTGGATGTCCCGAAACAATAATAGGCCGTATTCAGGGCTTTGTCTTGTTCCTTCAGTTTCTCCGATTGGGCGGCGGTTGTCGTCGAAAGGTTCTCGACATCTTCATTCAAGGAGGCGATTGTCGCATCCAACTCCTGTATTTTCACGTTCTTCTTAGCCAAGTCTTCCTGAAGGGCGACAATCATGTTTGCCTTTTGGTCCAGTTCAGACGAGAGGCGGTTGATGGTTTTGCGCAAGGCTTCCGACTGGATGCTGCTTTTCTTTAGCTTTTCTTCCAGTTCGCTGATTTGCTGCTTGTTCCGTTTCAGGGTCTCACTGATGAGCTGCATATTTTCTTTGATCCGTTCACGGTTGCTTTGATTCAAGTCGCCGCTTTGTTGTTGGATATTCAGGTAGTTCTCGGCGTCGCGGATTGATTGGATATCGGCTTCAACTTCATTGAGAGTCCCTAATATCTCGTCCATTTCGGCATTGGCACGTGTATTTTCGATTCTTAACGAATCATTTTCTGCTTGCAGCTTTTTGTATTCGGCAGAGTTTTGTACGCACGATGCCAGCATCGCCGTACAGATGGTTGTTGCAATAAGTACTTTTTTCATCTTCCTTTTGTTGTTACGTTAAACTTCTGTTGCTGTTCTCTCTTTGTCTTTTTTATTTCGTTTACCTCCTAAGATAATGACAATTTCTCCTTTAGGCTCATTTTGTGTGAAATATGCGATGGTCTTTTCGAGCGAACCTCGTATTGTTTCTTCATGTATTTTTGATATTTCGCGTGAAACGGAAACAGGGCGATCGCCTCCAAATACTTCTGCAAACTGGGTCAGTGTCTTGAGCAAGCGGAAGGGTGATTCGTAGAAAATCAGTGTGCGCGTTTCGTCGGCCAATTCATTTAGTCGTGTTTGCCGTCCTTTCTTTTGAGGAAGGAAACCTTCGAAGCAGAACTTTTCGTTGGGCAGTCCGGAGGCGACTAAAGCGGGGACAAAGGCGGTTGCTCCCGGCAGGCATTCTACTTCGACTCCTTGCCGTATGCACTCACGTACCAGCATAAAGCCGGGATCGGAGATTGCCGGTGTCCCGGCGTCGGAAACGAGCGCGATATGCTCGCCCGCTTTGATGCGTGCCGCGAGTTGTGCCACCGTCTGGTGTTCGTTGAACTTGTGATGCGACTGCATCCGGTTTTGTATGTCGAAATGTTTGAGCAAGATTCCGGTAGTACGTGTGTCTTCGGCCAAAATGAGGTCTGCCTCTTTCAGCACGCGGATGGCTCGGAGCGTGATATCTTCCAGATTTCCGATTGGAGTGGGTACTACGGTTAGTTTTGCCATGATCTATTTAAATCTCTTTTCTATGAGTTGGAGGAAATCGGCAACCGAAGGGTCGTCGACGTTCCAATTCAGTTCATCATTCAGATAGGCTACCGATTCTTCATAAGAATGCAGCTCGTTTAAATCGCTGACTGCTTTGTCCATCCGTGCTTCGTCGCCGCCAAACAGTTCGCGTCGGAAACGAAAGCGGTCGTTCAAGCTGAACGCCTTCCGCAAATCGGAAAGGTTACGTTTTTCCAGCAAATCGCTCAGCGAGCGTGTAGGCTGCTGTCCTGTCGTCGGGGTGGATTCGGGTTGCTGGGGTGCCGGAGGCGTTTCCGGTTGTTTCGGCTGCGGGTCGGGGTACGAGTTGGCAGCTAACGGCTCCCGTCCCGTTTCGGCTGGCTCTGCTACCGTTTCCGGCATGGATTGGAGCACGGCTTGGTGAGCTTCCATTTGCTGGCGTAAAACTTCGATTTGGTTGGCTTCCAGCGCGTGGAGGTCTTTCAATATCTTATGAGTCAGGTCGAAAGTCTGGCTGAAAAAAGATACCGGGTACACTTCCGCGTTCCGCATGGCGGCGATTTGTGTTTCGAGCTCTCGTATATCCAGAAGTAGGTAATCTATTTTCTCTTTATTTGCCATTCTGATTTCTTTTAAGGTGAATCTGCTTCCAGATTCGTTTATATTGCAACAAAAATAGGTATTTCTCATTATATATGTAGCAAAACCATCCAATATTTCTTTCGATGGCCGTAAAAGAGGCTCTTTTTTCATGGCAGTGCGTTTGGCGTCGGTTGCTAAGCGGTGTTAGCGCGCTTCGAAGGCGTCCGGAAGATTGACCAGATAGAGCCGCCCGGTGGCGCGTGTGAAAGCGGTATAGAGCCAGCGGTAGAAATCTTCGCCCAGCATCTCTTCGGTGACATAGCCAATGTCGAGAAATACGTTTGTCCACTGCCCGCCTTGTGCTTTGTGGCAAGTGACGGCGTAGGCGAATTTGACTTGCAGCACGTTGTAGTGCGGGTCTGTTTTCATCTTTTTCATTTTCTCCGCTTTTGTGGGGATGTCTTGATAATCTTCGAGGATGGCATAAAACAGTTGGTCGCTAAGCGCTTTGGGCAGGGCGGATGTGTCGGTCTGTAAGGTGTCGAGCAGGATTTTCACTTCCGCTTCGTTGTCGTAATCTTGGAAACGCACAAGGACGTCTGCAAAGTGAAAGCCATAGAGTTCATACGTGCGGAAGACTTTGCGTATTTGCATAATTTCTCCGTTTGCGATGAAATCGGTTTTCGAATCCTTGTCGTTCCAGTAATAATTGTTTTTCGTGACCATCAGCCGGTCGTTCGACGAAAGTTCTGCTTCGCGGAACAAGATGCGGTTGCGTATACCATTATTATATATAGTAGCCCGTTTGTTCGAACGGGTGATGACTATCGTCTCCTCGATGCCGTCGCGGCTGTAGGCGGAGGAGATGGCCTCGATGAGTTCGTCTCCCTCCGTTTTGCGGAGGTCGGCGAACGATTGCAAGCGAAGTTTAGGGAAGGTCTCGACTGCGTGATTCCGCAGGGCGTCGCGCAGGCGGGTCGCGTTGTACAGGATGCCCGAGTCTTCGCTTTGGCGGACTACTTGCGTCAGCGTGATTTCCTCTACTTGCAGGTTGTATCCCCGTAAAAACTCGGGATTGAGCGCCGGGCTGTCTGTTTGCATGACGGGTGGGAGCTGTGCGGTGTCGCCCATCAGGATGAGGCGGCAGTTTTCACCGGTATATACATAATGGATGAGGTCGTCTAATAGGCAGCCTGTCCCGAAGACAATCGCTTCTTGCCCGTTATTGGCAATCATGGAGGCTTCGTCTACAATGAATAAGGTATCTTTGTTCAAATTAGGCGCAAGGGAAAATCCGGTTGGTTCGGGGGAAAAACTTTTTTGCCGGTAGATTTTTTTGTGAATCGTGTAGGCCTTTTTTCCGGCATAGGTCGAGAATACTTTGGCCGCTCGTCCGGTTGGCGCTAACAATATGCTTTTTTGTTTTAGCTCTGTCAATGTTTTGACCAAAGCTCCGACGAGGGACGTCTTACCGGTTCCGGCATATCCTTTTAAAAGCAAAAGCGTATTTTTTTTTCTCGAAAGGAGAAAATCGGAAATATCATTGAGAGCCGAAAGCTGATTTTCGGTCGGATTATAGGGGAAATTTTGCCGAATTTGCCGGCATAAATAACTATTTATCATTTTGTCTAAAATAATTTTGGCGATAAAGATAGCGCATTAGATATTCTTTCTTAAATTTGCCGTACGAAATAAAATCAAAAAACGATAGGAACCATGAAAGTTACTTTGAAAATTTTATTGACAGTAGCAGTAGTTGTACTGGTGTATATGTGCTATAGAAGCATCATGAAGCCAGTGGAGTTTGAACAAGAGCAAAATCGCCGGGAGAATTTGATCAAGGCTCGCCTGATTGATATCCGCAAAGCTCAGATCGAGTACAAAAACATTCACAGGGTACACGCTGCCAATTTTGATGAGTTGAGCAAGTTCTTGAAAGAGGAAAAACTGCCGTTCTTGATTAAGGAAGGCGTTTTGACCGATGAACAGCTCGAACAGGGTATGACGGAACAAGAAGCCGTTAAGAAGGGGTTGATCCGCCGTGACACTGTCTGGGTAACAGCAGTCGACACGTTGTTCGGAAAAAACTATGATGTAGACAACATGCGTTATGTCCCGACAACGGACAAGCATGAGTTCGCGATGGACACGGCTACATTGACTTCGGGTTCCGGTTACACGATAAAAGTTTTCCAGTGCGGTGTCTTGTATGACGATTATCTGGGCGACTTGGACAAACAGTTGGTTTACAACTTGAAGGACAAAGCGGAGAAAAGGGGTAAATATTCCGGTCTGCGCGTAGGTTCTTTGACAGAAATCAACAACAACGCGGGTAACTGGGAAGATTAAGGCAGTCGGAGGCTATCATGCTTTTGGATAGGTTGACAGTTGATTGTTCGGAAAAGTACACCATGTCCATCCGGCTTAGGCCGGGTGGACTTTCTTTTTCTGCTTATAGTCGGTTTATGCATGACGCTTTCTTTTATAAGGAGTTCGAGTTAGACCGGTCGAAGCCGTATGCGTTGGCTTTGGAAGATTGTTTTTTCGATTGTCCGTTTTTGGCATGGCCTTATAAGCGGGTGCAGGTCGTTTGTGAAACTTCTCAATACACGGTCGTCCCGAAAGAAATCTTTGAAGAAGAGCGGAAGAAAGAATTATTGTCGTTTTCTTTTGCAACCCCGCAAGGGCGTTGTTTGCACAACGAAATAGAAGCGTTACAGGCCGTGCTTGTCTTCGGGATGGTGGAGGATGTGTATGCGTTTTGTTCGCGTTCGCTGGTGGCTCCCCGTTTCGTTCACCATTTGAGCTCTTTGTTGCCATTGTGGAAAAAACAGAGTCAGACACGTTTGCCGAAACAGTTGTATGTGACGCTGTATCCGCGAAGAATGGATCTTGCTTGCTATGCGCAAGGCAATTTGCTTTTTGTGAACTCGTTCGGTTATGAACGACCGGACGATGTGTTATACTATATATTATATGTATGGAAGCAAGCCGGAATGGACCAGCAGAAAGACCAGCTGCGCCTTTTTGGGGAAATGGCCGTGCGGACTTCGGTGGCTGAAACGTTACGGAATTATTTGCAGTATGTAGATTTGCAGGAAATACCTTCGGATGCTTATTTGTTAGGGCCGGAGATTTTGCAGGCTCCGTTGGATCTTATAGCTTTATCGTTATGCGAATCATAAGTGGAAAATATGGACGGCGCCGCTTTGAGGTGCCTTCTTCTTTCAGCGCCCGTCCGACGACAGATTTTGCGAAAGAGAATCTGTTTAATGTGCTTTCCAATTACACGGATTTCGATGGGTTGGACGCATTGGACTTGTTCGCGGGAACAGGAAGCATTTCGTTTGAGTTGCTTTCGCGCGGATGCCGGAGCGTGACTGCCGTCGAGAAGAATGGGGCCCATGCTGCTTTTATCTCTAAGGTGGGCAAAGAGTTGAAAACAGATGCTTTGTGCTTGATACGGGGAGATGCGTTTCGTTTCTTGCAGGGAGCGCAGGCGGACAGCTTCGATTTTATTTTTGCGGATCCGCCTTATGCTTTACCTGAATTCCCCGAAGTCCCGAAGCTGCTTCTCGAGCGGAATCTGCTGCGCGAAGGTGGCATATTTGTGATGGAGCATTCTAAACAATATGATTTCTCTGTGTTGCCCGGTTTTTGCCAGCGTCGTGTGTATGGCTCGGTTAATTTCTCGATTTTTATTAAAGAAGAGGTGAGAACAGACGCATGAATGATTCAGCTATGCGCTGTTTGATAGGGCGTTTGAGCCAACGGGAAGGGACGAGTGCTTCGCAATGTTGTTGGTCGTGTAGGAAAATCTCTTTCATTTGGATGGCGAAAGAGGGGTGATAGACAAATGCGTTGATTTCAAAATTGTGTTCGAAACTTCTGAAATCCATGTTGGCTGAACCTATGCAAGTTAACGTGTCGTCTGTAACCATTAGCTTGGAGTGTAAGAATCCCGATTCATAGAAATATACTCTAACGCCGGCTTTTACCATTTCATCGATGAAAGAATGAGTAGCCATATTGGCTGTGCGTGTATCTGAATGTTTGGGAAGCATCAAGCGGACATCTATGCCTCCGAGAGCCGCGATCTGCAAGGCTTGGTTCAATCCTTCGGTCGGCAGGAAATAGGGGGTTTGGATATAAACGTATTTCTTAGCGTTGGCAATTGCGAAGATGGTTGCTTGCAACAAGATACGCCATTGGCCGACCGGGCCGCCGATGCAAATTTGCATGATGTTGTCGTGCGAGTAGATGGGAACTGGAGGATAGTATACCTTGTCGCTTAATAGTTTCTTGCTGACTACATACCAATCGATGAGGAATGCGGCTTGTAAACCGTGTACACCTTTTCCAATGATTTTGAAATGTGAGTCGCGCCATGTTCCCCAGTCCGTCCCTTTCCAATAGCGGTCTGCAATATTCATACCTCCCATGAAACCCACTTTCCCGTCAATGACAACACTCTTTCGGTGATTCCGGTAATTGACCTTGCTCGTGAGGACAGGGAAAACCACTTTCAGGAATGCTTTTACTTCGACACCGGCAGTTTCCATTTCCTTAAAGAATTTGTTTTTTACATTCCAGCAGCCCACGTCGTCATAGAGCACGCGTACTTCGATTCCGGCGCGTGCTTTTTCCATGAGAATGGTTTTGACTTTATTCCCGATTTCATCATCGCAAAAGATGTAGTATTCCAAATGGATGTGGTGGGTTGCGTTAGACAATTCTTCCAGCAGGTCATGGAATTTATCGATCCCGTTTGTGTAAATTTTTATTTGGCTGCCATAGAGTAAAGAGGATTGATTACTATTTGTCAGCAATGTGGCTAATGGTTGGTAGGCCGACGGAACGTTACAGGCATCTTGTGGGAGTGCTCCTTCTTTTGCCCCTTTCGTGATGCGTTTATAGGTATGGCGGGAGATGATACGTTGTTTCCGGTTGTCCTGCCCAAAGAAGAAATAGAAAATGAGTCCGATACCCGGTGTGAACAAAAGCACTACGACCCAAGGAATTGTTTTCAACGGATTACGGTTTTCCGTGATAATCACCAGTATTAATCCAAGTATCGTAATGGTATATAGCAACAAGATTACGCCTACGATCCACTGTATATGTATGTGTAAAAATGCTAGCATTCTTCCCCTCTTTCGTCTGTGTAATTGTTTGGAGTTTGTAAAGATAGAAAGCGAAAACGAAAATAACAAATATAAAGCTGTTGTTTTGAAATCTTTTAGTGAAAGAAGGGGCAGAGTCAGAGTCCAACAGTAAATGCAATATTGAAGTGATTTAAACTCACGAACTATATTAATATGCAAGCAAAATGAGAATAAAAAATACCGCCAT
>CAYXIX010000049.1:0-14295 GCA_964465405.1 uncultured Parabacteroides sp. | reverse complement strand
AGGAAAATTCATCTCCCTCGCGGGGTGGTTTTGCTTTTTGCCGCCGTATGGGAAAAACATTCCTATTCTTCCAACTTGAAACGCCATGCACAACAGCAGGTCGCGTCGGTCACGTCGGGGAAGCAGCTGATACATTCGCAGGAGATACGGTCGTCAATCGTGCGCGCAAAGCCAGCATATTCGATTTCGCCGACCGGTTTGCACGGATGGAACGGCATGTTTTTGCGTTCGCGGGCCCGTTGCACCCGGCATTCGTTTGTCCGGTATATCAAAACCTGCTGCGCCTCGTCCCGAATGATATCGGCTTCGTTCAGATTCGCGTAGAAGCGGAGTTGCAGGGCTTGGGCGAGGCCCTCCAGTCCCGGATGTTCGGGGAGGTTCAGGAACTGTTTGATGCGTTTGGCTTCAATCACGGTAAACCGTTTCCATGCTTCGGCGTCGTGAAACATGGCTTCGTCCATCCCGTGTATCCGTTCAACCGATTGAAACCAGACGCCATCCATAGCCAACCAGTTTTTGGAATAATCCTCAATCAATTGGATGAGTCTTTCTTTGGAAAGCGAACGTATAAAATCATTCTTCATAAGCTCTTTTTATTTCAATGGACTGCAAATATAATCATCCCATCTTGCGTATGTACCCGAGAGTCTGTATTTTTGTGCAAATTTCAACCCATAATCAAATGGTAAAGGAAAATTTCATTAAGATATATGAGACAAGTTTCAGAAAGAACTGGGATATGCCGGCATTGACGGACTATAGCAAGGGAGTCACTTTCTCGTATGCCGATATGGCGCGTGAGATTGCTCGCATCCATCTTCTTTTTGAGGAGTGCCAAATTCGGCGGGGCGACCGTATCGCCCTGATAGGGAAGGATAGCGCGCGCTGGTGCATCGTTTACATGGCGGCTGTTACCTATGGAGCGATTATCGTCCCTATCCTGCAAGATTTCAGTCCGAACGATGTGCACCACATCATCAACCACTCCGAGTCGGTTTTCCTTTTCGTCAGCGACCGCATTTGGGACACGTTGGAGGAGGAGATGATTGCCGACGTGCGGGGCGTTTTCTCCCTGTCCGACTTCCGCTGTTTGCACCAGCGTGACGGAGAAAGCATCCAGAAGCTCCTGAATGGGATGGAGGCGAAGATGCATGGACGCTATCCGGAGGGATTCGGGCCGGCAGATATCCGTTATGCCGAGCTGGACAACGACAAGGTTGTCCTTATCAATTACACCTCCGGGACAAGTGGTTTTAGCAAAGGGGTGATGCTGACGGGGAATAATTTGGCAGGAAACGTGATGTTTGGTGTCAACTCCGGTATCATTTGCCATGCCGACCGTGTGCTCTGCTTTTTGCCTCTTGCCCATGCTTATAGCTGTGCGTTCAATTTCCTTACCGAGTTGGCTGTTGGGGCGCATGTATTTTTGTTGGGCAAAACGCCGTCGCCCAAAATCCTGTTGAAAGCGTTCGAAGAGGTCAAGCCCAATTTGATTCTGACTGTCCCGCTCATTCTTGAGAAAATCTATAAGAAGATAATACTTCCGCAGATAAACAAGATGACGATGCGTGTTGCCTTGAACATTCCGCTGCTCGATTCGCGCATCTATGCCCAAATTCGCAAGAAGCTGGTCAACACGTTTGGCGGCCGCTTCCGTGAGGTGATTGTAGGCGGTGCGGCGATGAACGACGAGGTGACGGATTTCCTTTACAAAATCAAGTTTCCCTTTACAATCGGCTATGGCATGACCGAGTGCGGTCCGCTGATTAGTTATGCCCCCTGTGCAGAATTTGTGCCCGGTTCGTGCGGACGCATTCTGGACGGCATTATGCAGGTACGTATCGATTCGGCAGACCCATTCCATACGGTGGGGGAAATACAGGTGAAGGGGGAGAATGTGATGAAAGGCTATTTCAAAAACGAAGAGGCGACCCGCGAAGCTTTCACCGACGACGGTTGGCTGCGCACGGGGGATTTGGGTACGATTGATGCTGACGAACGGATTTACATTCGCGGGCGCAGCAAAACGATGATACTGGGGCCGAGCGGACAGAACATCTATCCGGAGGAGATTGAGGCAAAGTTGAACAACCTGCCTTTTGTGATGGAGAGCCTCGTTATCCAGAAGGAGGGGAAGCTGGTCGGGTTGGTTTACCCAGATTATGATATGGTGGACAGTACCGGCGTCTCGCATTCAGACCTGCCCATCATCATGGAGCGTAACCGTGCCGAACTGAACAAGCTACTTGCCCCTTACGAAGCCGTATCCTCCCTGCAACTTTATCCGACGGAGTTCGAAAAGACCCCGAAGAAGAGTATCAAGAGGTATTTGTATAGTAATTATTGAATAAGGAGTTGCAATGTAGTCAACCTTATGACTCTGCCCCGGGAAATAAAACAGGGAAAGCACGTTTTTTCTCCTGTTTTTTTGTATTTTTGCCGGGTATTGTACAAAAATAATAGTTATGAATCTGTTAGAACTGAGTGAACAGGAAATCATAAGACGCAATAGTCTGGAACGCTTGCGAGAGATGGGGATTAATCCTTATCCGGCTGCCGAATATGTAACGAATGCTTTTTCAAGAGAAATTAAGGAACAATTTAAAGATGAAGCCGAACCCCGTATAGTGAGCATTGCGGGACGAATCATGAGTCGTCGCATCATGGGGAAAGCTTCATTTATGGAGTTGCAGGATTCCGAAGGGCGGATACAAATTTATATCTCGCGGGATGACATTTGTCCGAGTGAAGATAAAGACTTGTATAATGTTGTGTTTAAGAAGTTGCTGGATATCGGCGATTTTGTAGGGATTAAAGGATTCGTTTTCCGTACCCAAATGGGGGAGATTTCTGTTCATGCTCAGGAATTGACAATATTATCGAAGTCACTCAGGCCTTTGCCCATAGTGAAATACAAAGACGGGGTTGCCTATGACGGATTTAACGATGCAGAGATGCGTTACCGGCAACGCTATGTTGATTTGATTGTCAATGAAGGGGTTAAGGATCTGTTTTTGAAACGTGCATTGGTGATTAAAACGTTGCGTGTTGCTTTGGACGAAGCGGGATATACAGAGGTAGAGACGCCGATTTTGCAGTCTATACCGGGAGGCGCGAGCGCGCGTCCTTTTATCACGCATCACAATTCGCTTGACATTGATTTGTATCTGCGCATTGCGACGGAACTCTATTTGAAGCGGTTGATTGTCGGTGGATTTGAAGGCGTCTATGAAATCGGGAAGAATTTCCGTAACGAGGGAATGGACAGGACGCATAATCCGGAGTTCACGTGTATGGAGCTGTATGTGCAGTACAAGGATTATAATTGGATGATGTGTTTTACGGAGCAGCTATTGGAGCGTATCTGCATTGCTGTGAACGGTTCGAGCGAGACGGTTGTGGATGGCAAAACCATTAGCTTCAAGGCGCCTTATCGTCGTTTGCCTATTTTGGATGCAATCAAGGAAAAGACAGGCTATGATTTGGAGGGGAAAAGCGAAGATGAAATTCGTCAAATTTGCCAGGAGCTGGAGTTGGAAATCGATGATACGATGGGGAAAGGAAAATTGATTGATGAAATCTTTGGTGAATTTTGCGAAGGCACGTTTATCCAGCCGACTTTCATTATTGATTATCCTGTCGAAATGAGTCCCCTTACCAAAATGCACCGGAGCAAGCCGGGATTGACAGAACGTTTCGAGCTGATGGTGAACGGGAAAGAGCTGGCCAATGCCTATAGCGAGCTCAACGACCCGCTCGACCAGGAAGAGCGCTTCAAGGAGCAACTCCGTTTAAGTGAAAAGGGGGATGACGAGGCGATGTTCATCGACCAAGACTTTTTGCGGGCCCTGCAATTCGGGATGCCGCCGACGTCGGGGATTGGTATTGGCATCGATCGTCTAGTCATGCTGATGACGGGGCAGACGGCGATTCAAGAGGTTTTGCTTTTCCCTCAAATGCGGCCTGAAAAAACGGTGAAAAAAGATTCGGTTGATAAATATGTCGCTTTAGGCATCGGGGAAGAATGGGTGCCTGCTTTGCAAAAGGCCGGATATGTGTCTGTAGATTTGTTGGCAGGTGTTAATCCGAATAAATTAAGACAGGATTTGTGTGAAATTAATAAGAGATATAAGTTAGATTTGCAAAATCCTTCTGCTGAAGAGGTGGAGAAATGGATTGACAACGCAACAAAATGAAAGTGAAACAATGAAGCTGCCCGGAAAAATTGCAATAATGGGAGGTGGTAGTTGGGCTACCGCTTTGGCCAAGATTGTACTTTCTACGCAAGATAGTATCAACTGGTATATGCGTAGGCCAGATCAAGTGGAAGAGTTTCTTCAGCTGGGGCATAATCCGAGTTACCTTTCGTCTGTCAAGTTTGATATCAGTAGGATTCAGTTCTTTACGGATATCAATGAGGTTATAAAAGAGTCAGACACGTTGATATTTGCGACTCCATCTCCTTTCTTGAAGCAACATCTGATGAAAGTGACGACTTCGATGCACGACAAATACATCGTTTCGGCTATTAAAGGTATCGTGCCGGATGAAAATATGCTTGTCGCTGATTACTTGGCGGAGTATTGCGATGTCCCGATTGAACATATTGCGGTAATCGGAGGCCCTTGCCATGCAGAAGAGATTGCGCTCGAACGGTTGTCTTATATTACACTGGCATGTTCGAATATCGAGAATGCCAAGGCCCTTGCTCCTGTATTTAAGAATCAATATCTGAGCAATTCGTGTTGCAAAGATGTGACAGGGATTGAATATGCCTCTGTTTTGAAGAATGTATATGCCATAGTGGCCGGTATTTGTCACGGTATGAAATATGGAGACAACTTTATCGCTGTTTTCATTTGCAATGCCATTGATGAGATGCGCAGTTTCCTGAATGCGGTACATGGCCTGAAGCGGGATGTGACCGATTCCGTCTATTTGGGTGACCTTTTGGTAACAGCTTATTCGCGGTTTAGCCGGAATCGCACATTTGGCACCATGATTGGTAAAGGATATTCCGTCAAAATCGCCCAGTTGGAGATGGAAATGATTGCCGAAGGCTATTATGGGACTAAATGTATCCGCGAAATAAATGAAAAATATAAGGTGAACATGCCGATATTGGATGCATTGTATGGCATTTTGTATGAAAAGAAATCACCGACAACAGCCATACGGCAGTTGACTGGAACATTTAAATAATGAATGAAAGATGAAGAACATTAGTCTTAACATCGACAAAGCACTTGGAATTGTGACGAAAGAACAAATTCAGGCACAGGCAGTAAAGGCGAATGAATGGAATGCTACGCTGCAAAAGGGTGATGGCGCAGGTAATGATTTTTTAGGTTGGTTGCATCTTCCTTCTTCTATTACGGATGCTGAATTGGCGGATATAGAGCATACGGCCCAACAACTTCGTTCGAAATGTGACGTAATCGTGACGGTCGGCATCGGAGGAAGTTATTTGGGAGTCAGAGCCGTAGTGGAAGCGATGAGCAACAGTTTTGACTGGTTGCAGACAGACCGCAAAGACCCAGTTTTGTTATATGCCGGGCATAATATTGGCGAAGATTATCTACACGAGCTTTGCGAAATATTGAAAGGTAAACAATTTGGTATCATCAATATCTCCAAATCAGGAACGACTACCGAGCCGGCATTGGCTTTCCGTATCTTGAAAAAGATGCTGGAAGAGACCGTCGGAAAAAAGGAAGCAAAACACCGGATTGTGGCCATCACGGATGCCCGTAAAGGTGCTCTGCGTACGTTGGCAGACAAAGAAGGGTATAAGACCTTTGTCATTCCTGATAACGTAGGTGGTCGTTTTTCAGTCTTGACCCCTGTCGGTTTGCTGCCAATCGCGGTAGTGGGTATCAACATACGTGACTTGGTGGCAGGAGCTGTGGCAATGGAGAAGGCGACGGATGTCACGGTGCCGTTCGAAGAGAACATGGCAGCCGTTTATGCCGTGACCCGCAATCTGCTCTACAACAGCGGAAAGAAAATCGAGATTCTGGCCAATTTCTATCCGAAGTTGCATTATATAGCAGAATGGTGGAAACAACTGTATGGCGAAAGTGAAGGAAAAGAGGGAAAAGGTATTTTCCCGGCATCTGTGGATTTGACAACCGACTTGCACTCGATGGGACAATGGATTCAAGAGGGCGAACGGACGATTTTCGAGACCGTCATCTCGGTGGAAGAACCGCTTCACCATGTCGTGATTCCGACGGATGAGACGAATCTGGACGGACTGAACTTCCTGGCCGGCAAGCGGGTCGACGAGGTAAACAAGATGGCTGAACGGGGTACGCAACTGGCCCATGTAGACGGAGGCGTGCCGAATATTAAGATTACGATGCCGGCCGTTACCCCTTATTATATCGGTCAGCTGTTCTATTTCTTCGAGCGTGCGTGCGGCATCAGCGGCTATCTGTTGGGCGTGAACCCGTTTAACCAACCCGGCGTCGAAGCGTATAAAAAGAATATGTTTGCCCTGTTGGACAAGCCGGGCTACGAGCAAGAAAGCGCGGCCATCCGCGCCCGCCTGTAAGCAGAGGGGATAGGAATCCGCTCCGCGCCCGGCGCGGAAGGGATACACAGGGTAGGTATGGGTTCAGCGGCTCGCGCTGGGGGCGTACCTACCCTGTGTTTTGCCGGAGCGGATGCTGCCGGAGGCCTGCCTACCCTGTGGATGCCTTCTGCGCCGGACGCTGCACCCGTACCCACCGGGTAGATGCTTTTCTGTTTTGTGTAAATGGCTTTACATAGCCTGTAATTTGATTAAAAACGATGAAGATTCGAGAATCCATTGCGCGATATTTAGAAAAACAGGGGCAGACATCGCTTGTCCCGAAGGCTGTTTTGTTTGACATGGACGGCGTTTTGTACGATTCCATGCGCTTTCATGCCCGCTCGTGGCATGAGACGGCCTGCAAACACCACTTGATTTCGACTCCGGAGCTTTTTTATCTGTATGAAGGGCAGACGGGCGACAATACGGTTAATGAATTGTTTCGGCAAACCTTCCACCGCGATGCGACGAACGAAGAAAAACGCGCTATCTATGACGAAAAAGCGCGTCTGTTCAACCGCTATAACGATGGAGAGGCGATGCCGGGAGCATCCGACGTGCTGAAGGCGGTTCGTGCTTCCGGCCTGCAAACGCTGATTGTGACCGGTTCCGGCCAGCACAGCCTGATCGACAAGGTGGAGCAAACCTATCCGGGCTGCTTCAAGCGCGAGCAGATGGTGACGGCTTTCGACGTCAAACTGGGCAAACCGCACCCGGAACCTTATCTGATGGGTTTGAAGAAGGCGGGCGTGCAGGCCAGCGAAGCGTTCGTGGTGGAAAACGCCCCTATGGGCATAGAGGCGGGCGTGGCGGCCGGCATTTTTACGATTGCGGTGAACACGGGGCCGCTCCCGGACCAAGTCTTGTTGGATGCCGGCGCAGATTTGCTTTACCCGGATATGAAAACGTTGGCAGCCGATTGGGAAAACATCATGGAGGCTGTCCGTCAGGCTGGATAAAGAGGGGGATAAAAAAAGAGGTACATGCAACTGTGCATGTACCTCTTTTTTTCATTTGAGTTCTTTTTCCTCCATCATGTCCAATTCGTTTTTGTCTGAGTCGATGAATTTGTACTCCAAAAAACCAAGACTTTGATTCGGGATGAATTTGATACCCATAGAATATTTAAATTTCCATTTCCATTTAAGCGGGAATCGCCCGCTATTGATAAATGCTGCTACATAAGGATGTACATGCAGGGCGAATTTCTTCACATGGTGTTTGTTCACTAAGCAGTCGATTTTTCCTTCCAAGTTATCCGTAAAGAGGATGGAAGGTTTGATGGTTCCCGTCCCGAAACAGGTCGGGCAGGCCTCCCGTGTGTCGACATCCATCGCCGGACGGACACGCTGGCGTGTGATTTGCATCAGGCCGAATTTACTCAGCGGCAAAATATTGTGTTTGGCTCGGTCGTTGGCCATTGCTTTGTTCATGTGTTCAAACAGTTTTTGCCGGTTGGCCGCTTCTGCCATATCGATGAAATCGATGACAATGATTCCTCCCATGTCACGAAGGCGCAGTTGGCGGGCGATTTCGTCTGCCGCAGCGGTATTGACGTCGATTGCTGTTTTTTCTTGGGCGTCGCTGCCTTTCGAGCGGTTGCCGCTGTTTACGTCAATGACATGCATGGCTTCTGTGTGTTCGATGATGAGATAGGCGCCGCTTTTATAAGTAACGGTACGCCCGAACAACGATTTGATTTGCTTTGTGATTGCAAAATTGTCAAAGATAGGGAGCTCACCCGTGTATCGTTGCACGATTTCTTCGCGTCCGGGAGCAATCAGGCTGACATAATCACGAATGTTATGGTACACATCAGCATCGTTTACATAAATATGCTGAAAAGAGGGGTTGAAGATATCACGCAACAGGACGACGGCCCGCGTCGTTTCTTCGTAAATGAGCGTGGGGGCTTTAGTCTTGGTGATTTTGACGATGCTGTCTTCCCATCGTTTCAGTAATGTCTTTAATTCATGATCGAGCTCAGCGACTCGTTTCCCTTCGGCAGACGTCCGTACGATGACGCTGAAATTCTTCGGTTTGATGCTTTGAATAAGTTGTCGCAAACGGGCGCGCTCTTCATTCGATTTGATTTTTGTAGAAACCGATACTTTGTCAGAAAAAGGTATCAGGACAATGTATCTTCCTGCAAAGGATAATTCGGAGGTTAGCCGGGGGCCTTTCGTTGAAATCGGTTCTTTGGCGATTTGGACCAACACCTCTTGTCCTATTTTGAGCGCGTTGCTGATGCTTCCCTCTTTTTCAATTTCCGGGAGTATCTGTAGCTTTGTGAGTGCAGGGATTTTCTTTTCTCCCAGTGCCTGTTTTAGAAATTTTTGTTGTGTATTGAAATTAGGACCTAAGTCCAGATAGTGAAGAAATGCACCCTTTTTATATCCTATGTCAATGAAAGCAGCATTCAAACCCGGCATCAGTTTTTTTACTTTGCCCACGTATATGTCGCCGACCGCAAAAGAGACATTGCGTGCCTCTTTTTGGAGTTCCACAAGGCTCTTGTCTTCCAAGACGGCGATGGATACTTCTTTGGGTTGTACGTCTACTACTAATTCACTTACCACTATAAAAAGAGATGTTTGAAACGTGAGACCTTATTAAATACGTAAAGAACAAACTCAAAAGGTCTCTTATTAAGTTTGTTCTTTAAAGTTTTACTCAAATAGACTTACTTTTTCTTGTGTCTATTCTTCTTTAGTCTTTTTTTGCGCTTGTGCGTAGACATCTTATGTCTTTTTCTTTTCTTTCCGCTAGGCATACTATTCAGAATTTAAAAATTAAAAATGAAACTATAATGACTTGATTATTTTACATCGTTTAAAAAAGTCTTTGCTGGTTTGAAAGATGGAATGTTGTGTTCCGGGATGATAATCGTTGTATTTTTGGAAATATTCCGAGCGGTCTTTTGAGCTCTCTTTTTAATAACAAAACTTCCAAATCCTCGCAGGTAAACGTTTTCCCCTTCCGATAATGAATTCTTTACTGTATTCATAAAAGACTCTACTGTGTTCAGCACAGTTTGCTTGTCGATGCCCGTGCTTTTTGAAATTTCGCTAACAATATCTGCTTTAGTCATATCTATAAATTATTAATTGATTTGAACCTATTAATTTTTTGAAATGCAAATATATAGCTTTTTATTCATGTGGGGAAAAATTGTCGGTCAAATTTTATGAAAAAAGTTTCTTGCCGATTCGTGAGAACTGTGTATGTTTGCAGAAATCAATTAGTTGCAGGCTGCATACGAGGCTTGCCGAAAAGTTTGCTTAGAAGTGGATAAACAATTAGAAATTAGTTATTTACTGCGTGACTGGTATCGGATGAACAGGCGGGAACTCCCTTGGCGGCATTCGTCTGACCCTTATATTATTTGGATTTCGGAAATTATCCTTCAACAGACGCGTGTCGCACAGGGCATGGATTATTTTTACCGTTTTACGGAACGCTTTCCGGATGTCGCTTCGCTGGCTTCTGCCGATGAAGACGAGGTGTTGAAATATTGGCAAGGTCTGGGTTATTACAGCCGGGCGCGCAACCTGCATGCGGCGGCGAAAGAAATCATGACGCGCTTTGGCGGCGTTTTCCCCAGTCGGTATGCGGATGTGATTGCCTTGAAGGGGATAGGGGAATATACGGCGGCGGCGATACTTTCTTTTGCGTGGAATCAGCCCTATCCGGTGGTCGACGGGAACGTGTTCCGGGTGCTTTCGCGCCTGTTTGCAGTGGATGTCCCGATTGACACGCCGAAGGGGAAAAAGCTGTTTGCGGAGCTTGCCTTTCAGCTGATGGATCCGCAGCATGCGGGGATGCACAATCAGGCGATAATGGAGCTGGGCGCCTTGCAGTGCGTGCCGCAGAATCCGGACTGCACGGCCTGTCCGCTCAGTGCGCGCTGCGCGGCTTATGCCGCCGGGACGGTGGTCGATTTGCCCGTCAAACAGCACAGGGCGAAGACGCGTAACCGCTATTTCCACTATCTGTATATCCAATGCAGGGGAACGACGTGGATGGCCCGTCGCGGGAAAAAGGACATTTGGGAGGGGCTTTACGAGTTCCCGCTTATCGAGACAGAGCGTCCGGCGGATTTCGCTGAGTTGCAACAGACTGCGGCTTTCCGGCGGTTGTTTGACGGCGCGGGCGACCTTTCGGTTTCGGTCGATTTGTCCGGCGTCAAACATGTCTTGTCGCATCAGATACTCTATGCCACTTTCTACCGTGTAGAAATAGCGGAAGAGATTCCGGCGTTGCGCGACTATCTCCGGATTCCGCTTTCCGACATAGACCGCTATGCCGTTCCGCGCCTGATACACCTCTATTTGGAGCGTTTGGCGGGCGACGACCTTTTTCTGAAAAGAGAGTAAGCGTATTTTTACCCGGCGTGTAGCCCGATTTTGGATAAGGATAAACAGGATTTGATGGAGAGAAAGAAAATTCTAACCATTTCAATGCCGGTTCTAAGTTTTTTATGTACATTTGTGAAACAATTTGAAAAGAAAAGAACGATGTCATTGAATAAAGTATTGTTGATCGGTTTTGTCGGGCGTGACCCCGACGTGCGTTATTTTGACAGTGGATCTGCCGTTGCAAACTTCCCATTGGCCACTTCCGAGAGGGGATACACCCTGCCGAACGGGACGGTGGTTCCCGAGCGGACGGAGTGGCATAATGTGGTTGTCCGGAAAGACCAAGTGCCATTTGTGGAACGATGGGTGAAAAAAGGTTCCGGCGTGTTTGTCGAAGGGAAATTGCGGACGCGTTCGTATGACGACGCAAGCGGCACGAAGCACTACATCACGGAGGTGCATGCCAACCGTGTTGAGTTTTTCAATGTGGGTTCCGGTACCTCTTCCGGCTCGGGGCAACAGGCGGCGCAGCCGCAGAACGCGGATCCTTCAGCCATGTCACAAC
Source organism: uncultured Parabacteroides sp. (assembly GCA_964465405.1). Lineage (GTDB taxonomy): Bacteria > Bacteroidota > Bacteroidia > Bacteroidales > Tannerellaceae > Parabacteroides. The sequence continues at coordinate 2,795 of CAYXIX010000049.1, read as the reverse complement.
AGCCTTCTGCCGCCCAGCCTTCCGGGTTTCAGCAGCCGGTTATCCCGCAAATAGAGTCTTCGTTGGCTGATAATAGCGTGGACGATCTTCCGTTCTAAAGAGATGTTGAACTAAAACCCCTGTCACTTGGACTCAGACTATTTTATATCGGCCTTACCTGAACAGATTGTTTCACAAGGATTTGCAGTAGATCCCGTTATGGCGTTGGCCCTTGCATTTTTTTTACTGTTAGTGATTGGCTTTTTGTCGGCGGCGGAGGCTGCTTTCTACTCCTTGTCGCCGGAAAATATGAATGATATATCCGCCGGAAAGACACCGTCCGCCTTTTCTCTTCAGAATCTGCTGGAGCACACGGAGCAGTTGCTCGCTTCCGTCTGGCTTGCCAATAAGCTCGTCGTCGTGGCGTTTATTTTGCTGTGTGCCTATGGTTGCGTCTCTTTTTCAGAGTTTTCTTCGATGGAACCGGGCTGGCTGATTGTGTTGGAGACGATTGTGTTGGTCGTCGTGCTGCTGTTGTTTGGCGATATGCTGCCCAAATCGTTGGTGCGAAAAGCCCCCATTCGTTTTCTTCGCCGCCATGTGTGGGCGTTGAATGTGGTAGGACGTCTGCTTTATCCTTTTTCCAAGTTTTTAATACCTTATACGAATCAGAAAGGCGGTTTGCTGCTCAGGCGGAAGTCCGACCTCTCGGTCGACGAGCTATCCAAAGCGTTGGAACGTACGGCGACAGAATCTCCGGAAGAGAAGGTGATGCTTTCCGAAATCATTAAGTTTTACAACAAAACGGCCAACGAAATCATGACGCCGCGTTTGGATATCGAAGACCTTGACGTCAAGGCACAGTTCCGCGATGTGATTGATTTTGTCGTCAAGTCGGGTTATTCGCGCATACCGGTTTATGAGGAATCGGAAGACGACATCAAGGGCATCCTTTACATCAAAGACCTCCTATCGCATGTCGAGGAGCCGGATACCTTCAACTGGCAGTCACTGATTCGTCCGGCCTATTTCGTTCCCGAGACGAAAAAAATCGACGACCTGCTGGAAGAGTTCCGCTCGAATAAAATACACATGGCAATTGTGGTGGATGAATTCGGAGGCACTTCCGGGCTTATCACGATGGAGGACATCTTGGAGGAGATTGTCGGCGAGATATCTGACGAGTATGACGACGACGTGAAGCAGTTCATCCGTCTTGCGGACGGCAGCTATATCTTCGAAGCGAAAATCCAGCTGATAGACTTTTTCCGCGTGATAGGCGTGAACCCCAGTGAGTTTGGCAAACTGACCGACGAGGTTGAGACATTGGGCGGACTTTTGCTCGAAATCAAAGGCGACATACCGAATCGCCGCGACATTATCCGCTACGGCAAATATCAATTCCAGATTCTGGAGGTAGACAACCGACGGATTCTGAAGGTGAAGTTTAGTCGGATTCCCGAATTTGCTGAATGATGCGGCTGGCTGTAAGACTGATTTTGCTGGGGGTGGTTGCGGGGTGCATGGCGTGTACGGTGGAGTATACGCCCAAGCCTTGTGGATATTTCCGTATCGAGCCGCCCATCGCCACTTATCGCGACACGTCGGTCTGCGGGTTGCCTTTCTCTTTCCGCCTTTCCGGGCAGGCGGTCGTCAAGGAGGTCGAATCCGATTCCGCGCAACATTGGTTTTACATTACCTACCCTGCTTTGAATGCCAATCTCTATTGCGGCTACTTGTCGGGGACGAAAGAGGCATTGGTCGAGGCTTATGTGGAGTTCCTGCGTACGCCTGATCGCTTGGCAAACGCGAAGCAATCCGCACGAACGCCTGAATGGAGCCTGACGGAAGAGAATCTTTACGGGGAACTTTTCTGTGACAACAACAATCTTGCTTCTCCCATGCAGTTTGTCGTTTTTGGTGACTCCTCGAAAATGCTTCGCGGCATGTTGTTTTACGATTGCGCGCTCAACGCCGATTCGCTTGCACCGGTGAATGCCTATCTGAAGCAAGATATTATCGAGTTGCTCAAATCCTTTATGTGGACAGACTGATGCCACTCCTGTTCCGACATACTGCCCCGCTTTTCGCTGTCTGGCATATCACGGAAGATGCCGAATCGCTCTTCGCTACCTTATATAATAAGGAAACCTACCGTCCGCAGCTCGACACCCTCCGCACCGATACGCGGTGTACCGAGTGGCTTGCTTGTCGCGTTTTGTTGCAGACCCTGTTGGAGAGGGAAGTGACCGTCGAATATCTGCCCAACGGTGCGCCTATGCTGCGCGACTCATCTTTCTCAATCAGCTTTTCCCATACGCGCGGTTATGCAGCCGTACTAATCGTTCCGGATTCCCCCGCAGGCATCGACATCGAATACCGCTCCGACCGCGTGAAGAAAATCCGTAGCCGCTTCATGCATGACGAAGAAGATGCCGTCATCGACCCTGCACACGAGAGCGACCACCTGCTCATCTACTGGTGCGCCAAAGAAACCCTTTTCAAGCTATTGGGCGAAGAGGAGATAAACTTCCGAGAACACCTCCGCATTTCCCCCTTTCCCTTCTCCAAGCAGGGAATCCTTTGCGCGCAGGAGCTCAAGACTCCCTGCCGACAAACCTTCCGGCTCGCTTTTCGCGTGGAAGAGCCGTTTGTAATGGTGTGGTCAGAGCAAAGTAATATAAGTTCTTTCAAGTAGTCGGACGTTTCGATTTTTTACCTTTATCGCGTAAATCATTCGATAGATAAAGAAATTGAAGTGATTTAAACTTTTTGTTTTCGTGAAAGTTTCTTTCGCCGCAAGACTGTGAAGGTTA
>CAYXIX010000048.1:6351-14318 GCA_964465405.1 uncultured Parabacteroides sp. | reverse complement strand
CGCTTCGACTTTGGCGGCGAGCGTCGCTTTGGGGACGGATCCCACCTGTTTGTCGACCATTTTCCCGTCTTTGAAGAAGAGGATGGTAGGGATGTTGCGGATGCCGAATTGGACAACGACATCGTTATTGTCGTCTACATTCATTTTCCCGATGATGACGCGGCCTTCATACTCGGCGGCCAGCTCGTCGATGATAGGAGAAACCATGCGGCAAGGCCCGCACCACTCAGCCCAAAAGTCTAAGACCATAGGCTTACCCGAGTTTATCAACTCGTTGAAATTTGAATCTGTTACTTGTAAAGCCATATTTGTTTTTTATTAGTGATTTACGTTTTTCAAAACCTCGCAAAAGTACAAAATCTTTCTGCTCGTTTCTCCGCAATGTCAGTTAATTTTAAAGTCGATGCTTTCGTTCTCTTTCAGGAACTCCACCAGCTCCCGCGTGACGTCGAGACGGATGTTGGGCGAGTAGAAGTTCTGCACCACGTTGTGCTCGCCGTCTACCACCTTGAAGTAAAGGAGGCTCTGTCCCGGATGGGCTTTGATGAGAGACGAGAGTTCGTTCACGGTCGGCTCGTCAAGCGTGTGGATGGGGACGGTGATGCTAATCCGTTCGATCAGGCGGTCTTTCTCGTCCTGCAAAAGCTGCATGGAGCCGATGTTGAAGCTCAACCGGCCGGAGTTGTAGCGGTCTTCGACGCGGGCTTTGACCAGCAGGCAGAAGCCTCGCCGGCCGAACTTGCTGTATTCCACGTAATCCTTCCCGAAAAGGGCAATCTCTCCGCTTCCGGTGAAATCTTCGATTTTGATGACGCCATAGGGCATCCCTTTCTTGCTCATTCCTTCCCGGTAGTCCGTCACAATGCCGCCGAAGAGCAGGTCGCGCCCTTTTAGGTTTTCTTTGTCGTTGATTTCGGCCATGCCGATGTTGCAGACATAAGTCAGGATGATATGATAATCGTCCAGCGGGTGCGCGGAGAGATAAATTCCGACCAACTCTTTCTCTTTGTTCAGCCGCTCGAGCACGCTCCATGCCTCGCATTTCGGGATTTCGGGCTTGACAATCGCGACGAAGTCGTCTCCGCCGAAGAGCGAGTTGGACGATGTGAGTTTGTCCGTCTGGAATTTGTTTCCGTAGCGGACCAGCGTGTCTAAGAAGACTTCTCCCTTCCCGTCGTCTGCAAAGAATTGCTCGCGTTGGACGGCGAGGTTGTCGAAAGCGCCTGCCAAAGCCAGCGATTCGATGTTCTTTTTGTTGCAGGCGGTCAGGTTGACCCGTTCCACGAAATCGAAGATGTTTTTGAAGGGGCCGTTTTTCAGTCGTTCGTCGATGATGTTCTGCACGGCAGACTCGCCGACACCTTTGACGGCACCCAGACCGAAGCGGATGTTTTTGTTTTTGTCTACGCTGAACTTCAAGAACGATTCGTTCACGTCGGGCCCCAAAACCTGAATGCCCATCGCCTTACATTCGTCCATGAATTTCGTGATGTCGACGATGTTGGAAAGGCTTCGGCTGAGCACGGCGGCCATATATTCAGACGGATAATTGGCTTTCAGGTAGGCGGTCTGGTAGGCGACCCACGAATAACAGGTCGCATGGCTCTTGTTGAAGGCGTAAGAGGCAAACTTCTCCCAGTCCCCCCAAATCTTTTGCAAGGTTTCTTCCTTATATCCGTTGGCGTGCCCGCCGCTCATGAATTTCGTCTTCAGCGCGTTCATCTTGTCGATGAGTTTCTTTCCCATCGCTTTCCGGAGGGTGTCGCTCTCGCCTCGTGTGAAGTTTGCCAGCAGACGGGAGAGGAGCATCACTTGCTCCTGATAGACTGTGATGCCATAGGTGTCCTTCAAGTAGCGCTCCATCACCGGGATGTCGTACTTGATTTCCTCTTTCCCTTGCTTGCGGGCGATAAAGGAGGGGATGTTGTCCATTGGTCCGGGACGGTAGAGCGCATTCATTGCGATGAGATCTTCAAACTTGGAAGGTTGCAACTCTTTCAGGTACTTCTGCATGCCGGCAGACTCGAATTGGAACGTACCGGTGGTTTTCCCTTCGCAATACAACTTATAGGTTACCGGATCTTCGAGGCTGATGTGGTCGATGTCGAGGTCTTCACCTGTGGTCAATTTGATATTTTCGACTGCCTCCTTGATGATGGAGAGGGTTTTCAGACCCAAGAAGTCCATCTTGATAAGCCCGGTTTCTTCGATGACGGAGCCTTCATATTGCGTGACCAGCATCTCCTCTCCGGTGTCTTTGTCTTTGGCTGTGCTGATCGGTACGACGTCCGAGATGTCGTACCGCCCGATGATGATGCCACACGCGTGTACGCCCGTATTGCGGACGTTCCCTTCCAGCATTTGGGCATACTTGAGGGTGTCGCGGACAAGCGGGTTGCTGCTGCCGGCTGCCTCTTTCAGTTCCGGTACGTAGTTGATGGCGTCTTTCAGTTTGAACTTTTTCATGTCCGGAATTTTATCCGGAACCAATTTGGCCAATCGGTTCGATTCGGTGAGCGGAAGTTTTTCCACGCGAGCGACATCTTTGATGGCCGATTTGGTCGCCATCGTGCCGTAGGTGATGATGTGTGCCACGCGTTCGACTCCATATTTCTCCGTCACCCAGCGCAACACCTCCCCGCGTCCGTCGTCGTCGAAGTCCGTATCGATATCAGGCAGCGAAATACGGTCAGGGTTCAGGAAACGCTCAAACAGCAGGTCGTATTTAATCGGGTCGATGCGCGTGATACCTAAGCAGTAGGCGACCGCCGAACCAGCCGCCGAACCACGTCCCGGCCCGACAGAAACACCTAATTCTTCGCGTGCCGCCCGGATGAAGTCTTGTACAATCAGGAAGTAACCGGGAAATCCCATCGTCTTCATGATATGGAGCTCGAAGTTCAACCGTTCTTTTACTTCGTCTGTCAATTGGTCGCCGTAACACTCTTTGGCACCGTCATAAGTTAGTTTCTTTAGGTAGTCGGCCTCTAACTTGATGCGATAGAGCTTGTCGTAGCTGCCCAGTTTCTCGATTTTGGCTTGTGCGGCCTCTTCGCTCAGCACAACGTCTCCGTTTTCGTCGCGCGTGAATTCGTCGAACAAATCTTGCTCGGTGAATTTCTTCCGATATTCTTCTTCTGTCCCGAAATCTTCCGGAATGGCGAAAGTCGGCATGATCGGCCCGTGATCGATGGAATAAAACTCCACTTTGTCGGCTATTTCAAGCGTATTGTGCAATGCTTCGGGCAGATCTGAGAAGATGGCGTTCATCTCGGCGGTCGTCTTCATCCATTCCTGTTTGGTGTAACGTATGCGTGTCGGGTCGTCGAGGTCTTTGCCCGTGCTGAGGCAAATCAGGCGGTCGTGTGCTTCTGCGTCTTCGGCATTGACGAAGTGCACGTCGTTGGTGGCGATTACTTTGATGTTGTGTTTGTGTGCCAGCTCCAGAATGACTTTGTTGGCTATGACCTGATGCGGGTAAGTGTCTTGGGCCGCTGTCGGGTCGTGGGTCTCGTGACGCTGAATTTCGAGGTAGTAGTCGTCTCCAAAAATGTTTTTAAACCATAGAACCGACTCTTCAGCTTTGTCAATCTGTCCGCGTAAAATCAATTGTGGGATTTCGCCGCCGATGCAGGCGGAACAGACAATCAAATCTTCATGATATTTTTCCAGTAGTTCTTTGTCGATGCGGGGTCTTCCATAGAATCCTTCCGTCCAAGAGAGGGAGATCATTTTGATAAGGTTCTTGTAGCCTTTCAGCGTCTTGGCGAGGACAATCAGGTGCCACCCGCTCCGGTCGTCTTGCGAAGCGAGTTTGCTGTGCCGTCCGTGACGCGCACAATAACATTCGCAACCGAAGATGGGTTTGAAAACCTTTTGCCTCTCTTCTCCGATTTTTGCCGGTATTTCTGCCAGCCGTACCTGTTCGTCGGGCGTCAGTTCCGTTTTCGATTGCAATGCCTTCAGTTCTTTTTCATACTCTTTGATAGCTCCCAGCGGTTTGCTGTTTTTCTTGGAAACTTTGTTGAAAAACTCTTTGATGCCGAACATGACGCCGTGATCGGTCACGGCAATTGCCTGCATACCGTCTTTCTGGGCTTTTTCAATCAAAGCGTCGATGGATGCTTGTCCGTCTAATAGCGAATATTGTGTATGTACGTGCAAATGAACAAATGGTTCCATATCTGTTTCTCTCTCTATTTGGGTCGATAAAGATACAAGTTATTTTAGAATTTTCTGTATTTTTGTCACTCTATAGTAAAAAAGAAATTCGCATGAATAAAAGAATTTATACGGTTGTCTTGTCGCTGCTATTGGCGTTTCCGGCGTTGGGGCAGGTCACTTTTGGTGCGCGGGCAGGTGGTGCTTATTCGGCATTGATACAGAAAGTAGAAGGAACGAATAACGCAGGTGCACGATTTGGTTTCAGTGTGGCGGGTTTGGCCGATATCCCTTTGTATAAAGGACTGTCATTACGCCCGGAGGTGGCTTTTGTGAATCAAGGCGGTTCTTTTATTTCGAATTTTCAGGTAGAGGGGGCGCGTAATTCGTTCAACAAATGCAATTATTATTCCATTCAGGTTCCAGTGAATCTTGCCTATACATTTGTGATGGACGATGTGCGATTAGGTGTTTTCTTGGGGCCGGCTTTGGACTTTTCACTTTTTGGAAAGATGAAAACAGAGAACCAGAATGTGGATATCCAATTCGGGCAGACGCAGGAGGCTGATTTGAAAATGTTCGATTTGGGTGTGAACATAGGGCTGCGGGTCGATTATCGCCATTATTTCTTTTCGGTGGGAGCCCTTTGCGGGGCATTAGACCGTCGCTCGGTCAAACGCGAAGGCGAATCGTCGCTTTATCAAAACAACGTGACGTTATCGCTTGGTTATATGTTCCGGTAAGCAGCCGGAGGGAAGTTTAAACGGATCGGCAGGAAATTTAAAATGGAAGAGGCATGGATTGAGTCCGTGCCTCTTCCATTTTTTGTCGTCAGCTTAATAGCCAAACAATTCTTCTTGCGTGAGTTTCTGAATCGGGCCATATTCCGAAAGTCCTTTCATGTCCAGATTCTTTTCGTCTCCCAGCACAACATACACATAGCTACGTCCCTTTACCCATTTCTCTTGGAACGCTTTTATCTGGGGCAAAGTCATGTTCGGGACTTGCTCGAACAGCTCTATGCGCGTGTCGGCGGAAAGTCCCAAATCCTGAGCATTCAGGTATGCCCAAAGCACGTCCGCTTTTGTGATGCGTTCCGTCCGCAACCGTGTAATCAACGCCTCTTTCGCCAGCTCGAACGCCTTTTCTGATTCCGGCATGTTGTTGATAATCTCGTCGAAAGCCATCATAGCATCGAGCATCTTATCGTTCTGCGTTGCGATGAAGGTGCGGTAATAATAAGGGTGTTTCAGCTTCGACGGCGAAATCATGAAAGCGGCAGCCAAGTAGGCCAGCGCGCGCGATTCGCGCATCTCTTGGAAAACGATGGAGTTCATCCCGCCGCCAAAGTATTCGTTATACATCGAAAGCGTGGGCTGGATGGACGCATCAAACTTTTCGCCCCGATTGGAAATGGCAGAGAAGTAAATCTGTTTTGCGTCGTATTGCGCAAAGTAGACCTTGTTCGCCGGCGTTTCCTGCATTTGGAAATCCGGAGCTTCGGGGACAGGAGTCAGTTTCTCGGGGACGTTGTGGTACTGGTTGATGATGCCGACCAGCTTGTCGAGTGTCTCCGGGCCGTAGTAGAGAATCTTATGCTCGTATGTGTTGATTCGGTGGATGCGGTCTACCAGCTCTTGCGGGTTCATCCCCTGCAACTCGGCGTTGGAGAGCACGTGCGTAGCGGGCGAGTTGGGTCCCCACACGGCATACTGAATCAACTGGCTGAAGTTGGTGGCTTGGTTCAGCTTGGCGTCCATGCGGGCTTTCATGATGTCGTCCGCCAGATTGGCGTAAGCCACTTCGTTTACCTGCGCGTCGGCCAAGAGTTCTTCAAACAGTTGCATCGCCTGCGGCATGTTCTCGCTCAGACCGCTTAATGTGACGTAGGTGCGCTCGGAACCGGGAAACACGCTGAAGTTGCATGCCAGTTTGTAGAATTCAAGGTTGATTTCCTGCAAGCTTTTCTTCGAGGTTCCCAAATAAGAGAGGTATGTAATCGCGGTTTCCATCGCCTTGTCGTTGTTCGTCCCCATATCGAAGACGTAGAGCAGCGAGAAGAGGTCGTTCGACCTGTTTTGCTTGTAGAGCACAGGGATACCTGCCTTTGCCGTCGCCTTCTGCATGTCTTTGTCGAAATCGAGAAAGACCGGCTCGATGGGCGTAACCGCTGTGGCCTGTATTTCTTTCAAGAACGCGCTTGCGCTGTCGCGGTTCATCACGATGGGCGTAATCTGCGGCTTGTCGATTTTCTTCTCGTTCGGGTCTTTCCCTTGCCGTTTGTACACCAAGCCATAGTTGTCGCCGAAATATTGATTGGCGAAGTCCACCACCTGCTGTTTCGTGACCCGGCTCATCCGGTCAATGCCCGAAACCATCTCTTCCCAAGGGGTTTCGTTAATAAACGAGGCGACAAACAGGTTGGCGCGCCCCTCGTTCGAATCCAGTTGCCGCATGACATACAGCTTATAGTTGTTGATGGCAGCCTGCAAGAGACTTTCGTCGAAATCGCCCTCCTTGAGCTTCTCTATCTCTGCCAAGAGGAGGTCTTTCACGTCGTCGAGCGTCTGTCCCTGCTTCGGGGCGCCGACAAGCAGGTAGGTGCTGTAATCCGCCAAGCCATAATTCCCGGAGTAACAGTAAAGCACCTTCTGTTGCTGCGTCAAATCGACGTCGAGCAGACCGGCTTTCCCATTGTTCAGGACTGCGTCCACGATGAGCAGGATGTCGTTCTCCGGCGAGGTGGGGATGCGCCAAGCCAGCGCCACGTTCTCCGCATCCAAGCCGAAAACCTCCTTTACCACCGGCTCTTTGAGCGGGTTCTCTTTCTGTTCCGGGCGTTCGGGCAGGTTGGGGTTGGGTTGCAGGGCGCCGAAATACTTGTCGATGATTTCGACCGTCTTGTCCGGATCCAAATCGCCGGACATGCAGATGGCGATGTTGTTCGGCACGTACCACGTCTTGAAGTAATGCTTGATGTTGGTGATAGACGGGTTCTTCAGATGCTCCTGCGTCCCGAGTATGGTTTGCGTCCCGTAGGGATGGTCGGGATAGAGGGCGGCGAACATGGCTTCGAACATTTTCATCTGATCGCGCGTCAGCGACATGTTTTTCTCCTCATAGACCGTCTCCAGCTCCGTGTGGAAACCGCGAATCACCGCGTTTTCGAAGCGGTCAGCTTGGACGCGCGCCCAGTTTTCGACCTCGTTGGAAGGGATATCCTCCACGTAGACCGTCTGGTCGTAACCCGTGTAGGCGTTTGTCCCCGTCGCGCCGATGCCGGCCATCAGCTTGTCGTATTCGTTGGGGATGGCGAGCTTCGAGGCTTCGTACGAGACGCTGTCGATTTGCCGGTAAATCGCCTTGCGCTCCGCCTCGTCGGTCGTCTTGCGGTAGACTTCGAAGAGGCGTTCAATCTCGTCGAGCATCGGCTTCTCGGCTTCGTAATCGGTTGTTCCGAAATGGGTCGTGCCTTTGAACATCAGGTGTTCGAAGTAGTGCGCCAGCCCGGTCGTCTCCGCCGGGTCATTCTTCCCGCCGACGCGGACGGCCACGTAGGTCTGGATGCGCGGCGTCTCTTTGTTGACGGAGAGGTAAATCTTCAATCCGTTGTCCAACGTGTAGATGCGGGATTGCATCGGGTCGTTCGGTACCGATTCGTATGGGAACGAACGCTTTCCCGAACAGGCGGCAAGCAAGATACTGAGCAGGAATGCTTGCCAGAATAGAATGGTTTTATGCATACATGATAAAATTTATGATTCTTGGTTACAAAAATAGTGATTAAAACGTGCAAAATGCCATTT
>CAYXIX010000048.1:0-6251 GCA_964465405.1 uncultured Parabacteroides sp. | reverse complement strand
AAACGTGCAAAATGCCATTTGCGATTGAAAACGGCTTTTGCAAGCGTGTAAAATGCGATTTGCACCTGCAAAAACCGTTTTACATGTTTGCAAAATGCGATTTACGGCCGCAAATTGGGGTTTGCACGTTTGCAAGAACCTTTCTGCGGGTGTAAATCGCATTTTTCAAGTTTTCGACAAGCCTTCGACAGGCGCGGAAGGCTTACAGCCCGAATGCAGCCTTCACTTTGTCGACGTAATCGAGCTTTTCCCACGTGAAAAGTTCCACTTCGCAGACGACGGGCGCGGGCGTGTAGCGCGAGGCGAAGGTTTTCACGACCTTCTCCGGCTTGCGCCCCATGTGCCCGTAGGAGGCGGTCTCGAAATAAATCGGGTTGCGCAGTTTCAGCCGCTCTTCGATGGCCTTCGGGCGCATGTCGAACAGCTTGGCTACCTTTTGCGCAATCTCGCCGTCGGTCATCGCGACGTGCGAACGGCCGTAGGTGTTGACGAAGAGGTTCATCGGCTCGGCGACCCCGATGGCGTAGGCGACTTGCACCAGAATCTCGTCTGCCACGCCGGCCGCGACCAGATTCTTCGCGATGTGGCGTGCCGCATAAGCCGCCGAACGGTCTACTTTCGAGGGGTCTTTGCCCGAGAACGCGCCGCCGCCGTGTGCCCCTTTGCCGCCGTAGGTGTCGACGATGATTTTACGCCCCGTGAGGCCTGTGTCACCGTGCGGGCCGCCGATGACGAACTTGCCGGTCGGATTCACATGGTAGGTGATGTCGTCGTTGAACAGGGCCTGCACGTGCGGCGGGTATTGCGCCTTGACGCGCGGCACGAGGCGGGTCTTTACGTCCTCCGCGATGCGCTGTTGCATGGCGCGGTCGGCCTCTTCCTGCGTGATGCCTTTGGCGGGGATGAACTCGTCGTGCTGCGTCGAGACGACGATGGTGTCGATGCGCAGCGGGCGGCCGTCGTCGGCATATTCAATGGTCACCTGACTCTTCGCGTCGGGGCGTAGGTAGGGCATCAGGTCGTTTTCGTTCTTCCGGATATGGGCAAGTTCGAGCAGCAGGCTGTGTGCGAGGTCCAATGCCAACGGCATGTAGTTGGCCGTTTCGTTGGTGGCATAGCCGAACATCATGCCTTGATCGCCCGCGCCCTGATTGTAGGGGTCTTCGCGCTCGACGCCGCGATTGATGTCGCCGCTCTGCTCGTGAATGGATGAAAAGACGCCGCAGGATTTGGCTTCAAACTGGTATTCGCTCTTCGTGTAACCAATCCGTTCGATTACGCGGCGGGCGACATCCTGCATGTCTACGTATGCGCTTGATTTTACTTCTCCAGCCAAGACGACCTGCCCGGTCGTGACAAGGGTTTCGCAAGCAACTTTCGAGTTCTTGTCATACGCAAGGAACTCATCCAGCAAAGCATCCGATATCTGGTCGGCTACTTTATCGGGGTGCCCTTCGGACACCGATTCGGAGGTAAATAAATAACTCATCGCTCTGTTTAGTTGATAATTGGCAATGGGCAGTTGACAATTTTTCGCCATTGCCGATACATACTACATTCTTTAATAAAGTTTGATGCGGGGAAAATTGTTTTGCCGGAGGGCAGTCAAAAATGAAAGGAATGTTTTTTAGCATTTTTTCCTGTGGTTGCAAGCAATACAAATCTATCCACATCAAATACGGGCGCAAAAGTACAAATAATTGACAAGGGAGAATGGGCTATTGACAATTATTTTTTCTTTTTTGTGTTGCGGAGGGCTTTTTTATACTTGAAGCTCGCCTTCCATTTGGCGGAATCGGAGCCGTGCGTCCCGCGAAGGAAGTCGGAAAACTTGATTTTTTTCTCTCCGGCCGGCTCTTTTGCTTTCTTTTTGAATACCATACCGCCGCCGGTCAGGATTTTCTCGATGTCGTTCATAAGCGTTTGTTTATATCGATGATGCGTTCTTTTAACAGAGGATGCACCGTGAGCGGTGCGATTTCAGCCAGCGGTTCCATCACGAATTTCCGTTCGTGCATCAAGGGATGCGGCAAGACGAGTTCCGGAGCTTCGAAAATCAGGTCGTCGTACAGCAGGATGTCGATGTCAATCGGGCGGTCGTGATACGTGCCGTCGCTTTTTTGCGTGCGTCCCAGCTCCCGTTCAATCTGCTGCGTGGTGTGCAGCAGGGCAAGGGGCGGCAAACCGGTCTGCAACTTGACCGCCGCGTTCAGGAAGCGGTTTTCCGAAACGAATCCCCATGCTTCCGTTTCGTGAAAAGCAGAAAAGGCAAGGATGTCTCCCGCCCTTTCCGCCAACAATGCCATTGCCGTAATGAGCTGTTTTCGCCGGTTTCCCAGATTGGAGCCCAAACCCAAATAGGAGATAGCCATGAAACAGTCTTTATTTGTCGATGATAAGCATGGCGTCGCCGTATGCGCCAAAGCGATACTGTTCCTTAAGCGCGGTATTGTATGCTCCCATAACCAAGTCGTATCCGCCAAATGCCGCTGTCATCATCAGGAGCGTGGAGAACGGCAAGTGGAAGTTGGTAATCATGCTTGTCGCGACGCTGAATTCATACGGGGGGAAGATGAACTTGTTTGTCCATCCTTCAAATTCTTTCAGATGGCCGTTTGTACTGACTGCCGTTTCGATAGCGCGCATGACAGATGTCCCGACTGCACAAATCTGATGGCCGGAGTCTTTCGCCGCGTTGACCGTATTGACGACGTCGGCGTTGATAATCAGCTGTTCCGAATCCATTTTGTGTTTGGTCAGATCCTCTACATCGATTTCGCGGAAATTGCCTAATCCGGAGTGCACGGTCAGATAGGCAAATTGACAATCCTTAATTTCCAGTCGTTTCATCAGTTCGCGGCTGAAGTGGAAGCCGGCAGCGGGGGCGACGACAGCGCCTTCTTCGGTGGCGAAAATATTTTGATAACGTTCGGCATCTTCCGGCTCCACAGGGCGGTCGATATATTTAGGAAGCGGAGTTTTCCCCAAAGCATACAGCGCCTTTTTAAACGCATCGTGGCTCCCGTCATATAAGAATCGCAACGTTCGTCCGCGCGAAGTCGTGTTGTCTATGACTTCGGCAACCATCGAGTCGTCTTCTCCGAAATACAGCTTGTTGCCGATTCTGATTTTACGGGCCGGGTCTACCAATACGTCCCATAAGCGAAGCTCTTCGTTCAGTTCACGCAGCAGAAAAACCTCGATGCACGCACCTGTTTTCTCTTTATTCCCATATAAACGGGCCGGAAAGACTTTCGTGTTATTGAAGATGAACACATCTTTTTCTCCGAAATAATTTAAGATGTCTTTGAAAATCTTGTGTTCGATTTCTCCCGTTTTACGGTTGACGACCATCAATCTTGATTCGTCTCGGTTTTTGGCTGGATGTAGGGCAATCAACTCTTGCGGCAAGTTGAATTTGAATTTTGACAGTTTCATAAGGCAATATATAGTTGTTTTTTATCCTTTAGAAATCTCTGTTGCCTCTTCGGCAATGTATTCTGACAAAAATGCGTCAATCTCTTCAGGTGGCAGACATTGGTCTAAGGTGATGTCCCCGATGCGGGTTCGTTCGAGTGCAATCAGATGGGCTCCCGAATGGAGGGCCACTCCGATATCACGGGCGAGCGCACGGATGTAAGTCCCTTTGCTGCATACGACACGTATCTGAATGACTGGCAAGTTGTAGTCTAACAACTCCATTTCGTCGATAACAAGGGTTTTCGATTTCAGATTAACCTCTTCCCCTTTACGCGCCAGTTCATAGGCCCGTTTCCCATCTATTTTGCAGGCGGAAAAAACGGGAGGGACTTGTTGGATAGTCCCAATAAACGACTGTAAAACCTGTTCTACCTGTTCGCGTGTGATATGCTCGATCGGATACACGCCGTCTACCTCCTTTTCCAAATCGAAAGAGGGGGTTGTTTCCCCCAGTTTAAGCGTGGCGATATATTCTTTTGTCTGATATTGGAATTCATCGATTCGCTTGGTCGCTTTACCTGTACAGACAATCATGACACCAGTAGCCAAAGGGTCTAATGTCCCTGCATGTCCAACTTTGATTTTTTTGATATGCAGTTTCCGAGACAGTTTGTACCGGAACTTGTTTACCAAATCAAACGAAGTCCATTTTAGCGGCTTGTTGAAATATATAACTTCTCCTTCTACGAAATCCATACTCAATTAAGTAAGGTACAAATAATGGTAACCGCACCCGCTGAGGCACAATAAATGGCAAAATAGATCAGTTTCCCCTTTTTGACGATGTTAATCATCCATTTGCAAGCCAAGCATCCGGACAAGAATGCTGCAAAGAACCCTACCCATAATGATGAGGTTGGGATATCACCAGCGATGGCTTCTCCTTGCAATGCCTTAATGATATCTAATAACGCTTCCCCTAAAATAGGCGGAATAACCATCAGAAAAGAGAACTGGGCCATTTGAACCTTATTATTCCCTAATAGAAGACCGGTTGCAATCGTTGTTCCTGAACGGGATAGTCCGGGCATAACGGCACATGCCTGTGCCAGTCCGATGATGAAAGCATCTTTGAGGGAGATACTTGTTTTTGGGCGGGGTTTGGCATAATAAGAGAATGTCAATAAAGCTGCGGTCAACAACAACATGCATCCGACAATTAGTAATCCGGCACCAAAAATATCTTCTACTGTGTCTTTAAAGAAAACACCGATAATGCCGACAGGTATCATGGAAATGATAATATTGATGGCATATCGTGTTCCTGCATTCATCTGGAATTTGAAAAGGTCGCGGAAAATCCATTCGATTTCTTTCCATAAGATGACCAACGTGCTGAAGACAGTAGCAATATGCACCACGATTGTGAATGCCAGATTATCCTCCCCTCCGATTCCGAATAATGCAGAACCGATAGCCAAGTGTCCGCTGCTGCTGACCGGTAGATATTCAGTAAGTCCCTGTATTAGTCCGAGCACTAATGCTTCTAACCAACTCATTCTGTCACTTCTGTATTTTTGCGTTTCTTAGAATTCCAAAAATCATTGTCACAAATCCGATAAGCGTAATGACGGGAGCTACGACAATCCGGCGCGAATTGAATATCTCCGGATTAAAACCACTTGGATCTTCGGAGCCGCCTCCGCTCATCAACAAAAAGCCTACTGCGATAATGATAACAGCAGCAGCAATCAAAACAAAATTTTCTCTTCCAAAAGCAAAATCTTTCTTAGCCATAAATTATCCTTAACTTATATATTATATAGTTTATCGACATTCATCCGTAAATATTTATTCACTGCAAAGACGGTGGCTATAGCCGAAAGTAAAATCCCCAATACCAACACACCCGCGAAAACAAAAAGCAGCGTCCGGAGGTCTAACAGCTGGATAAAACCGTCCAATTCGTTCTGCAAATAATATAATGCGCCGGTCAGCATTAAAATTGCAAGGATTGATGCAAAAAATCCACTGATCAGGTTATACCAGATGAAAGGCCTGCGTATAAAACCGGCTGTTGCACCGACCAGTTTCATCGTGTGAATCAAGAAGCGTTTGGAATAAATCAGCAACCGGATGGTATTACTAATCAAAACAAAAGAAATAGCCATCAGGATAACGGCAAGCGTGAGCAAAATCAAACTGACCTGTTTAACGTTTTCGTTTACCATTTGCATCATGTCTTTTCGGTAAAGCAACTCTGTGACGGTTGTATAATTCTTTATCGCCTTCTCAATGTGTTGCAGGCTGTCTGGGTTTGCATATTCCGAATGCAATTTGACTTCGATAGATGCTTGCAGCGGGTTGAACCCTAAAAACGTTTCCGGATTTTCCCCGAGTTCTTCTTCCAATTCCTTAGCCGCTTGTTCTTTTGAAATGTAGGTAGTTGATTTGATATAGGGGAGTGCATCCAGTTTTTTTTGCATCTTTTTGATTTCTGTTGTGCTGAGTGCATCTTTCAGAACAATCGAGAAAGAGATATTTTCTTTTACGTATGCAGACAACTCTTTCCCCAATACCCCAATTAAAAGAATAAGTCCCAATAAAAATAGGACTAAGGCGATACTTATGATGGAAGTTAAACGCGAGTGAAGTTGAGACATAACCTTTTTGTTAAAAACATACGTGGGAGATATGCCTGAAAACACTTCTCCCAATTTTTTCGCAAAAGAACAAATAATTTGTGAGATAACGATTGCTTTGTGATTCTTTAACCAAAAAACAAAAAGGCCATCTCAAACTGAGATGGCCTTTTTGTGTCTGCAAAAAAA
>CAYXIX010000047.1:12088-14576 GCA_964465405.1 uncultured Parabacteroides sp. | reverse complement strand
ATTAAAAAAGACGATTTCGCAACCTTTGTTTCCCGTTTTTGTCGTATATTTGCTTTTCAATTTCATAAAAACAAAAAGATCATGAATGTAAGAACTCTTATTTTATTCCTCTGCATGGGGAGTGTGTCGGTATCGGCACAGAAAACGTATCAATTGGAATCGCCGGATAAAAAGCTGCAAGTTGTCGTGACGGTTGGCAAGGATATCCGTTTTTCGTTGACACAAGAAGGCAGCGAAGTGTTAGCGCCCTCTCCGATTTCCATGACGCTTCAAAACGGCGTCGTGTTGGGAGAGAAGCCCCACGTGTCGAAGGTGACAAAGGCTGTGGCCAACAAATCGATACCTTCTCCGCTGTACAAGAAAGCGGAGGTACAGGATGTGTATAATGAAATGACGTTTGCATTCCGGGGTAATTACGGGCTTGTTTTCCGGATGTACGACGATGGGCTGGCTTATCGTTTCACTACCAATATGAAAGACAGCATTGTGGTGGTCGACGAAGGGGTGTCTTACAATTTTTCTTCCGACCGTATGGTATTCGCGCCTTACGTTAATAGTACAGAAGCTACTTTTGAGAAGCAGTATATGAATACCTTTGAACGTCCTTATGTGCAAGAAACCATCACGAAGTTGGATAGAAAGCGTCTGATAATCCTTCCTGTTTTGGTTGAGCTGGATAACGGGAGGAAACTTTGCATCACGGAGGCCGATTTGGAAGATTACCCGGGGATGTTTTTGAATAATGCTGCAGATCGGCCATCATTTAAATCTGTTTTTGCTCCCTATCCCAAAATAGAACAACAAGGGGGGCATTACAATATAGAGAATGTGGTAGTAAAACGTGAGAACTACATTGCTAAAACAGCTGGAACACGTTCGTTTCCTTGGCGTGTATTTGTGGTTTCTGAAAAAGACCACCAGTTGATAGATTGTGACATGGTATATAGATTGGCTTCGCCCTGCCGTATTTCGGATATTTCTTGGATCAAACCAGGAAAAGTAGCTTGGGAGTGGTGGGATGCCAGAAATCTGTATGGTGTGGATTTCCGTGCTGGTCTCAATACTGAAACGTATAAGTATTATATTGATTTTGCTTCTGAATATGGATTAGAGTATGTCATATTGGACGGAGGTTGGGCGGATTCCGACAACTTGTTTCAATCTATTCCAGAAATTGATCTGTCGGAATTGGTCGCTTATGGACAATCGAAAAATGTAGGACTTATCCTTTGGGCTGGCTGTTATCCTTTTGGTAACGATATGGAGAATGTGGTAAAACATTATGCCCAGATGGGAGTAAAGGGTTTTAAGGTCGATTATTTGGATCGCGACGATCAGAAAATGATCAATTTCCTTTATCGTGCAGCTGAAATTTGCGCCAAATATCAAATGATTATCGACTTTCATGGAGTCTGCAAACCGACCGGATTACAACGTACTTACCCCAATGTAATTAACTATGAAGGGGTGTATGGCATGGAGAATATGAAATGGGTAGACCGGAAACATGATATGCCAAAATATGATGTGACTGTACCATTCATCCGGATGGTTGCCGGTCCGATGGACTATACTCAAGGTGCTTTGCATAACGCGATTCGCGCGAACTATTATTCCATTCGTACGGAACCGATGAGCCAAGGTACCCGTTGTCATCAGTTGGCGATGTATGTGGTTTATGAATCTCCTTTGAATATGTTGTGCGACAATCCTGTGAATTATCGCCGGGAAGCAGAATGCACGGATTTCATCGCCAGTATCCCGACGGTTTGGGACGAGACGGTCGCTTTGGACGGCAAAGTAAGCGAATATGTCGCCATTGCCCGCCGACAAGGCGATGCGTGGTATGTAGGTGCTCTGACCAACTGGGATGCACGCGAATTGGAATTGGATCTCTCATTCTTGGGAGAGGGGAACTATACGTTGGAGCTTTTCAGGGACGGCATTAATGCCGACCGTGTCGCGCGTGACTACAAAAAAGAGGTTGTGCCCCTGCCGGCTGACCGCAAGGTGAAAATCAAGATGGCTCCCGGCGGAGGCTGGGCAGCCAAGATTTACAGATAAAATAAAAAGGTCGAAGTGTCCGACGTTATAAGGTCGAACACTTCGACATAAAAACACTGTTTTACCAACGGCTCATCGCGCCGCCACCGCCGGAACGGCCGCCTCCCCATGAGCCGCCCCTGCCCAAACCGCCCAATCTGCCGCCGCCCAATGTGGGCCCGCTGCCAAATATGACAGGCCCGCTGCTACGGTGCAAGCGGCTTGTATGCCGGTTCTTCTTCTCTATATAACCGCAGTTCTTGCATTGCCAAACCTCTTCGACGATTCCGCCGCTTTGATAGGTCGCCCGCTGAACGACGCGTTGTTGCACATAAACAAGCGTTTTCTTCCCGCAACACGGACAGGTGCGCGGTCGCCGCCTGCGCCATTGCATGTAGAGAGCCATGAATACAATGAAAAGAAAAATGCCGATTGTCGCAAAAAA
>CAYXIX010000047.1:0-11988 GCA_964465405.1 uncultured Parabacteroides sp. | reverse complement strand
CCGCTGTCAGGTTGCTCCATCACCATCGAGGCCCGCTCGTAATCGCTCGCCATCAGGTAGCGGGCGACAGCTTCGACTCCTTTCAACATGCCGCGACTGTAATCGCCGGCTTTGAAGTCGGGGAGCATGTATTGCTGCTGGAGCCGGTAGCAGATGGCATCAGGCAAAACGCCTTCTATGCCGTATCCGGTTTCAAATACGACAGAACGTTGGCGAGGTTCGGTAACAAGCTGTATCAACAATCCGTTGTCTTCTCCCTTTTTACCCAATCCCCAATGTTGGAACAGGTCTGTTGCAAACATACGGGCATCATGGTCGCCGATACTTTCTACGGCGACAACCGCCACTTCGATGCCCAGACTATCCTCTATGGTTTGAAGCAGCCGGTTGATTTGTGCGACGTCGTCCGGACGAATGATGGCATCCGGATTGCTGACATGGTTATACCGGTCGGAGAGACGTACGTTCGGAACGGTTTCGACGGTGTATTCCGTGCTTGCCCCGCTTGTCGTCGGGCATAGAAATGAAAGCAGAAGTGCAAATAGGAGTGTAGTCCTTATCATAACCGGGATTGCCATTTAGAATTCTACGTGGGGAGCCTGTTCCGCGCCTGCCTCAGCCGTGAAATAGGCTTTCGTTTGGAATCCGAACATCCCGGCCAGCAGGTTGTTGGGGAAACTGCGTATATAGGTGTTATACGCTTGTGCCGCTTCGTTGAAACGTTTCCGTTCGACCGTAATCCGGTTCTCGGTCCCTTCCAGTTGTGCTTGCAATTCTGAGAAGTTTTGGTTTGCTTTCAATTCCGGATAACGTTCGACGACGACCATCAGCCGGGAAAGGGCGCTACTCAGTTCTCCCTGTGCTGCCTGAAAACGTTTCAAAGATGCCTCGTCCAAATTTGACGGGTCAATAGTCGTTTTGGTCGCTTCCGAGCGGGCGCTGATAACCCCTTCCAGCGTTTCTTTCTCGTGTGTCGCATACCCTTTGACCGTGTTGACCAAATTGGGAATCAAGTCCATCCGCCGCTGATACTGGTTCTCGACCTGACTCCAAGCGGTTTTGACACTCTCGTCTTGCGTAACCATCGTGTTGTAAGTCCCTTTGACCCAAGAGAACAGGGATACGAAAATGATCACAATGACAATTAAAGTGATCCATAATCCTTTGTGTTTCATTTTTCAATCTGATTTGTTTCTGTTGTTTGATTCTTCATGCAAAACTAACTAAAAAACGGATATATCCAATCGGATACCATTTTTTACGGGAAAATCTGTAAATTGGCTTCCGTAATGAAAAAGAGAACAAACACATGACCCACGTTGTACATATGCTACTAATATTATGGATGTTTGCCGGCGCAGAAACTGCTTGGGGGCAGCAGATAGTTTCTCACGATTAGCCTGTGCCTATATGTAGATATCCTCGTTGCAGTTTCGTTTACATACGGGGTAAACTTTTTTAGTTCTTGCAGTTTTTTCCGTTCCAATACTTCCTCAATCCCATCGTTTCATATCCCGGCTCATTGTTTACATACCCTTTCATGATGGAATAAAATCTGTTTACAACGCCTCACACATGGAAAAAGAAGCTATCTTTGTCGTACGTTATCAAACCCATAAAAAGAAAAAGGTATGAGTGACAAGGATGATTTTATCTATGACGAAGACGATTCGGTTGCTTTTATTCAGAATTATCTTCCGCAAGAGCTGAAAGGAAAATTCAGCAATGATGATATCAATTATATCGTCGACTTGATTTATGAGTTTTATGAATCAAAAGGATTCTTAGACGATGATTCGGATGAGAACGGAGATGTAGAGATTGATGAGGATGAATTGACGCAGTTTGTTATCAAAAATGCCTCGAAAGACGGCGTTGGCAAGTTCTTGCCCGAAGAAATAACATTTATTGTACAGGGCGAATTGGCCTATTGTGATTCTATCCAGATGTTCGATTAAGTCGTTTTCAAATAAAAAGATACAAAAGATGAAAAGCGTGAGATTGTTATCAGTGGCTGTACTTTGCGTAGCTGTGGTATGTACGAGTTGTGGAACATGGAGTAATACGGCAAAAGGAACAGCTATCGGTGTAGGCGGCGGTGCTGCCGTAGGAGCTGGGGTCGGAGCTTTGGCTGGAAATACAGCTTTGGGGACAGTGATAGGGGCGGCAGTCGGTGGTACGGCAGGTGCCTTGATTGGTAAAAAGATGGATAAACAGAAAAAAGAGCTGGAAGCAACGTTGCCGGAGGAAACAACCGTCGAAACGATTAATGACGGCGAAGCCCTGAAGGTTACATTTGATTCCGGAATTTTGTTTGCTACCAATTCCAGTACGGTGAGCGATGCTTCCAAAAGTGCATTGCGGAGTTTGGCGACCAGTCTGAATGCCAATCCGGATACAGACATCAAAATTATCGGACATACAGACAACACCGGAAATGTTGATTATAACCAGACACTGTCTGAGAAACGTGCCAAAAGCGTATTCGACTATTTAATGGTCGACCAAGGGGTAAGTAGCAAGCGTATGACTTATGAAGGGAAAGGCATACACGAACCGGTTGCAGACAACAGTACGGTTGAAGGTCGGGCTTTGAACCGGCGCGTAGAAATCATGATTCTTCCAAGCGAGAAAATGGTGCAGGAAGCACAACAAGGAACATTACAATAGTTTTGGTCGTTAACAAAAGATAGCCCAAGTTATGCGTGACAGCAGAAACTTGGGCTTTTTTCTGGGGAAAAGCCTCATCCGAATATTTTTGAAACAAAAATGTAACTTATCTTGTAATATTGTGCAGCATTTCCCGTTTTAAATACATCATCTTAAATGGATAATTAAAAAAAGAAGAGATGAAAGGTTTGATATTATCTTTTTTTGCAATTATATTGGGTTATTCGCTTATTTTTAACGAGAAGAAAACGATTGACCTGCCTGTCATAAAAGACAGTAATTCTGTATATGTGACATCACAAGACACACTCTCCCAATCAGATTTGTTGCTTTTTTATGGAGAGCAGGTTATTGTCATGTTTTAACAAATCACTTTCCTATTACCGTAATTCACTGTAGGAGGGAATCTCTTCCAAAAAGTGATAGGTTTGGCGTTCATAATCCATTTTACAGCAATAATGGTGGAGTCCATTGCTTACAATCAGATAGTTAACATGCAAAACCATATTGTAGCGGACAATTTGATCAAACACATTATGGGAGATAGAAATGTGAGGCGCTTTATATTCTACTATGAGGAGTGGCTCTAAAAAACGATTGTAGGCAACCGTATCACAGCGTTTGGTCGTTCCATTTAACTTGACTAAGACTTCATTGGCTAAGAGTGCTTGCGGATAATTTTTATCGGTAAGCAGAAAATGAATGAAGCTCTGCCGAACCCATTCTTCAGGTGTCAAAACAACATATTTTTGCCGGACAGGGTCCCAAATCAGACGTTTCCCGTTTTTTTCTATTATTTTAGGGGTGAATTTGGGCAAGTTTAATGTGAGCATTTCGTATATTTGTTTGCTGGTTTGACAAAAACAGTCCATCAAAGGTAGTAATTTATGAAAACAAAACAAGAAATCGTTGAGAATTGGTTGCCTCGTTATACGGATCGGAAATTGGAAGATTTTAATAAATATGTTTTGCTTACCAACTTTACGAGGTATGTGGAAATTTTTGCTTCTCATTTTGATGTTCCTATTTTGGGGTTAAAAAATACGATGCCGAATGCTTCGGCCAAAGGTATAACGATGATTAATTTTGGAATGGGGAGTGCTAATGCTGCGACCATTATGGATTTGTTATCAGCCATTCAACCGATTGCGGTTTTGTTTTTAGGGAAATGCGGTGGTCTGAAAAGCACGATTCATGTCGGTGATTATATCATGCCAATTGCAGCAATTCGCGGAGAAGGAACATCCAACGAATATCTGCCGGCCGAAGTCCCTTCGTTACCGGCTTTCTCGATGATGCGAGCCATTTCTTCAGCCATCCGGGATCACGGAAAAGATTATTGGACGGGGACTATCTACACAACAAATCGCCGGGTTTGGGAATATGATACAGAATTTAAACAATATCTTGTCCGTACGCATGCTACAGGAATTGATATGGAAACAGCCACGCTTTTCACGGCTGGTTTTGCCAACCGGATTCCAACAGGTGCATTGTTAATGATTTCAGATAAACCTATGGAGGAAGAGGGTATAAAAACTGAAGCCAGCGACCGAGAAGTAACAAAAATGTTTGCTACTGAACATGTTATACTTGGTGTGGAGGCACTCCGACAGATTATAGAAGGGAAAAAGACAATTCAACACATACGTTTTAGTTGGTAATAAATTTATATCTGTCTATGGCAAAAAATGAATATACCTACGAAGGAATATGTCAGGATATCCAATCAAAAAAATTTGCACCGGTTTATGTGTTGATGGGTGATGAACCCTTTTTTATCGATCAGATAACAAATTTATTACTCGAAAACGTATTGGATGAATCTGAACGGGATTTTAATCAGATCGTACTCTATGGGGCTGATACAGATTCGGTAACAATCATCAATGCGGCACGTCGGTTCCCGATGATGTCCAAATATCAGCTGATTGTTGTCCGAGAAGCACAACTGGTGCGCGACATTGAGGTTTTAACCAATTATGTAAAGAAGCCGTTGATGTCTACAGTGTTGGTCCTTAATTACAAATATAAGACTTTGGACAGGCGTAAATCGTTGGTAACTACGACGGATAAAGTTGGCGTATTGTTTGAATCAAAAAAAATTCCAGACTATAAAATGCCTGCATTCATCACTTCGATGATGCAACAACGTTCGATCGGAATCGACGGCAAAGCAGCTCAAATGCTTGCAGATTTTTTAGGAAACAATCTGAGCCGATTAAGCAAAGAACTTGATAAACTGGTTTTGCTTTTACCCGAGAGAGGGGTAAAACGCATTACACCGGAACTGGTAGAACAAAACGTGGGAATCAGCAAAGAATACAACAATTTTGAATTGCTGAAAGCCATTGCCACAAAAGACGTTTTGAAGGCTAACCGTATTGTTCAATATTTCGAGAAAAATCCGAAAAATAATCCTATTCAAGCAACATTACCCGTATTATTTAATTACTTTTCTAATTTGTTGATTTGCTATTATGCAAAAGATCGTTCAGAAAACGGTGTGATGGCTGCTCTTGGGTTACGGGGAGCTTTTCAGGTAAAAGACTACACGTTGGGTATGCGTAATTATCCGGCCATGAAAGTTTTTAACCTTATCCGTGATATTCGAATGACAGATGCGCGTTCAAAAGGGGTAGAAAACAATTCGGTTTCAGATGCAGAATTGTTGAAAGAGCTGCTCTATAAAATACTTCATTAATATACGACACTTTGACATAAACGTAATTTCCTTCCCATACACATTTGTATATTTCTGTATCAATAATCACACAAAGTATAAATGTAAACAGAAATAATGTAAACAAATGAATCATATAATTGTTTCCTTCTGCTATTTTATACTTATGTTTCAGTGACAAAAGTATACATCCATATATAAACACAATTATATCACCTCAATATAAACATATCGTTTAGTTTTATACATAATGATTTGGTTTTCAATTTATTATGTGGGAATATCGAACTGTTTGTTTAAATATAGGAGACCCATTTAAAAACCACCTGCCTGAACAAATAAGGCGAATCCTTATTTTATCGCAGTAATAAATAGATAAACAATACTATATGAACTTTTGTTGAAGTTATTATTAAAGCTGTGTCAAGGGTAATTCTATCATATATACATCTATATCACTATTTCGTGTTTACTCTTATATACTTCTATATACAGATATAAATGTATCGCTTGTTGTATAATAAAAAATTGTAGTATATCTTTGTATCGAATTTGTGTAAACAGACTTTTGGATTCAAAAAACGGACAAAGTGACAGTTTTAAACCAGATAAATTAGGCTTTATGGTAAGACGTATCATGGAAATAATGAGAAGTAAAGGATTCAATTCTTCAAGATTTGCTGAAGAAATCGGTATCCAGCGTGCAGCTATGTCACATATTTTGAATGGAAGAAATAATGTGAGTCTGGATGTATACAAAAAAATACTGGAAAAATTCCCGGATATCAGTTCGGATTGGCTCCTATTCGGGAAAGGCGAAATGAAACGGGCGGGTATGGATGCAGATGTCCCGAATACATTGTTCCCTATTTCGAAGGTAGAACAGGCTCCTGATGCGCCATCCGCAGGTTTGCAAGAAGTGCCCGAACCCCTTCGTCGGTCTGTTCATGCAAAAACGCCCTCTCATTCAGGCAATAAAACGTTACACGCAGAAGATCTTGTTGAACCTATAATTGCGAGGCAGAAAAAAATAGACAAAATCATCATATTCTATTCTGACCACACGTTTGAAACATTTCTCTCCGGGAAAGAAAAAATAGAATAAGCCTATTTTTGTTTTCATGAATGCTTAGATTCGGTTATCTTTGTCAAAAAATAGATTTAATCATCGGGAATGAAAAAATATATGTTAGACATGAAGGTTACGAGGAACGACCGCCTTCATACGAATTATTGCTTACTTAAATTGACATCTGACCAAATTCTGCCAGACATGCAACCGGGACAATTTGTACAAGTGCATGTAGCAAATTCGCCGACTACATTTTTGCGCCGTCCTATATCCATCAATTATATAGACCGGAAAACAAACGAATTATGGCTGCTGGTGCAATTGGTGGGCGATGGTACACGGAAAATGGCAGCATATAAAATTGGGGATGTGATTAATATATTGCTGCCTTTGGGCAATGGATTTACGAAACCGGAAACTGAAGCGCAAAAGCCGTTGCTTATAGGGGGCGGCGTCGGTACCGCTCCGTTATTATATTGGGGTACAGTGCTGAAAGAGATGGGTTATTCGCCTTCTTTCTTGTTGGGGGCACGTTCTAAAGAGGATGTCTTACAGCGGGAATTGTTCGAGCAGTTGGGTAACGTCTACATAACAACCGAAGACGGTTCTTTGGGTGAAAAAGGATATGTTACCGACCATTCTATTCTGAAACAGATGCATTTTGGCAGGATTTACACGTGTGGCCCCAAACCCATGATGGTGGCAGTTGCCAAATATGCAAAAAGTTTGTCGATTCCTTGTGAGGTTTCGTTAGAAAACACAATGGCATGTGGCATTGGCGCATGCCTGTGCTGCGTAGAAAAAATGAATGATGGGCATCACGCATGTGTATGCACAGAAGGACCGGTTTTTAACAGTGAAAAATTGACATGGCTGAATTAAACGTTAACATAGGAGAATTAAAATTGAAGAACCCGGTCATGACGGCATCGGGGACATTCGGGTACGGCATTGAGTATTCCGACTTTATGGATATTTCCCGCTTGGGTGGAATTTTTGTAAAGGGGACAACCATCCAGCCTCGTGAGGGGAATCTATATCCACGCATGGCTGAAACGCCTTCAGGCATGTTGAACGCAGTCGGCTTGCAGAACAAAGGCGCAGACTATTTTGCAGCGCATACCTACCCGCTTATCAAAGATATCGACACGAATATGATTGTAAACGTCAGCGGTTCTTCTGTTGAGACTTATGTCGCTTGTGCAGAAAGAATTGCAGAGTTGGAAAAAATTCCGGCTATTGAGCTGAATATTTCGTGCCCGAATGTGAAGCAGGGCGGTATGGCATTCGGTGTAACAACGAGTGGAGCCGCCGAAGTCGTGAAGGCTGTTCGGAAGGTATATCCGAAAACCCTGATTGTCAAACTGTCTCCTAATGTGACAGATATCACAGAAATTGCACGTGCGGTCGAGGCTGAAGGGGCCGACTCTGTTTCGCTGATTAATACAATGTTGGGGATGGCTATCGACGTTGAAAAGCGGAAGCCTGTCTTATCGACTGTAACAGGAGGGCTTTCCGGGCCATGTGTAAAACCGGTCGCCTTGCGGATGGTGTGGCAAACGTATAAAGCTGTGCAGATACCGATAATCGGTTTAGGAGGTATTTCAAATTGGAAAGATGCCGTCGAATTTATGCTGGCGGGTGCGACTGCCATCCAGATTGGTACGTACAATTTCATTGACCCGACCGTCGGGATTCAGGTAATTGAAGGCATCGAACGTTATTGTGACACACATGGATTTTCATCCGTTCTAGAATTGACCGGCGCGTTAGAGGCATAGGGCTCACTGTCTCACACATACTCTCTCTGCTGGGAGTCGATGCGCCCAAAATATGTTAAAGAAGAAATACACTGTTACATTTAATCAAGAATATGAATACCAGACTATTACTTTTATTCTGCATGATGATCGCATGGTTTCCGGACGCTCTGAGGGCACAAGAGGCGAAGATCATTACGATTTCTACTGACGACATTAGCCTTATCTATAAGGTGAATAATCAGAATGGGCGTTTGTATCAATCTTATTTAGGAAAAAAACTCTCTTTTGAATCAGATTTTCAGCAACTGCCATTAGGAAGAGAGGCTTATCTGACGCATGGCATGGAGGATTATTTCGAACCGGCCATTCGGGTGCTGCATAATGACGGGAATCCTTCCCTGCTGCTAAAATACATTTCCCACGAAAGTAAACAAGCACAGCCGGGAATAAAAGAAACAACTATTCTTTTGCGTGACGAGCAATACCCGGTAGAGGTAAAACTCCATTTCATCGCATATACCCAAGAAAACATCATCAAAGAATATACCGAGATTTCCCATCAGGAAAAGAAACCGATTACGCTTTATAAATATGCCTCTTCGTTGTTGCATCTGAATGCTTACCGATATTATTTAACCGAATTTTCTGGGGCGTGGGCACGTGAAGTCGGCATGAAAGAAACCGAACTGGTTTTCGGTAAGAAAATGCTAGACACGAAACTGGGAAGCCGGGTTGCCATGTTTTGTTCGCCCTTTTTTATGCTGTCATTGGATAAAAAGGCAGAAGAGAATGAAGGGAATGTTTTATTAGGTACAATTGGCTGGACAGGGAACTACCGTTTCACGTTCGAAGTGGATAACGACAACGGTTTACGTATTATTTCCGGAATTAATCCGTATGCATCTGAATACGCCTTGAAACCGGGCGAAGTGTTCCGCACGCCAGAGTTTATCTTTACATACAGCACAGAAGGAAAGGGGAAAGCAAGCCGCGACTTCCAGCGTTGGGCGCGCAATCATCAGTTGAAAGACGGCAAAGAACCGCGCATGACGCTGCTGAACAACTGGGAGGCCACCTACTTTGATTTTAATGAAGACAAACTGATTCAGATTATGGATGAGGCGGCTGAGCTGGGGGTTGACATGTTCCTGTTGGACGACGGCTGGTTCGGCAATAAATATCCCCGCAAAAACGACCGTCAGGGATTAGGTGACTGGGAAGAAACCGCCACCAAATTGCCTAATGGAATCGGTAAACTGGTCAAGTCTGCTACGGAGAAAGGCATCAAGTTCGGCCTGTGGATCGAACCGGAAATGGTAAGCCCTAAAAGCGAATTATATGAAAAGCATAAAAACTGGGTCATCCATCTGCCCAATCGGGATGAATATTACTTCCGCAACCAGCTGGTATTGGATTTGAGCAATCCGGAAGTTCAAGATTATGTATATGGCATCGTTGACAACCTGCTGACCAAATATCCGGGTATTGCCTATTTCAAATGGGACTGCAACAGCCCGATTACAAATATCTACTCGCCTTATTTGAAGAATCAACAATCGCATTTATACATCGACCATGTACGTGGTTTTTATAACATACTGGATAGAATCAAGCAGAAATACCCCGAACTGCCTATGATGCTATGCTCGGGAGGCGGTGGCCGCTGTGATTATGAAGCATTGAAATACTTCACGGAGTTCTGGCCAAGCGACAACACCGACCCGGTTGAACGAATCTTTATCCAATGGGGTTACTCGCACTTCTTCCCAGCCAAGAGCATGGCGGCACACGTGACCAGCTGGGGCAAGCAGCCGATTAAGTTCCGCACGGACGTTGCCAGCATGTGTAAGTTAGGTTTCGACATCCGGGTAAATGAGATGAAGCCCGAAGAACTGCAATATTGCCAAGAGGCGGTGAAGAATTTCAAACGCTTGAGCCCCGTGATATTGGACGGCGACCAATATCGCCTTTATTCTCCTTACGAAGGGGAACATGCGGCCGTGATGTACACCTCGACCGATGCCGACAAAGCCGTTCTGTTTGCTTTCGACATTCATCCGCGTTACGGTCAGCCGTTGTTGCCGCTTCGCTTGCAGGGATTGAAGAAAGAAGCCCGTTATGAGTTGAAAGAAATCAATTTGATGCCGGGAACAGCTTCTCAGTTGGACTGCAACGGGAAAACATTCTCCGGAGAGTATTTGATGAACGAAGGTATTTCTGTCTTTTCTGGTACGGAGACAAGCAGCCGCGTAGTGGAAATCACGGAGGTACAATGACATTAGAAAAAAAACGGATGAACACAGGTTTATTTAAACAAAATATCCGTGTGTTCATCCGTTTTTCTGCGTTATCCGTGCTCCATCTTCACGTTTTTCAGTCCAATTTACTTTGTAACATCCGCTTCAACGCGGATTAACATTCATAATCGACGCACGCCCGGTCTGCCTTGACCGGCCCGATGATTCCTTTGGCGACGGCAACGTGCTCCGGATGATTCGCGTAAGCATTGACATCTTGCAGCGTATCCAGCTCAGTTGTCAATATCAAGTCCCATGTTTCTTCCGGATTGATATTGAAATCGACCCGGATGGAACGCAGAACGTCGATTTTATCGACTAACGCTTCCAAACGCATCTTGATTTCCTGCATTTTCGCCTGCTTTACAGCCGGAGTCGCAAACTCTTTCAGCTTAAACATTACGATGTGTCTGACCATTTCCTTTTGCAATTTTATGTTTTTGTAGGGCAAAAGTACATAAGTTCTCCGCAAAAACGGCATGTTTCCAAAACAAAGTTATCCTGTGCAAGGAAGGTATACAGGAAAGGAATGCCAATGCCCTCGCCGTATCCTTACGATGGCAAAGAACCGGAGTGAAACTTCTTTTTCCGGTAGAGATAGGAAGTAAATCATTTCGTTAAAACCGGTCAAGTTGTACAAAATATGCCGTAAAACATATAAAAGAATAGCGGTTGTTGTTTGAAAAATGTTATAAGATTTGGCGCAGACGAATATTTGTCTGTATATTTGCGGCACCGTTTAAACAAAAAGAGGCATCTTTCTGAAAAGATGTACAAGATACAAACCCTGAAAATCAGGGGTCGGAGTGGATACTTTTCGACAAGCTCCGATGATGTTGAACCCAAAAAAGAGTTATATGAGAGTAAACGTTTATGTTCTTTTTGCTGCGGCGATAACGGCCTTGTTGCTTATATCTGCCGGAACAAAAGACGCAAAGCCGACGGTCGGTACGCACCCCGGCGACCTTGCACCGAGCATAGAGTTTTTAGAAAACGGAAAAAAATTCGATTGTGAAAACCAAACTGGCCGTTACACACTGGTCAATTTTTGGGCTGCCTATGATGCGGAATCGAGGGCACGCAACGTACGCTTATGGCACGAAATGAGCAAGTTGGATTCAAGTAAGATTACGATGTATTCCATTTCTTTGGATACAAACAAATCTATCTTCACGGAAACCGTCAAGGCCGACAAGCTGGAACATACGAACCAATTCCATGATGGATTGGGCGAAAAGTCAGCGCTCTTTGACGATTATAACCTGCAAAAAGGGCTGCGAAATTTCCTGATAGACGCACAAGGGGTTATCGTGGCAACGAACGTGACGCCGGAAACATTGGAAGCGATAGCGAAGAAGATTTAAATTGCTTTTCATCAAACATGACAGGGGTTGTTCCTTTTTTTAAAAGGGACAACCCTTTTTTGTACTTATTTTAGTCGTATCTCGATTAAACCCAAATCGGTCATTAGAGGCTGATTATTTGTGGTTTTTATTATAATAT
>CAYXIX010000046.1:0-14838 GCA_964465405.1 uncultured Parabacteroides sp. | reverse complement strand
AAACAAAGAGAAGACATTATGACAACACGACGAAAATTCATCAAACAGGCGGCGCTGGGTACGGCGGCCTTGTCATTTGGCGGGGTGCTGAAGGGTTTCAGCGCGCGGAGTTACAACAACATTGTGGGAGCGAACGAGCGCATCCGGACGGGTGCAATCGGCGTCAACTCGCGCGGTTTTGCATTGGCGTGCAACTTTGCCAAGCAGTCGGATTGCGACGTAACCGCCATTTGTGACGTGGACGCCCGCGCATTGGAGAAGTGTGTCTCCGCCGTGGCGAAAATCAAGGGTGACAACGGAATCAAGAGTTACAAAGACCTGCGTCAAATGCTGGAAGACAAACAGCTGGACGCCGTCATCATCGCCACGCCCGACCATTGGCACGCGCCGGCGGCGCTGATGGCGCTCAAGGCGGGCAAGCACGTCTATCTGGAGAAACCGTGCAGCCATTCGCCCGCCGAAGGAGAGTTGTTGATAGAAGGGGTTCGGAAATACGGGCTGGTGATGCAGATGGGCAACCAGCGCCGCTCGTGGCCCAACGTGGTCGCGGGCATCGAGGAGCTGAAAGCCGGCACCATCGGAAAGGTCTACTACGGCAAGAGCTGGTACACGAACAACCGCCCCTCCATCGGCATCGGCAAAGAGACGGCCGTCCCCGAATGGCTCGACTGGGAGTTGTGGCAGGGCCCGGCGCCCCGTACCGCCTACAAGGACAACATCCACCCCTATAACTGGCACTGGTTCTGGCATTGGGGCACGGGTGAGGCGCTGAACAACGGCACGCACATGATCGACCTCCTGCGTTGGGGGATGGAGCTGGACTACCCGGTGCGGGTCACCTCCGTCGGCGGCCGCTACCGCTACCAGGACGACTGGGAGACGCCCGACACGCAGGTGATGAGCTTCGAGTTCGCCGACGGCCGCATCATGACGTGGGAGGGGCGCAGCTGCAACGGCCTGCCCATCGAGGGGAGCGCCGTGGGGACGATGTTCTACGGCGAGGAGGGAAGCCTGCTGATTACCGGCTCCAACGCCTACACGGTCTACGACCTGAAGAACAAGGTGGTGAAAAAGGTGGAGAGCGAAATCGCAATCGACCCGCGCAACCTGATGGACCCGGCGGAACAGTTGGACGCGCTGCATATCCAAAACTTCTTCGACGCAATCCGCACGTCCGGGCAGTTGCATTCGGACATCGAATCGGGGCACAAGAGCACGCTCCTCGTGCAGCTGGGCAACATCGCGCAGCGTGTCGGCCATGCGATTGAGGTCGACCCCGCAAACGGACATATCCGTTCAGACAAAGAGGCTTCGGGACTTTGGTCGCGCACATACGAACCCGGGTGGGAAATGAAACTTTAATGTAGAGAGAAAAAGAGAATTATGCCTGAAAATATAACAGTTTCTCGTTCACAGCGATCGACATACATCGCTATCGCCATCGTGGGGATGATGTTCTTCATCTTCGGTTTCGTTTCATGGGTCAACGCGATTCTGATTCCCTATTTCCGGATTGCGTGCGAGTTGACCAATTTTCAATCCTATCTGGTGACGTTCGCGTTCTACATCGCCTACTTCGTCATGTCACTTCC
Organism: uncultured Parabacteroides sp.; assembly: GCA_964465405.1. Lineage (GTDB taxonomy): Bacteria > Bacteroidota > Bacteroidia > Bacteroidales > Tannerellaceae > Parabacteroides. The sequence goes on along the minus strand of CAYXIX010000046.1, from coordinate 13,246 downwards.
GGCGGCGTTCGTGCTGAAGCGTTTCGGTTTCAAGCGCGGAATCATGTTCGGTTTCTTCTGCATGGCAGCAGGCGCGTTCCTGTTCGTGCCGGCGGCGCTGAGCCGTACCTACGGAGTGTTCCTGACGGGGTTGTTCTGTATAGGTAGCGGGCTGACGCTCCTGCAGGCGGCCGCGAACCCCTACATCACCATCGTGGGCCCGATTGAGAGCGCGGCGCGCCGGATCAGCATGATGGGCATCTGCAACAAGTTCGCGGGCATCATCGCGCCGCTGATATTCGCGGCCGTGGTGCTGAAGTCGAGCGACAGCCTCCTGTTCGAACAGCTGGGGGCCGGTGTCTTCAGCGGTGCGGAGAAGGAGGCCGTGCTGGACGAACTGATCCGCAGGGTCATCGTGCCCTATTCGGTGCTCGGCGTTTTCCTTGTCGCCGTCGGGCTTTTCATCCGTTATTCCGTATTGCCGGAAATCAATCAGGAGGAGGAAAACAAGGAGACCGTTTCCGCATCGGGCAAAGGGCACACCTCCATCCTCCAGTTCCCCTACCTGTTGCTGGGCGCGCTGGCGATGTTCCTGCATGTGGGGACGCAGGTGATCGCGATAGACACGATTATCGGTTACGCCGATTCGCTGGGGATAGACCTGCTGGAGGCGAAAGTATTCCCCTCCTATACGCTGACGGCGACCATCGTCGGCTATTGTCTGGGCATCCTGCTGATTCCCCGTATCGTTTCCCAAAAGCGGGCGTTCCAAGCCTGCTGCATATTGGGGCTGCTGTTCTCTCTCGGGGTAGTGCTTTCAGAGGTACCCCTGAACCTGTTCGGGCATGAGGCGGGCCTCTCCATCTGGTTCCTCGTGCTGCTCGGGCTGCCCAACTCGCTTATTTACGCGGGCATCTGGCCGCTGTCCATACGGGGGTTGGGGCGTTTCACGAAGACCGGTTCGTCGCTCCTTGTCATGGGGTTATGCGGAAATGCGATATTGCCGCTCGTGTACGGACATTTTGCCGACCTGTTTTCGGTCAAGGAGGCCTATTGGGTATTGGTGCCCTGCTACTGTTACCTGATATACTTTTCCGTCTACGGGCATAAGGTGGAACGTTGGACTTTGAAAAAAAAGGGATGAGACATGGGGATTGTTTTTAAACAAGTGAAGATGTTGCTCCCGGACGGGGAAATCGTTCAGGGCGATTTGAAATGCGAAGGAGGAAAAATCACGGCTCTCTCCGAAGACCGTTTGCCCGTCACGGCGGAAGACCGGGTGATGGAGGGAGACGGCCTGTATGCCTCGCCGGGTTTCATCGACCTGCATACGCACGGCGGAGGCGGGCATGACTTCATGGACGGTACGGTGGAGGCCTTTCTCGGTGCGGCCGAGATGCATGCCCGGCACGGGACGACCTCCCTTTTGCCGACGACGCTGACCAGTACGGACGAGGCGCTCATGGGCACGTTCGAGACCTACCGGGAGGCCAAAAGGAGGAACGTCTCGGGGAGTTGCTTCTTGGGATTGCACTTGGAGGGTCCCTACTTTTCTTACAACCAGCGGGGCGCCCAAGACCCGAAATACCTGAAGTCCCCCCGCCCGGAGGAGTATCTCCGCATACTGGAGGCATCGGACGACATCCTCCGGTGGAGCATCGCTCCGGAACTGGACGGGGCTTTGGAGCTGGGGGAAGAGCTTTGCCGACGGAAGATACTGCCATCCATAGCCCATTCGGACGCCGTATATGAAGAGGTGTTCGAAGCGTTCCGTGCCGGTTACACGCACGTCACGCACCTGTATTCCGCTATGTCGTCCGTCACGCGGCGGAACGGTTTCCGCTATGCGGGCGTGGTGGAGGCGGCTTACCTGATAGACGGCATGACGGTGGAAATCATAGCGGACGGCGTTCACCTGCCTTCCAGCCTGCTGCAATTCGTCTACAAGTTCAAGGGGGCCGACCGCATCGCCTTGGTGACCGACTCGATGCGCGGTGCGGGGATGCCGGACGGGCGTTCTGTCTTGGGGAGCTTGTCGGAAGGGCAAGAGGTGCTCATCGAAGACGGGGTTGCCAAACTGCTGGACCGTTCAGCCTTTGCGGGAAGCGTCGCGACGGCCGACCGGTTGGTCAGGACCATGATGCGGCTGGCCGGCGTGCCGCTTGCCGAAGCGGTGAAGATGATCACGTCGACACCGGCAAGGATTATCGGGGTCGGCCACAAGAAAGGGGCGCTCCGGGTCGGGATGGATGCAGACGTGGTTTTGTTCGACGAGGATGTAAATGTGCGCCTGACGATGGTGGAAGGGCGCATCGTGTATAACAGATTATAAAAATAGGATAAAAGATGGAATTTAAGAAAGACAGGTTGTCGGTCCGGATTTTTTCCGGCCGGCAGCAAATGGGGGAACAGGCGGCAAAGGATGTCTCGGCATGTATCCGGGAATTGTCGGAGAGGAAGGGTTTTGTGAACATGGTTTTTGCCGCAGCCCCTTCCCAAACGGAGTTTTTACGTGAATTGGTGGAAGATCCGGACGTGGACTGGCAGCGGGTGAACGCGTTCCATATGGACGAATACGCGGGTCTGGGCGTCGGAATGCCGCAGAGTTTCGGGACTTTCCTGCGTGAACGCATTTTCGGATTAGTCCCGTTCCGTTCCGTCTTTTACCTGGACGGGAAAGCCTCAGACCTTGCGGAAGAATGCCGTCGATATGCCTCTTTGCTGGAACAGTTCCCGCCGGATATCGTTTGTCTGGGAATCGGGGAAAACGGACACATCGCGTTCAATGACCCCCATGTGGCGGACTTCAACGATCCTGAAAAGGTCAAAGTGGTGGAGTTGGACGGGAAATGCAGGATGCAGCAGGTGCATGACGCTTGTTTTTCTTCTTTGGAGGAGGTTCCGACGCATGCTCTGACTTTGACCATACCTTCATTGCTGGCTGCCCGATACATGTTTTGCATCGTGCCTTCCCAAACAAAGAAAATGGCTGTGTACGAGACGGTGAACGGCCCCGTCAGCGAATCCTGTCCCGCCAGCATTTTGAGGACAAAAGAACATGCTGTGCTGTATCTGGATCCGGAAAGCGCCGAATTATTAATGCAATAAATGGATATGAAGTATGAAGAACGGACTTTTAATTACGATTTGTTTGTTATGTATGTCGAGTTGGGTGTTGCGGGCCCAGGAAGGGGTAATCAAAGTGGGCATCATCGGTTTGGACACCTCCCACTCGCCGGCGTTTGTGGAATTGTTGAACAGTGATGACCCCAAACCGGAACATCAGGGGTTCCGGGTGGTGGCCGCTTACCCGTACGGCTCGAAAACCATAGAAAACAGTTACCGCCGTATACCGATCTATACGGAAAGGGTGAAGGAAAACGGGGTGGAGATTGTCTCTTCCATCGCGGAGCTGCTGGAAAAGGTGGACTGCGTGATGCTGGAAACCAATGACGGGAACCTGCATTTGGAACAAGCGGTTGAAGTGCTCAAGAGCGGAAAGACGATGTTCATCGACAAACCGGTGGCAGCCGGCCTGGTGGACGCGATTGCCATCTTCGAGCTGGCGGAACATTATGGAGTGCCTGTCTTTTCTTCTTCCGCTTTACGCTTCGTTCCGAAAAACGTGGAGATTAGAAACGGCGTACACGGCAAGGTGCTTGGGGCCGACTGTTTCTCTCCGGCTCAGGGAGAACCTTCGCACCCCGACTTCTCCTGGTACGGCATACACGGCGTGGAGATTTTATACACGCTCATGGGAACGGGTTGTCAGGAAGTGTCCCGTATGTCGTCCGAAGGGACGGATGTGGTTGTTGGACTTTGGGACGATGGCAGGATCGGCACGTTTAGGGGAACACGAACGGGGAAACACATTTATGGAGGTATCGCGATTTGTGATTCAGGTGCTGTCAATGCCGGTGGTTATGAGGGGTACGGTTGCCTGTTGACTGAAATCTTGAAATTTTTTAAGACGAAAGAAATGCCTGTAAGCCCGGAAGAGACCATCGAGTTGTTTACCTTCATGGAGGCCTCCAATGAAAGCAAACGTTTGGGCGGAAACCCTGTCAAGATGGAAGATGTCTTCAAAAAAGCGGAAAAAGAGGCAATGGAAAAAATAATGCATTTCTACTAGCATATACGAGATTATAAGCTTCGTTACTGTCAAGTTAGAAGTGTAACCTTACACTTCTAATTTGACAGTAGCCGATTTGTTGATTGGGTGTACGGCGTTCACTTTTAATATGGTAATGGTGACTGAGAACCAGAAAGACTTTAAGAATTTGTCGGGTATCCTGATTGAGAATTGGGTTAGGCGGGAGCGTTAATAATGTGCTAGTGTGCCAATGAGTCAATGTGCCAATATCTATTCCCATTGAGGGTTGGATATTGGCACATTGGCATATTAGCACATTAAATCAATGGCACTTAAATCATTGCGCCAGCGAGAACCGCAGGCTGATGCCGTAGTTGGAGTTAGAGGTCGGGTAGGAGGCGCTTGAGATGAGTGGCACGTTGATTTGCTGGTCGTAGAAGGCGCAGACAGTGAGGGCGCGGCTCAGCCCGTAGTCGGCCGAGAACTGGATGGTCTTCGCCACGTTGCCGCTCGTCGCCTGCGTCAGGCGCGTGTCGATGCCGCGTATGAGCGACTGCATCTTGTTGTACGAGAAGTCTAAGCGCACCGTGAGGTCGTTGCTGAAGTCGCGCGTCTTCTTCGTCCCCAACACCTTGTTAAACTCGGCATATTTATAACCGATGCTGACGGTCATCTTCTTCGAGAGCGACTCGACCAGCTGGTAGGAGGTGACATTGAGCGAGAGGTTGCGCGTCGTTGAGTAGTCGGCGCTGACAGTGATGTTGTTCAAAAGCGTGGCGTCGGCACCGATGAGCGGGTTGAACGCTTCGGTGATGCTCACGGAGGAGATGGAATAGGGCGACGAGGGGGTAGGGTTGTCGTTCAGGATGGATTGGATGTAGCCCAACCCGTCTTGCTCGGCATCTACCCACCCGAGAAACGAGGTGAAGGCACCGACCGTGTAGGTGCAGCTATAGCGGTGGCTCAGCGTGATGCTCTTGAAGTGGCGTTTGATGGCGGGGATGCGAATCAGCCCGTCGTACGTCGCGCTCCAGTTGGGCAACATGCTTTTGAGCGAGGGGAATGCCGTCAGCGCGATGCTGTTCGGGTCTTTCCCTGTGTAGGCGGCGAGGAATGCGGGGATGAGTACGTCGGCAGAGTTGGGGCTGACGCCGTTCTCCCCCTCCGGGCCGGGATTGTAAGGTTGCCCGCCGAGTCCCTGTTCCTGTATGAAGCCCGTGTTCGGGTAGTTCAGGCGGGAGTACATGCTTTCGAGGCGTGCGGCGATGGTTTCGCGGTAGGAAAGGAACTTGTCGAATGCTTTCGATGCGTAGCCGTTCTGCGCGTTGCCGCTCCCGCCGAAGGCACTGCCCAATGCGACGGTGGTCATCGTGAAGTTACCGCCCATGATTTCGGGCATACCGTCATAATAATACTGTATCTCGGTGTTGCGCGTGTCGTTGCGGAGCGCGTTGAGGTCGATTTTCAGTCCCGGTATGGGTTCCAGCGTGGCGCGGATGTTGAGGTTCTTGGTGCCGGTGATGACGGCGGGGTTCAAGTTGCTCTCGGTGTTCGTGACCAGCCAGCCTCTCTCTGCCACGTCGTCGATATAGCTGCGGTCTACCTGCCCGAATGCGAAGCCGATGCCGGGCGTGAAGCCGAACGAGGTCTTCCGCTGCCCGAACATGTCGCCTATCTCCGGCCGGAAACCGGGCAGCATCATACCTGCCGAGTTGGTGTACTGTACGTTGACGCGGCGCAACATCATCAGGATGCGCGAACCGTATTCGGCCGCCTTGTTGAGCAGGTCTTCCGAGCGGGAGGCACCGGGATAGATAGTGAGCTTCAGGTGGGCGGTGTCTTGGTTCAGGATGCGTACCTGCGCGTAGTTGATGGGCTTGTACTTGATTTTGTACAGCTTGCCGTCGGCACCGCGTGCGCGTATCTGTACCTTCTTGGTGAACATGCCATGTTGGACGATGACGCCGCTGTCGGGGCTGAGGGTGACCTCTTTCTCCAGCTTCTTCGGCTCCTTCTTCTGCTGGGAACGGGTGTTGGTGCGCGACGTGCTGCTGAACTTCTGGTTGATTTTCTTCAGATACTTGTTCTTGTTGTACAAGGAGAGGAAGTTGAGGTTACCTTGCAGGTCGAACTGCCGCTGGTTCTTGATGGTGTTCCCAATCTCCAGCTCTTCGCTGACGGCGGTGGCGCCCCGTTCCCAGTTGTAGGTCGCGTTATAGCTCAGCGATGCGTTCGTCCAGTCCAAGACCGGGATTTGTTGCAGAGGCAGTTGCCACGTGGCCATGAACTGCTGGTCATACTGTATCGGCGTGCCGAGATCGGCGATGCTGCGTTTGACGGAATCTTTCCAAAGCTGGTAGTCGTCGGGGTTCAGCTCCTTGTTGACCTGCACGTATGGCTCCTCGATGCGTGCGTTGGTGCCGGAGGTGAAGGTGATGTTCAAGTTGTTGGTGAACGCCCAGTTGAGGTTGAACGCACGGTCCCAATAGAAGTTCTGGCTGAAGGTGACCGGGATGTCGTTAGAGACGCTCGTCGTCGCCCCTACCAAGTCGCGCAGCTTGATTTCATAATAATTGCGCGTCATGACCGTCTGAAAGTTGATAGAAGGGGTGAGGTTGAACGCCAGCTGCTTGGCAAGGCGCGTGTACCCGTTGTTCTTCTTCAGCAGCTTGTCGAAGGGCTTGAGCGACTTCATGTAGGGGATGTAGCTGTATGCGAAGTTCGCCCGGTAGTCTTTGGTCGTCTCATATTCCGTCTCAGGGTTTTTCTTGTCGTTGATGCTGTACGAATAGCCGAAGGTGAAGTTCGCCGGGTCGTAAGGCATCGGGTTCTTGCTCTTGATGTTTACCCGCACGTTGTTGAACGAAATGCTTTTGATGACTGTCCGGTCTTGCGCGTAGCTGCGGATGGAGTCTTTCTCCGCCTGCGTCTCGGCGTTTTCGATGGCGTCTTTCAGCTCGATATCTTGGTCGAGCGGGTTGTATTTGGGGTCATAGGTCTCCCGCGAATAGGCGTAGTAGAACGGGATGCTGACCTGCGCCTGCTCGGGGAAGAGCTTGCCCAGCTCGATGGAGGTGGCGATGCTGTATTGCTTGAAGTCTTCCATGCGCCGTTCGTTGAGCGATTGGTCCAGTGCGCCGAATCCGGCCGTCTCGATGCGTCCGGCCACATTGACCGTACCCAAATCCGAGAGCGCCACGTTCAGGTTCGCATTGGCAGCCCATCCCCCCTCTTCGTTGAAGTCGGTCAGGCGCAGTTCGTTGATCCAGACTTCTCCGCTCTTGATGTCCGTCGAGTTGTTGCGGATACCGATCATGATGGTTTTAACCTCTGCCAAACTGGGATTACCCTTGATGCGGATGGTATTACGCTCATTGTCGGGGTCCGTACTCGAAAAGACGGTTTGAAAGGTCACTCCGTTTTCGCCCGAGCGCTTTTGCCGGTTCCGTTCCTGTTTGAGGTTGGTCAATGTCTCCAAGCTGAAGTTCAACATGTTTTCGGAAGGCCACACGGTTTCTTGGTCTTCCGGGTTGTCATACCGGTAGTCGCCGTGCGGGGTCAGTTTCAGCGGCACCTCATATTCATAGTAGTTGTTTTTATAATCGGAACCTAACCGTAAGAACACGGACAGCTCGCCACTCTGTAAGTTGTATATATCCAAGAGGGGCGCTTCGGCATGGGCAAACAGTTGCAGGCGTTTGTACTGCCGCAGGTCGTAGTTGGTGTTTTTGTAGATGGCACGCGCGTCCATTGCCGCGAGGTCTGTCACCTTCAAGGAAATAGCCTGTTCGTTTTCCTGACGGATTTGCGGTTGGCTGGGGTCTAACACGCGCGTGACGCCCGGCGGCAGGGTGTAGCTGACGGGGTCGCGGTCGCTGTTCTCTTCGATGTTGACGGTCGATACCTCCAGTTGTCCTCTGACCGTAGGGGGCATTTGCGGGTCTGACAAATCTTGTTCGTATGTGCGCCATTCGCCGCATACCAGCTGGAGGGTTCCGAAACGTAGCACGACCGGTTCGCGGAACCCGGTCATATACATCCGCATGAACCGGATGGTCTTGAAGTCGCTGATGCCGCCGATTCTCTGTTGATACTGTTTGATTGGGATTTTGAATTGGTACCAAGTGACCGATTCGCGTTGCCCGTTGGGCAGGCGGACGTTCGACACCCGTTTGTCGGCGATGAAGTTCTCGCCCACGATGGTGTCAGACGGTGTCAGCCTGATCATGTATTCATAATACTTCTCGTTCTCGTTGAGCGTATTGTCTTGGTTGATGTCTTCCACGTCGGGCACGGTTTTCGACGCCGTGCTGTATCGTTCGTTGGTCTCGTCGATGTCTCTTGAATTCCCTTCCGTCCCGTTGTAGCGTTTGTAGCGGGTGAGGATGTCCACCTGCTGTGCGTCGTAGTCAGACCCCCTGAAATAGTGGAATTTGTCACCCGACGGGTTGAAGAAGGGCGACAGCTGCAAGGGGTCGTTTTCCATCTCGGAGATGGTCTCGGCACTGAGCCGCTGGCGCAGTTGGTTGAGGTAGTTCTGATAAGCCGGGTAGGTTAGCTCTTCTTCGGATGAGAGGCCGTTCAGTCCCACGTCCTGCAACTGGCGTGCGCCGGCCGTATTGTCGAAGGCATACACCGTGCTTTGCTGTTTGGGCACTTTCCCCCAGACGGTGTAGTCTATCTTGGTCGTGTCGCCGTCGATGGGCAGCCCGTTCTCGAAAAATTTCTTTTCGTCTTTCAGTATGTCTTCCGAGATTTCGCCTAAGTTGAAATAGAGTTTGCCGCCGGTCGTTTGCCTGTCGTAGATAAACGGATCCATCAGCCAGAACTCAATGTATTCGACGTTGGCGGTCTCGAAGTCGCTTTGGTCAATTTTGCGCATCATGCCGCCGAAGCGTGTTTCCGGATATAGCAGGGTTCCGTCGGGGTTGATGTTGTCGGCGTCTAAGTTATAGGGGCCGCGTTCGTTGGGATAATAAGCCATGTTCAGGATGTTCAGCGTACTGCTTTCGCTGATGGTCTGCTGCCGTTCGGGAAAAAGTTCGTCTGTGTAAACAGCGCGGACGTAATGATTGGAGAGGTCGTCGCGCGTGATGTGGTCCGGTCGTGTCGATGAGTTTTCGCGCGTGAAGAGCCCGTCAATGGTGTACCAAGCCAGTAAAGCGCGGCTCTTCCCATAGTCGATGTTGTTGACGAGGTCGGCTCCTTGAAACATCTGCGTCCCGTCGTTTGTCGGGACGCTGGAGAGTTGCCACGGATAAGGGTCAGAGAGGTCGAAGCTGCTTTGCGTCGATTCGAAGTCGTCCAAGTAGGAGTAGCCGCCTGTTTGGTCGTTCTCATAATGTCCGGCAATCAGGTGGGCGAACTCGGCGTTGAATGCTATCTGGCTGGGTTTGCTCAGGTTCAGCAGCGGCAGTTTGTCGAACATGTTGGTCAGCCACTGGCTTTCGCCTTTGTAGGACATATTGACGCCCCAGAGCGTGTTCTTGATTGACTCGTCGCCCATCACGGTCTTGGTCGTGAGTGGCATTTCGGAGAGGTGCATGATGGTGGCACCTACCATTAGATTGGGGTTGAACTGGTAGTTCAAATCGAGCCCCATCATCGTTTTGCGTTGCATGTTGTAGACCGTCTGGTTTTCCAGCGAGACGCTGATTGGCGTCCCGGCGGCGATGATGCTCTCGTTGAGGATGGTGACGACCCCCGACGTGTAGTCGACCACATAGTCCACGTTTTCCGTCAGTACCGCCCCGCTTGCCGTCACCTTGACTGAACCGCGCGCCACGTTGGAGGCGCCCAGTTGTATCTCCGCACCCGACGACGCCTTGTATTCGCCTTGCAGGATGAACTTGTTTTTTTCGGCTATTTGGCGGGCGGTAGTCAAGGTCGAGTCGTATAGTTCTTGGTAGACATACTTGTCGGCGATGGCATCGTTGCCGATTTGCTCCCGCAGGTAGGAACCGAACGGCTCGACGCAAGGGAAGATGATTTTCCCGTTGTCTGACAACACCGTGTAGCCCTCCACAAAGTCGAAGATACCGTCCGCGTGGCGTTCGTTGTTCGAGTCTAGGTTGTCCAAGTTCAAGACCCGCAACAGAATCTGGTTGGCAATGGCCCCTTCGGGGATGTAATTGACATAAGTCCCCGTCGTGTCGCTCTGATACATGACGTTCAGCCTGAACTTATCTTTCTGTACGGAATAGGCGCCCAGCGAATAGACGTTTTTCATCATCAAGTCCCAGAAAGGCATATTGGGCGACATGGAGGTGCCTTTTAACAGTTTGACATACAGGCAGGCGGTTGTCGACGAAGGGTTATCGGTCGAGAACTCGCCGACTTGATACGTTCTCCCGTCCGAATAGGTGAAGTTGTAGGCGACGCCCAGCACCTCGTCTGCCTGCAGCTGCGTGTTCAGCGAGATGTATCCCAGTTGCGTATTGACCGTATATTCCGACTCGTCGAGCAGGCGGGCGCTTTCTACTTTCTCATATTCCGTCCCGTTGACGAAGGTGCTGCCGATGGCTTGGTTGACGGTGCTGATGTCGCGTGCGCCGGCGTATTGTTGGTTCAGTGTGTTGTAGAGCGTGTTGGCGTTGTTATAGGGGATGTGCAGGCTGCCCGACGGCTGTACCTGCGTTGTATTGTAGATATGGTTCCGCTCGTGCTCGGCCAAGTCGGCGAAGGCGACGATGTTGCGTGCTTGGTCATAATTCCCCCGCTTGTTGGTCACCCAAACTTCGATTTTGCTGATTTTGACGGGCGAAGAGACTGAGGGCAGATTCCGCACCGCCTCGTCATACCGGTTGCGGAAATAGTGCGAAAGGAAGAAGTGGCGGTTCTCGTCATACTGGTCGATGGTCAATTCGAACGGTTTGGTCTGTGCTCCCCCTTTGGAGTTGACGGTTTGCGACTCCGATTCCTGTTGAGCGAACAACGCATTGACCCGCAGTTTCCCAAATTGCAGGTCTGCTTTCATACCGAACAGGGCGGCTCCCCCGTTGATGAGCGAGTTGCTGGTCGTCATGCTCACGTTGCCGGCCTCCAGCGACTTGATGATTTCGTCTTCCTCGCCGGTGTAGGCAAGTTTCAGTTTCCTCGAGTCGAAGTCGAAAGAGGTCTCGGTGTTATAGTTCATGTCGAAGTTTACCTTGCTCCCGACGGAGGCCTGTACGTTGAGCTGCACGTTCTCGTCAAAGTTGAAGAAGGTGCGGTTTCGCGCCCGTTCCGGCAGCGACGGGTTCTGGGTCTTGTTTTGTTTCAATCCGACTTCGACCTCTGCCGAACCTTGCGTCCGCACACGTACTCCGCCCGGCCCGAAGATGCGCTCGGCCGCGCCGATGTTGAACTGCATGTCGGTCAGGTTGAACTGTTTGTTGACCTCCTTTTGGAACTCCTCTTCATTTTTTTGCCGATAGTAGGATTGGATGGACTTCTGGAGACTGTAGTCCTGATACTCTTCGGGGGTCAGCGAGAAGGGTGTCGTCAGGTCGGCGTCGCCCAGCTTGGTGCGCACAACATATGTCCCTGTCTCGATGTCGTATTCGATGGTTGTCTTGACATTCTCGGGCGTTTTCAGGTCTGCCGGCGATTGTTTGACAATGTCTTCATATTTCTCCGGGACAGTTTTGGCCACCGGGAAGCGTGTTTTTGGCTGCCGAACCGTATCTTCCGGCTGCTGAACCATTTCCCCCGGCTCGACATCCAGCGAGATTTCGGGCAGCACCTGCGTATAGGTCAGGAAGTCCGCATTCAATGAAGAATACAGCCCGACCACAAACAACAACCCAATTATCCAACCTATGTATTTTAGTGTTTTTCTCATATCGACGAATGGATGTTGCGTGCGATGCCCTTTTGTACGCGCGTTACAACATCCTTAAAGCCGTTTTTATGACCTGTTCGACAGCCAGTGCCGGCGAACTCTTCAAAATAGAGTTGACAACTTTCTGCGAAGCCGCCTTTTGGAAGCCCAGCATCACGAGTGCGGCGACCGCCTCTTCGCCGGCGGACGAATGCGCGACGACCGTTTCCCCCTTTGCTGTTGCCATCCCTTCGACCGGTTTGACTTTGTTTTTCAGGTCGACGATGATGCGTTGGGCCGTTTTCAGCCCGATTCCTTTCACGGCTGTCAGCGTGTTTTCATCTTTTTCGTCGATGACCCGGATTAGTTCGGCCGGCGAGAGCGACGAGAGAATCATCCGGGCGGTGTTGGGTCCCACGCTTGAGACGGAGGTGAGCATCAGGAACAGTTCGCGTTCCGTCTGGTCGGCAAAGCCGTACAGCAAATGGGCGTCTTCGCGGATGATTTCATACACGAACACCTTCCCCGTCTGTTTCCCGTTATAAAAACTATATGTATTGAGGGATATATTCAGTTCATACCCAATCCCGGCACACTCTAAAACCATCCGGGCGGGCGTTAGCTCCACAATTTCCCCCTTGATATATTCGATCATATTTTCAAGTACCTCTAATCATTCACGCTTATTATAACGCAGAAATAGGCGAAAACGTATGTAGGGGGATTTTTTTTCGTGAAGAATGTGCGTCTCCTTTCACTTGAAGGGGGAGACGCCTGGGTCGCTACAGTTGTTTTAAGCTCCTCTTCTGTCAAGCCGGTATATTGGGCGATTTTATCAATCGGTTCCTCATTCGCTTTCATTTGCTGGGCAAGGGTTTGTTCCCCGCTGGCCTTCCGCGCAACCCTCTTCCAGTCCTTCCTGCTTGGCAGTGTTCAATACGTCGTTTTGGATGCGGACAGCGTCGATATGTTTGTCATACGCGTAACATTCCTCGTCCGTCATGTTGTAATAGACCAATTTTTTACGCGCTTCCGCCAGTCCGGATGTTTGCGTGTCCGGTGCGATAACCTCTGTTTTCAGGTAATTCACCCACTCTTCCAAAGGGGTAACCGCCACCCGGTTAAACTCGTTGACACGAATCAGGAAATATTCCGGATAAATGTCGGCCGGCGATTTGGCGACAATCGTGTCCTGCTCTTTGGTGGAGACCGGCAGGCGGTCGTCCGTATGCACGCCGGCGAAAAGACCTCTGCAAAACTACTCCAATAATAGAACGTTAACTGGCGAACTTGTTGATAATCAGTATATGATATTTTGTGATTTGGATGCAAAATGGACTTTTGCAGAGGTCTCGAAACGTATTACGAAAAAA
>CAYXIX010000045.1:0-14952 GCA_964465405.1 uncultured Parabacteroides sp. | reverse complement strand
GCTCTATCATCTTCATATGCCATCTTAGTTTTGGGAACATTTACTGAATATCCCTTATTATTTGAAGTCGAAAAAAGATCTGTCCTACTTGCCCATTACGCCGGATGTGTTTGCATTTTATGTCTTTCCCTATTAGTGTTGTAGAGACGCGGCACGCCACGTCTCTACAATGTTTGATAAAATCAATTATTCGATGTTTTTCCTGATTTTGGTCAGGTATTCCTTCATCTTTGCGGTGTCCTTTTCTTTGATGATTTCCTGTAGGATGCCGAGTTCTTCTTGGATGCGGGCAATCTGGTGCGGCGTGCGGGGGTTGAAGAGGATTTCCGTCAGCAGGTAATCGTCTTCGGAGAGCAGGCCGCGCGCGATTTTCATGTGCCGCTTGAAGGTCGTACCCGGCGCATCCTGATGCTTCATCGTGGCGGCAAACACCATCGTGGAGGCGAAGGGGATGCCCAGCGAGTAGGCGACCACCTTGTCGTGTTCCTCGAACGTATATTCGCAGATGTGCAAGTGCAGGCTTGTGTAGATGTCTTTGAAGAAGATTTTGCCCAGATGGTCGCCTTCGAAGATGATGATGGTGTTTTCATTCTCCAGCTGTCCTAAGTTGGCAAAGGTGGGTCCGAACATCGGGTGGGTGGAGACGTAGGGGAAACCGCACGTCTCGTAAAATTCCTTCAGGTGTGTCTTGACGGAGGCGATGTCCGAGATGATGCAATAGGGGGGCAGGTAGGGCATGACGCTCTGGAAGGCTTCAATGGTGTAACACAGTGTCACGCAGTTGATGACCAGTTCGGGTTTAAACGCTGCCACCTCTTCAGGGGTCTGCATACGGAGCGCGTTGTAGATGAAACGCATCCGTTTGGGGTCGTTTTCCAGCACGGCTACTTCGTGGTCAAAACTTAACAGGTCGGTGAAGAAAGAACCCATCTTTCCGGCACCTAAAATCAATATTTTCATTTCCCTTCGACTTGCTGTTCATTCATAATGATCATCTGCTGGCGGACAGATTCTTCGTGGATTTCTTTCAGGATTTCTTTGACAAAGTCTGTGTTCAGTTCCATCTGTTCGCCCATGTTGGAACGTTTCTCCAGAATCTCGCTGTAGCGCGGTGCCTGGAGGATGGGCATATTGTGCTCTTTCTTGTAGACGCCAATCTCACGTGAGATACGCATCCGTTTGGCGAGGAGCTCAAGCATCTGCTCGTCGATACCGTCGATTTGGCGGCGCAGTTCGGTCAGGTTCTCGGTCGTCTGCGTGGAGTCGCGAATCACCAAGAGGTTCAGCACGTAGTCCAGCACGTCCGGCGTAATCTGTTGCGCGGCATCACTCCATGCGGCATCCGGATTACAGTGCGACTCGATAATCAGCCCGTTGAAGCTCAAGTCCATTGCCTGCTGGCAGAGCGGCGCAATCAGTTCGCGCTTGCCACTGATGTGGCTCGGGTCACAGAAGATGGGCAAGTCGGGGAAACGGCGGTGCAGTTCGATGGGAATGTGCCAGAGCGGGAGGTTACGGTACATCTTCTTGTCATACGTGCTGAATCCGCGATGGATGGCTGCCAACCGGTGGATACCTGCGCTGTAGAGGCGTTGGAACGCACCGATCCACAGTTCCAAATCGGGGTTGACCGGGTTCTTGATAAGGACGGGGATGTCCACTCCTTTGAGCGCATCGGCGATTTCCTGTACGGCAAAGGGGTTGACGGTCGTGCGTGCTCCGATCCAAAGGAGGTCGACACCGGCTTTCAGCGCTTCGAAGACGTGGTCTTTGGTAGCTACTTCGGTTGTGACATACATACCGGTCTCTTGTTTGACCTGTTTGAGCCAAGCCAAGCCTTTGGCACCGATACCCTCGAAACCTCCCGGTTTCGTACGCGGTTTCCA
The DNA here is from genome assembly GCA_964465405.1 of uncultured Parabacteroides sp. Lineage (GTDB taxonomy): Bacteria > Bacteroidota > Bacteroidia > Bacteroidales > Tannerellaceae > Parabacteroides. Next base: position 13,066 of record CAYXIX010000045.1, on the reverse strand, counting down.
AATCCCGGCGCGGAAGATCTTAATACCTCTGTCGGCCAGACTACGGGCGGTTTCCATTACCTGCTCTTCTGTCTCGGCGCTACAAGGACCGGCGATTACGACAGGCCGTTGCGGGTCTATTCCCGGCAACATGATTGATTCGAATTTCATTTCCATAAAGATTTCTGTTTTATTTGTTACTATATATTTTTTATTCTCTCAAGCGCATCTTTCAGTACTTCGTTTTTACAGCAGAGCGAGATACGGATATAGCGTTCGCCGTTGCTGCCGAAGATGAAACCGGGTGTCAGGAAGACATGAGCTTCGTACAGTACCTTGTCGGCGATGGCTTCGCTGCCCGCTGCGCTGTCGGGTATCCTGCCCCAGAGGAACATCCCGACCTGCCGTTCGTCGTAAGCACAACCGAGTGCATGCATGATTTGCCCCGCCAGGTCGCGGCGGCTCCGGTAGACGCGGTTCATGTTGTCATACCATTCCTTAGGTGCGGACAAAGCCTTGACTGCGGCATATTGCATGGGCTTGAACTGGCCGGAGTCGATGTTGCTCTTTACTTTCAAGACCCATTGCACAAATTGCGCGTTTGACGTGAGCATCGCCATGCGCCAACCCGGCATGTTGTGAGCCTTGCTCATCGAGTTCAGTTCGATGCAAATCTCTTTTGCGCCCGGCACGGAGAGGATACTCAGCGGATGTTCATTGAGGATGAAGCTGTAGGGATTGTCGTTGCAGATGATGATGTGGTGCTTCTTCCCGAAAGCGACCAGCTCCTCGTACAGCTCCCGGCTGGCATTGGCGCCCGTCGGCATATTCGGGTAGTTGGTCCACATCAGTTTGACACCGGACAGGTCGACGCGCTCCAGCGCGTCGAAGTCGGGTTGCCAACCCCTTTCTTCTTTCAGGTCATACGGAATCAGTCGCGCCTCTACCAGTTTGCTTACCGAGCTGTAAGTCGGGTAACCCGGATTGGGCACCAAGACACCGTCGCCCGGATTGAGGAAGGCCAGTGAGATATGGAGAATCCCCTCTTTAGAACCGATAAGAGGTTGTATTTCGGTTTTGGGGTCGAGTTCGACGTCATACCAACGTTTATACCAGTCGGCGAACCCTTTCCGTAGTTCCGGAATACCGATATAGGGTTGGTAGCCGTGTTCTTCCGGATGGCGGGCATGTTGACAGAGCGTTTCGATGGTCTGCTCCGACGGCGGGAGGTCTGGGCTCCCTACCCCCAGATTGATTACGTTTTTGCCTGCGGCATTCATTTCTGCTACTTCCTTCAGTTTCCGCGAGAAGTAGTATTCTTGCACGCTGTTTACCCGGTTGGCGGGTTTGATGCTATACGCTTTGCTTTCCTTCTGCATATTCTCCTAATATTTTTAAATCCTTTGTCAATGGTCTGATTGCGTCTAACGCCTGTCGGTAGCGCAGATAGTCGGTGAATGTGAGGTTGATGTAAAATTGGTATTCCCATTCCCGCCCGATGAGAGGCAGGGACTGTATCTTCGAGAGGTTCATGTCGTAGAAAGAGAGGACGGAAAGCACTTTGGAGAGGCTCCCTGCCGTGTGGGGGAGAGCGAAGACGACAGAGGCCTTATTCTTGTCTTCATTGCGCACTAACTCGTCTGCCACCCAGCGGTCGGCGATGGCGAGGAAACGGGTGAAGTTCCGCTTGTTCGTCTCGATACCCTCAGCCAGAATCTCCATGTGGTAAATCCGGGCGGCATATTTACCGCAGATGGCGGCATGCCCTTCCAGCCGGTTCTCCGAAATCCACTTGGCGCTAAGGGCCGTATCCTCTTTTTCGACCATCTTCACATGGGGCAGTTTATCCAGAAATTCGGCGCATTGCATCAAGGCTATCGGGTGAGAGTTGATTTCCGTCACGTCGTGGATGTTGGTTCCCGGCAGGGCAACCAAAGAATGCGAAATACGCAGTTTGTATTCCCCGATGATTTGGAATCCGCTTTCCCGAATCAGTTCGTGGTTTTGCAAAAGACTCCCCGCGATGGTATTTTCGATAGCCATCATGCCCAAGACCGAAGGGTCTTTTTTGATGGTGGTGATTACCTCCTTGAAGGTATTACACGGGACGATGTCAATTTCTTCTCCTTCGAAATAATTCCGGGCTGCTATATCGTGATAAGAACCCGCGATGCCTTGAATGGCGACTTTTTTGTTCATATTTTGTTTCCTTTTTAATTATCTTGTCTGTGTGTATGTATCAAAAAAAGTCCCACCGCAACCGGCAGGACTTATATTCAGTTTATTGATACATGCTTTCAATCATCAATGCTTTACATACAAACTCCTGCCTTCACCTTGCCAAAGTAAAAGTAATAAAAGTAATATGTAAAGCTAAATCGCGTCATGCTGTCTTTTTGTTTTTATTATGCTGCAAAAATACTACTTTTTGCAGAAATGCAAGAAAAAAGTGAGATAATTTTCTCGGCAGGAAACAAAAGTTTCTTCGGCGGGAAACTTTTGTTTCCTGCCGAGAAAAAAGTCGCAGAATTTTATCTAAGTTTGTAACTCCGTTTTTTTGATAGAAAAAGATAGATGTAATGATAAAGATATTTTCAACAGACAAAGTTCGTGAGTTAGACCGTTACACCATCCAATACGAGCCGATAGAATCCATCGACTTAGTGGAGCGTGCGGCAACCGCTTTTACGAGAGAGTTTTGCCGGCATTTTAATAAGCAGATGCGCGTCATTGTATTTGCCGGACAGGGGAACAACGGGGCAGACGCGCTGGCCATCGCCCGGCAACTGATAGAGGCCGGTTATAGGGTGGAAAGCTATTTGTTCAATCCCTCTTCGCGCCTTTCGCCGGAATGTGAACAAAACCGGGAACGGTTGCTGCAATTGGCGGGCAGGGCAAAATTTGTTGAAGTTGCGGCAGGTAATGTCAATATGCCGGACTTGGCTGCGTATGACATTGTGGTCGACGGGCTGTTTGGTTCCGGGTTGAGCCGCCCGTTGTCCGGCGGATTTGCCGCTTTGGTGAAGTATATCAACCAATCGGATACGACAGTCGTTTCGGTCGATATTCCGTCTGGCTTGTTTGGCGAAGACAACCGGCGGAACGAACCGGAGGCGATTGTGAGGGCCGACTGGACTTTTTCGTTCGGTTTCCCGAAGTTGTCTTTTCTGTTGGCCGAAAATGCCGAGTATGTCGGCAGATGGAAAATGTTGGATATTTTGCTGCATCCGGATGCGGTGGAAGGGATGCCTACGCCGTTTGCCCTGATTGACGAGAAGGATTTGGAATATGTTTTCCCGCCACGCCCCTGTTTTGCGCATAAGGGGATGTTTGGACATGCGTTGCTGATTGCCGGCAGTCGGGGGAAGATGGGGGCGGCGCTTTTGGCTGCCCGTGCTTGCCTCAGGAGTGGGGCGGGGTTGCTTACTGTACACGTGCCGCAAAAAGGCGAAACGGTTTTGCAAACGGCATTCCCGGAAGCAATGGTGGATTTGGACACGAACGCCGACCATTTCTCTTTTATTTCAGATACCAGTGCGTATGCCGCGATTGGTATCGGACCGGGATTGGGCACGCATGCGGATTCTTTGAAAGCCTTTACACACCTGCTTCAGGTGGTGGAAAAGCCTTTGGTTGTGGATGCTGATGCGCTTAACTTGTTGGCCGGGCACAGAGAATGGCTGAAACGGTTGCCGCCACGCAGCATATTGACTCCTCATCCGAAAGAATTTGACCGGTTGGCGGGTGAAAGCCGCTCTTCGTATGAACGGCTGATGAAAGCCCAGACCTTTGCTCAAGAGAATCAGGTGTGTCTTGTTCTGAAAGGAGCTTATACGGCTGTTTGTACGAGCAATGGCAAAGTGTATTTTAATAGTACGGGCAATCCTGGTATGGCAACGGCAGGAAGCGGAGACGTGCTGACGGGCGTGATATTGGGGTTGTTGGCGCAAGGCTTGGAACCGGAGACGGCAGCGGTGGCCGGTGTGTACTTGCACGGATTGGCCGGCGACTTGGCGGCGAAGAGCCATACGGAAATTAGCATGGTGGCCAGTGATATCACCGACATGTTGGGCATGGCCTTCAAACAAATCCGATGATTCGGTTAAAACGGTTGGTTTTTAATAAAATGTTTCATAGTTTTGTGCAATCATTTGAATGAGATTAATAAATAAAGTATATGAAGAATTGGTTTCTTGTGATCGGTCTGTTCCTCTGTTTACCCGTTGTGGCACAGACGAAAGTCGTCAAAAAGAATGCCGTTAAAGCAAATAATTTCGGTATATCTTACACGCTTCCGAAAACCTCACTCATCGTGGAGGCGGAAGTAACAAAAGTGACGTGTAAGGTCGGGCCTTATTATAAATATGCAGAGAAATATTTGGGCATAAAAGATGTAATCACTGCGGATAAGGTCTATTATGAACTGGGTAAAGTCGGTTTGATAAACAAAGGTATACCCGATCCGGATAATACTTATATCGTAGAGTTCAAAGCAGGGACGGTTGCCCCCTATGCGTGTTTGACGGAAGAAGGACTGCTCTGTTCCATCAATGCGGAATATGAAGCGCCGCAAGTTGCTCCGGATGCAGTTCCGGAAAAGAAGACGTCGGCATCGGTCAAGGTGGCAGATGCTTCTGTCTTCTCAGAAGAATTGTTGATTGCCGGGTCGACGGCGCGACAGGCGGAAGTGGCGGCCAAACAGATTTACCGTATCCGGGAGAGCCGGCTGAATATTTTAACAGGCGATGCGGACAATCTGCCGCCTGATGGCGAGTCGATGAAGTTGGTCATTCAACAACTGGAAGCGCAGGAACAGGCGTTGACGAATCTGTTTACAGGGGTGCGAACCAAAGAAACAGATATGTATGAAGTGACAATCGTCCCATTTGATAATTTGGAAAAGGAGGTTCTTTTCCGTTTTTCACCTCAGTTGGGAATTGTGGATGCAGACGATTTGGGCGGCGCTCCGGTTTATATAAATCTGACGGCTATCGACCGTGCACCGGATCTGGAGCCGAAAGAGGCAGAGAAAAAAGAAAAATCGTTGAAAGGAATTATTTATAATGTTCCGGGAAAGGCTCTCGTCGAAATTAGCTTGAACAAGAAAACGCTTTATAAAGGCGAAGTTCAAATCACTCAATTTGGTACGCGGGAAGGATTGGCTCCGGTCATGTTTGAAGATAAAAAAGCTCCGGTGAAAGTCTATTTCTATCCGGAAACAGGCGCGATAAAACAAATCATTCAGTAAACATTTATCTAATCATTTAACAATTTATTTCTTATGTTTGAAGGACAACCGAAGGGGTTATATGCATTAGCCTTGGCAAACACGGGCGAGCGGTTCGGATATTACACGATGCTTGCGATTTTTGTACTTTTCTTGAAAGCTAATTTTGGCCTGTCGCCCGGTATGGCAGGGACGATTTATTCGACATTTCTGGCATTGGTTTATTTTCTGCCATTTATCGGGGGCATTTTGGCCGATAAGTTTGGATATGGGAAAATGGTGACGATTGGTATTATTGCCATGTTTGCCGGTTATGTTCTGTTGGCGTTGCCTTTGGGAGGCGGTACGCTTGCATTGGTCTGTATGTTTGCTGCCCTTTTGGTTATCAGTTCGGGGACGGGGCTTTTCAAAGGAAATCTGCAAGTGATGGTCGGGAATCTATACGACTCGCCGGAATATGCATCCAAGCGTGATTCGGCGTTCAGTATCTTTTATATGGCAATTAACATTGGTGCCTTGTTCGCTCCGACCGCTGCTGTGGAAATCATGGACTATGCGCAAACGAAATTGGGAGTAAGTGTGAACGATTCCTATCGTTTTGCCTTTGCTGTGGCTTGTGCCTCTTTGATTGTGTCGATGGCCATTTATTATACATTCCGCCGCACGTTTAAGCATGTGGAGGGAGGAACAACGCAACAGAAAGGAGAGGCAAAAGCCACACAGGTGGAAGAACTTTCACCGCGTGAAACGAAAGACCGCATCATCGCATTGTGTCTGGTTTTCGCTGTTGTGATTTTCTTCTGGATGGCTTTTCATCAGAACGGTTTGACATTGACCTATTTCGCGGATGAATTTACGGCGAAGAGTTCGACCGGTTTAGAGAGCATGATGTTCGATGTGTGGAACTTGGTGGCTGTCATATTTATTGTTTATGGCTTATTCTCTTTGTTCCAGTCTAAGGCGGGACGGGCGAAAATAATTTCTGCATTGGTATCTGTGCTGGCAATCGCCTTTTTGGGTTATCGATACACGACCTTGAGCGGTTCTGTCCCTGTTGATGCACCTATCTTCCAACAGTTTAATCCCTTCTTTGTCGTGGCATTGACACCCGTTTCGATAGCGATTTTCAGTTCGTTGGCAAGAAAAGGGAAAGAACCTTCGGCACCCCGTAAAATCGGTTTAGGTATGTTGGTGGCTGCATTAGGTTATGTCGTGATGATGTTCGCTTCGTTTGGATTGTTGACCCCCGACGCGCAAGCCGAAGCGATTACGGCGGGGAATGCTTCGTTTGTATCACCCAATTGGCTGATATCTACTTATCTGGTCTTGACGTTTGGCGAACTGTTGCTCTCTCCGATGGGTATCTCGTTTGTCTCTAAGGTAGCACCTCCCAAATATAAGGGGATGATGATGGGCGGTTGGTTTGTCGCTACGGCTATCGGGAATTACCTGACGGCGGTTGCCGCATGGATTTGGGGCGGTTTACCTTTGTATGTTGTTTGGGGCGTACTGGTAGGATTGTGTTTGCTTTCTGCAATCTTTATCTTCTCGGTGATGAAGAAATTGGAGAAAGTCGCTTAAACAAGATATAATTATTGAACGTGAAGACGCAGTTGGCATATCGGCAAACCCCGCTCCGGTTTCGTAGATGGAGCCGGAAACGTTATGCGGCTTTTGTCAGTGTTCAACATACGGTTACGATTGGGCATTTGGCTGCCGGAGTCAGTGAACGGCTTCAGATAAAAAATGCTTTCAACCATGTTGCGCTCTTTTTGTGGGAATGGACGGCATGGAACGCAGGCCGGGAAGAAATAGATTCCGGAGAGGAAGAAAAGCTGAAGACAGACAGCATGATATTTCTTGGTGAGCCCAAATTGTGCTTGAACTCTTTTTCTTCTACATCTGCGGCTTCGCATCTGGATAAGTATTTGTTTTTCGGGAAGCACGAAAGGCATTCAGTCTATGCTACTGAAGCCTTTCGTGCTTCTTTATTTATATAAATTCGATTCGTATGATAGAAGAACTTAAACAACATGTACTGTCCGGCGGATTAATCGGTCGGGAACAGGCAGAACGCTTGGCTACAGTTTCCGATTCCGATAAAGAGGCTTTATACGAGGCGGCACATGCGATTACCCGCCATTTCATGGGGAATCGTTTCGACACCTGTTCGATTATCAATGCCAAAAGTGGCAATTGCGGGGAAGATTGCAAATGGTGTGCCCAGTCGGCACATTATGCGACAAAGGTGACCCTTTATCCGCTGCTGTCGGCAGAAGAATGCGCACGTCAAGCCCGGCAGAACCACGAACAGGGAATCCGACGCTTTTCATTGGTGACAAGCGGGAAACGTTTGACCGACAGGGAGGTCGACCGAATCGTGGCAATCGCGCGGCACATCAAACAGGAGGTTCCGGCGATTCGCTGTTGCGCTTCGCTCGGTTTATTGAAACCGGAGCAGATGCAGATACTGCGGGAGAGTGGCATCGAGTGTTACCACTGTAATGTGGAAACAGCTCCCTCTTATTTCCCCACGCTTTGTTCGACACATACGACGGAAGAAAAACTGGCGACGCTCCGTTCGGCACGCGCTGCCGGGATGCGTGTCTGCTCGGGCGGCATCATCGGCATGGGGGAGACGATGGCGCAGCGTATTGAGATGGCCTTTCTTTTGCAACAAGAACATATCCTTTCCATCCCGCTGAACCTTTTGCAACCCATTCCCGGCACACCGTTGCAAGACGTGCCGCCCCTTATGGATGAAGAAATTCTGACGACCGTCGCCCTTTTCCGTTTCATCAACCCGCGCGCCTATTTGCGTTTTGCCGGCGGGCGTGCCCAATTACCCGGAACCCTGTTGCGCAAATGCCTGTATATAGGCATCAATGCAGCTATTACGGGCGATATGCTGACGACGACGGGCAGCAAAGCCGCTGCCGACCGCGAGTTGTTTATCTCTGAGGGGTATTCATTGGATGAAAATACAGATTGGGAGGAATAAAAAAGATGACAACAGAAGAATTGCTCCGCTTTGACCGTGCCCACGTCTGGCATCCCTATACCTCCACCATCGACCCGCTTCCCGTTTTTCCCGTCGAGCGGGCGGAGGGCGTGACGATTTACCTGAAAGACGGGCGTCGGCTGATAGACGGCATGTCGTCGTGGTGGGCAGCCGTGCATGGCTACAACCACCCCGTTTTGAACGCAGCCGCCGAACGGCAACTCCGGAAGATGAGCCACGTGATGTTCGGCGGGCTGACGCACGAACCGGCGGTGGAGCTGGCCTCCAAGCTGCTCCCGGTTTTGCCCCCTTCGATGGCGCATATCTTCTTTGCCGACAGCGGCTCGGTGGCAGTCGAGGTGGCGATGAAGATGGCAATCCAGTATTGGCAGGCGTGCGGGAAGTCCGAGAAGCATGCCTTTGCCACGATTCGCAGCGGGTATCATGGCGACACGTGGCACGCGATGTCCGTATGCGACCCCGTGACCGGTATGCACGGCCTTTTTGCCGGCAGCCTCCCCGTGCAATACTTCCTGCCCCAGCCGTCGGTCCGTTTCCGGGAAACATGGGACGAATCTGCTGCCGAGCCGCTTCGCGATTTGTTGGAGCGGGAGGGGGAGCACATCGCCGCGCTTATCTTGGAACCCGTCGTGCAAGGTGCCGGCGGCATGTATTTCTACTCGCCGCACTACCTGACACGGGCGCGCGAGTTGTGCGACCGATACGGCGTGCTCCTGATTTTCGACGAAATCGCGACGGGTTTCGGGCGCACAGGCAAACTCTTTGCATGGGAATGGGCGGGCGTCGAGCCGGACATCCTATGCATCGGGAAAGCCCTGACGGGCGGCTACCTGACGCTCTCGGCGACGGCGGCGACCCATCCGGTGGCCACCGCGATATGCGGCGGCGAGGCAGGTTGCTTCATGCACGGGCCTACGTTTATGGCCAATCCGCTGGCCTGCGCCGTCGCCTCCGCTTCCGTTTCGCTCCTGTTGGAGAGCGGTTGGCAGGCGAAGGTCTGCCGCATCGAGGCGCAGTTGGAACGCGAATTGGCTCCGGCTGCCGCGTTGGGAAGCGTGCGCGAAGTGCGTGTCTTGGGCGCCATCGGCGTGGTCGAGATGAAAGAACCGGTCGATATGGCGCGTCTTCAGCAACGTTTTGTCGAGGAGGGCATCTGGGTGCGTCCCTTCGGGCGGCTGGTTTATCTGATGCCTCCGTTCGTCATCACGCCGGAGGAATTATCTTTTCTGACGGGCAAATTGGTGAAGATTCTTTCGGAGGAAGATAAAAACGCCGGGAAAATGGAACGCAGATGACGCAAAATCTGCGTAAATTTGTGTCCGCTGCGTCGTCAGCATCCAAGAAAAAAAATTTCTAAGGGCTTCACGCAGTTGAAATATGAAAGAAAATTATTTTCCGGCGGCTTCTACCGGTCGAAAAGTGAAAGAAATTTTTTTTCTTGGACTTGAAAGGGGATGGGAATCGGTTTTAAAAAATTTTCCGGCACTTCGGCGCCGGTTGAAATCATAAAAAAAATTTTTGTAGGATATGGAACAATACAAAGAACTGTTGGCAAGATTAAAGGAGGAGGGGAATCTCCGCTCTTTACCTGAAATTAAACATTGCGGACGATGGGTTGAACATGACGGAAAACGGATGTTGAACCTCTCGTCGAACGATTACTTGGGGTTGGCTTCGCGTGCGGATTGGCAGGAGGCATTCCTCGAAGAGTGGAAATCGCAGAGGTATCCCTTTTCATCCTCCTCGTCGCGGCTGCTGACGGGGAATTTCGAGGTGTGCGGGGAGTTGGAACGGCTGCTGGCCGGGCGTTACGGGCGTGAGGCGGCGTTGCTTTTCAACAGCGGCTATCATGCGAATACGGGTATCTTGCCGGCGTTGGTAGACAGGAGTTATGATTTGATTTTGATGGACAAGCTGGTGCATGCGAGCATTGTCGACGGCATCCACCTCAGCAGGGCGATGTATCGGCGGTATCGACACAACGATATGCAGCATCTGGAAAAGTTACTAGGGGAATATGCGGGGCATCGCAGGCAGGTGTTTGTCGTGACGGAAAGTATCTTCAGCATGGATGGCGACGTGGCAGACCTGCGTCGATTGGTCGAGTTGAAACGGCAATTCCCCAACGTGGTGCTCTATGTGGACGAGGCGCATGCGGTCGGCGTGCGGGGTGCGACCGGATTGGGCGTGTCGGAAGAGATGGGATGCACGGGCGACATTGACCTGCTGGTCGGCACCTTCGGGAAGGCGTTGGCGTCGATGGGGGCGTATGTGGTTTGCAGCTCGGTCGTCCGGGAATATCTGGTGAACCGGATGCGTCCGCTGATTTTCAGCACGATGCTCCCGCCCGTGCAGGTGGCTTGGACGCGCTTTGTCTTCGAACGGCTACCGGAACTCAGCGATGCACGCGAACGGTTGCAGCGGACCAGCCGACTTTTGGCTTCTGCCTTGCAGGGACGGGGCGGCGAGGTGTCGGCAAGTCATATCATCCCGTTTATTGTCGGCGGGAATGACGCTTGCATCCGGACGGCTGAACAGTTGCAGCGGAAAGGGTTTTACTGTCTGCCGGTCCGTCCGCCTACGGTGCCGCAGGGAACGGCGCGCATTCGTTTTTCATTGACAGCAGATGTGACGGAAGAGGAGATACAGGAGCTGTCAAACGTGATTGCGACAATATGAAGATTTGTAAATATAAGGATAAAAGAAAGGACAAACTGTTGCTGTTTTTCAACGGCTGGGGTGTCTCGCCGGAGGTATTTGCGCGATTGGAACCAGAGGTGGATATGGATTATTGGGTGATGTATGATTATCGGGGCGGCTTCGGGCTGCATGAAGACTTTTCGGCATACAAGGAAGTGACGGTGGTGGCATGGTCGCTGGGGGTATTTGCGGCGGTTTTCGCGTTGGCAGGACTCAAGTTGCCCATTGTGCGGGCAATGGCGGTCAATGGGACGCTTTTCCCGGTGCACGATATGTTGGGCATTCCATCCACAATATTCAGGGGAACGCTTGAAAACCTGAATGAAGAGGGGATGAGGCGGTTCAACCGTCGGATGTGCGGCAGTAGGGAGGTATTGCAGGAGTATGAACAGTTCCCGTCCCGTCCGCTCGACGAGGTGCGCGATGAGTTGAAGGTGTTTGCCTATATGGCGACGAAAGGTTGCGCATGCCCGCTGCTGTGGACAGAAACCATCATCAGCAGGGATGACCGTATCTTCCCGCCTGCGAATATGCGGACGTACTGGCAAGGGAAGTGCCCGATTCAAGAGATTGAAGCTCCTCATTATCCTTTTTACTTGTGGAACCGATGGTGCGAAGTGTGGGAGCAGTAGAGACGAAACGGGTGTGCGCCTGCTTTACGCGTGCATTGCCAACGTACGACCGGGAAGCCCGAGCACAGCGTCTGATTTGCGAGCGATTGGCATCGTTCCTCCCCGACGAGGTGGCGGCCGGTTGTCGGCGTGTATTGGAAATAGGCTGCGGGACAGGTGCCCTGACACGTCTTTTGCGTCCGTATTGTCCGGCTGCGGAATATGTGGCGAATGATTTATGCGAAAGTTGCCGTCCGGCTATCGAACGGTTGTTCCCGGATGCTCCGGTTTGGTTTCTTGCGGGGGATGCGGAACGGGTGGCGTTTCCGGGACGGTTTAACCTTGTGGTGTCGGCTTCGGCGTTTCAGTGGATGAGCGATTTGTCTTCATTCTTCTGCAAGTTGGCTGCGCTGATGAAGCCGGGCGGTACGCTGTTGTTCAACACCTTTCTCCCGGATAATCTGTTTGAAATACGAACGTTGACCGGAAAGGGCTTGGATTATCCGAATGCGACGGAATTAGGAGCTTGGCTTTCTTCTGATTTTGAAGTGAAACGGTGCGAGGGGGAAACGATACGCCTTGCATTCGCTTCGCCAGTCGAGGTCTTGCACCACTTGAAAGCCACCGGTGTGACGGCTACGGGTAATCATCTATGGACGAAAGGACGTTTGGAACAATTTCGTAAACAGTATATCGAACAATTCAGTACATCAGATGGAAACGTGATGCTGACGTATCGTCCCTTGTACTTTGTAGCAATTAAAAGATAGACAACAATGAATAAGATAGGAAAGGTAATTTTTATCACAGGTATCGATACCAACATCGGAAAGACGTTTGCGACCGGCATGTTGGCGCGGGCGTTGGCCCGACAGGGAAAGCGCGTAATCACGCAGAAGATGGTGCAGACCGGTTGCGAAGGCTTTTCGGAGGATATCGAGATGCACCGGCAGATACAGGGGATTCCCCTTACGGAAGAAGACCGCGAGGGGCTGACCTGCCCCTATGTATTCTCTTATCCCTGCTCGCCCCACATGGCGGCCGAACGCGACGGGAGGGAGCTGGAGATGGCAGTTGTCACGGCGGCGACGCGCCGCCTGCAAGAACGGTATGACTATGTGCTTCTGGAAGGAGCGGGCGGCTTGATGGTCCCCAATGATTTCCATTCGCTTGCTATCGATTACGTCAAAGCACAAGGATATCCGGCTGTGTTGGTCACCTCCGGCCGGTTGGGTAGTATCAACCATACGCTGCTGAATCTGTTTGCCTGCCGGCAGTATGACATTCCGGTACGGGCCATACTTTATAATCGCTATCCTCAGACCGATGCGCTGATAACTGCCAACACGTGGGAATACCTGACGCGCCATTTGGCGGACAACAGCCCCGCGACGGCACTTGTCTCCCTGCCGGATTTGTCGGCAGGGGAGGAGGAAGATGTGGATGTTGGTTGGTTGTAGCCGTAGTTCATCAATTGAATTGTGTTTTTACCAATAGACTCTTGGTGTATTTTATTGTGGAGAAGCA
>CAYXIX010000044.1:0-15057 GCA_964465405.1 uncultured Parabacteroides sp. | reverse complement strand
ATGATTTTTACTTCCATAGGATTTGTCTGTTTTAGTGGGACAAATGTACAAAAAAATCCCCCAAAAAGCGAGAGGGGTTTATAGAAAGGTTATCTTTGCAGAAATAGAAAAGTAAACATTTATGGTACGGACAATCATCTAAATCCTTCAAATCCTTCATGCCCACAAGGGCGAATACGCGGAGCGGTATGGGGTGAAGCGACTGGTCGTGTTCGGATCTGCCGCTCGAGGCGAACAGAGGGAAAACAGCGACGTGGATATTTGTTACGAAAGCGACCGGATTCCCACCCTGCTCTCGTTAGACCGATTGCAGCACGAACTGGAAACTTTGATGGAGTGTCCGGTCGACCTTGTCCGCATCCGCGAGCGAATGAATCCCCGTCTGAAAGCACGAATCCTAAAAGAAGCAATATATGTATGACCGAAGTTTGGCGAAAGACAGCCTGTTATGAAATGCTTATTATCTGAATACATAGAAAATATCTATCTTTATTTGTTGTAGATTTATTTTTTATTCCTATATTTGGAGCGTTAATAGGAAGTTAAAATAATTGTATGCATTAAAGCATACAGGTTTATAATACCAATTTTATAATTTACAAGATAGAAACCTCTTATTATATAACAGTATAATGTTATGCTTAGATTCATTTCTTTAATCTCCCTCTTGTTCGGGATGGTAATGGGGCTGTCCGCCCAGAATCAGTCCGGTTCAATTGACCTGACAAAGGTGCGTGCTTATTCCGTCCCGATGGGGTCGATGAAGATTGTCAGTGACGAGGCTGTCGAATCCAAAGTCAAACTCCCCCTATCAGACAAGGAATCGTATATCGATTTGTTTGTCAACGTGTATGAAAACGGAGATTCGGTGCAGACAACACCTGTCCCTTCGCTGTATTTCGGCCCGAAAGAAAGCCGTTTCTTCTCAATTATTGCCGATACGGTCAAAAACAAAGTATTCTTGTCAATCCCTCGCGTAATGGGGGCATTCCCTTTGAAATGGGAAGACGAGCAGAAATTCATCTTTACCCATCCGGAGAAGCGGGACGAATCAATCCCCCTCGCCATCCTTTACAGCGACAAGGACGGCAAACGGGAAAAGGAACTGCGCAAAGCGGGTCTGATAGACGATAAGAACCAAACAGAAGCGCCCCGCAAAGTAACCGATTTTCTGAAGACATTCGCAACCATTACATTCAAAGAAAGATGAACATGAAAAAAACATTTCCGCTTATTCTTGCTTGTATGCTGGTCGCCTGTACGGAGCCGAAGGGATATAAAGATTGCACGACATTCGGCTGGGAGGCTTTTTCGGAGCGGACGATTCCGTTGAAAGGAAAAATCATGAAATTCGACGTGGAAATCAAAAAGCCGGTCGACATCTGCTCGTTCGATTCTTTGCTGATACTAAACAATATGAACACGGACACCCTGCTGGATGTCTATAACCTGAATAACAACCGATACCTCTGCTCGAACGTCGCTTATGGGAACGGTCCGGAAGAATTTTTGAACATAAGCAGTATGCAAAAAAGCGACAGCCTCTTTGTTCTTTTCGACCCGATGAAAAGCAAACTGTGCCTGTTCCGGGCCGGTGAAATGGCTCGGCCGAACGTAGCACCTTTCAAAGTGGTCAGCTTCGAGGAACGATGTAACCAGACGCTCCGCCTGCCGACGGGGCGCTACTTCGGGTTTTCCTACAACGAGGAGGGCAAACCTTTTGCTCAGTTCGACGAAGCAGGCGTCTGTCTGGGCTATCGGGGCGACTATCCGGATTTCGGGGAGGAACTGTCCGTCTATGAGAAGATTGAATCATTCATGGGGGACATGGTGCAGCTGGACGACACGCATATAGCCGTCACCCACAAGCGCACCGATTTGATTGAGATGTATGATTCAGACATGAATTTGCTCAAACGCCTGCAGGGGCCGGATGGCTTTTTCCCCGCCATCAAGCAGCAGGCCGTCGGGGAGCAGATCGTTTTCAAGGAGAGCGAGAACGAATCGCGCGACGCCTATTTCCATCCCTGCGTGCACGACGGGCAGCTGTGGGTCTTGTATTCCGGCAAGTATTTCGGTAAGTATTTCGGCAAGAGCGAGACACCGATCTATTTGAACGACCGGATATTGGTGTTCGACGCGCAAGGCGTGCCTCAGAAACAATATGTTTTGGACATCCCGGTGTTCGCATTCGCCATCAACGAATCGCGGAACACCATCTACGGCATCACGGAGCATCCCGAAATGCAAATCGTCGAATTTGAAATCAGCGATGCCCGTTAATTTCAAATAGATGTTGTAAAACATCCCCCTCCCCGCCTATTTCTCTCTTCGAAATTTGCGGGGGGAATGTTTTTAATACCCTATCTTTGCAATGCGCCGTTCCCGCTGAAGGCAATCACAGGGTGAATACGACGCCAGCGGCAGTCGCGGAAACCACATCCACCCTGTAGATGCCTTTGGCGGGAGGCGCGGGGGCTATCCACAGGGTGTGTTTGCTCCCAGCGGCATCCGCTGAACCCATACACAGGGTGTGTTTCAAATGAATTGTTTTATTTTTTAATAGTACACGGTATGAAAATTCAAAGTTTTAGTAACAGGAATCTCCTGAACAACCAACACCTCACCTTCCACCGCGAGTTTGAGGCATTGATTACGGAGAAAACGGCTGAGACGCTCGACGTCGAGACGGCGTTTGCCACCTATCAGGCGGCTATCGAGGCGGAAGACGCGGCGATGATGAAGGTGGTGAAGAGCGCCATTACGGACGAGAAAGAGGCGGCGGATGAGAAGCGCGACAAGCTGCTGACGGGGTCGTTCGAGCTGATTCGCGTCAGCACGAAGCATTTCGACGCGACGAAATGCGCGGCTGCCAAGCGGCTTTCGGCACTGCTTTCCACCTATCAGGGGAGCGACAAGGCGGAGTATAACGACGAGACAAGCCGCATCCGCAATTACATTCAGGAAATTCGTTCGGAAAAATATACGACCGACGCGACGGCCATCGGGCTGACGGAGTGGGTCGAAGCGCTGGAGGAGGCAAACGAGGCGTGCGTCACGCTCGCCGACCGGTACAACACCGAGCAGCGCGACAAGAACGCCACCGGGAAGGTGCGCGACCTGCGGGTTCAGACTGACGCCGCCTACCGCGCCCTCGTGGAACGCATCAACGCCCTCACGCTCCTGAACGGCGACGAGAAGTATGCCGACCTCATCACCCGCTGGAATACCCGCATCGACGCCTACCGCAACGCCATCTCCCGCCGCTTGGGTTCGGGCACAGGCGGCAGCTCGGGCGACAACCCGCCGACGGAACCTGCCGAGCCGGACGAACCGGATTCGGGCGAGGAGCGGCCGGGCGGGCTTTAAGGAATGGACAATGGACAATTGTCAATTATCAATTGTCCATTGTCCATTATTTTTGATCAGCTCCACCAACCTTTCCACCGCTTCCTCTTCCGGGATATTCTTCAAGACGCACTGTTTGCCTTTGTAGAGGCTGACGCGCCCCCGACCTGCCCCGACGTAGCCATAGTCGGCGTCCGCCATCTCGCCCGGCCCGTTGACGATGCACCCCATGATGCCGATTTTCAATCCTTTCAGATGCGACGTGGCCGCTTTGATGCGGGCGATGGTCTTCTGCATGTCGTAGAGCGTCCGGCCGCAGCCGGGGCAGGAGATGTATTCCGTCCGGCTGATGCGCAGGCGCGTAGCTTGCAGGATACCGAAGGTCGTGCGGTCGCGCGTCGGCGCGTCGACCGCAGCGTCTTGCAACATCACCCCGTCGGCAAAGCCGTCCAGCAGGAGCGTCCCCAAATCGACCGCCGCTTTCAGTTGCATCCCCTCCGCGTCCGCGTCGTCGTACGCGCGGAGCAGGACGACGGGCACGTCGCATCCGGCAGTCATCAGCCGGTGCATCGCAGCGCGTTGTTCGCCTACGCCGTTCGCATGATGCGTTTCAAGCAGGACGACCGCCGCACGCTCTTGCTGCAACGCCGTGACGACCTCGTCCGTCAAATCCGGGTAGGTGAGGCGGATGCATTTCAGCGGAGCGGGGCATTTCGTCCATGCTTCCGTTTCCGAAGCCGGGAAAACCGGGCAGGTATCGTCCTCCCCGTTCCAGCAATCCGCGTCGACAAGAAGCGGGCGGTCGGCAGCGAAACCCGCCGGGTTCTCTTTACCTATATATATATAGTCGGGCAGCAGTTCCGCATCGAAACGGGTGTCGCCATTGCTGCGGTCGGAAATGACGACGGGCTGGCGCGTGCCGCCGATGCCGCCTGTCTGTCGGCTCGTCCGTCGCGTCGGGGAGACGGGAGCGTAACCCGGTGCGAGCGTCGCTTGGACGGGCGCGTGCCCTTCCCGCCGGCGGATGTAGGCTACGAGGTCTCGTGCGACGGGCAGTTCGGCCTCAGGCGCTTCGCTCAGCGAGACGCGGATGGTGTCGCCGATGCCGTCGCTTAGCAGCGCACCGATGCCGACGGCGCTCTTGATACGCCCGTCTTCGCCGTCGCCCGCTTCGGTCACGCCCAAGTGCAGCGGATAGTGCATCCCTTCGGCGTCCATCGTGCGCACCAGCAGCCGGACGGTCTCGACCATGACGACCGTGTTAGAGGCTTTGATGGAAATCACCACGTTGTCGAACTGCTCGTCTTGGCAGATGCGCAGGAACTCCATGCAGGAGGCAACCATCCCTTCAGGTGTGTCGCCATAGCGGCTCATGATGCGGTCTGACAGCGAGCCGTGATTGACACCGATGCGAATCGTCGTCCCGTGCTCCCGGCAGATGGCAAGGAACGGGACGAGGCGGTCGCGTATCTTTTGGATTTCGGCGGCATATTCCGCGTCGGTGTAAGTCCGCCGGTCGAACGTCTTGATGCGGTCGACGTAGTTGCCGGGATTGATACGCACCTTTTCGACTGTCGTGGCGGCCACGTCAGCGGCACGCGGGTTGAAGTGGATGTCTGCCACCAGCGGCGTCGTGTAGCCCGCTTCGCGCAGCCGTTGGCGGATGACGCCTAGATTGTGTGCTTCGCGTTCGCCTTGTGCCGTGAAACGCACGAGTTCCGCACCTGCTTCGATCAGGCGGAGGGCTTGCCGGACAGCCGCTTCCGTGTCCATTGTCGAGACATTCGCCATCGACTGGATGCGGATAGGATTGTTTCCCCCTAAAAATGTATCGCCGACGCGAACGACAGACGATTCGCGACGGCGGTAATTAAAATAAGTCATGGTTGGTTGAAAAGAAAATTTGACTTAGTTTGTTTTGTATTTGTAGGATACTTTTGCCAGTTCTGCGTTGGCTTTTACGATTTTCTGCTTCAGGTTCTCTTTATAGTCAGCCAGTTTCTGCTGCAACGCTTCATCGCTGACGGCCAGCATCTGGACAGCCAGAATAGCTGCATTCAGCGAAGCGTTGATGCCGACGGTCGCCACCGGTATTCCGGGAGGCATCTGCACGATGGCAAGCAGCGCGTCCATGCCGTCTAAGGTCGAGTTGATGGGTACGCCGATTACCGGAACCGTTGTCATCGAAGCTATGACGCCGCATAAATGGGCCGCCATTCCGGCTGCGGCGATAATCACCTTGATGCCACGTGCTTTGGCGCCTTTGGCAAACGCTTCGACCTCTTCGGGCGTACGGTGAGCGGAAAGGGCATGCATTTCGAACGGGATTTCCATCTCGTCGAGCAGTTTGGCAGCCTTCTCCATGACCGGGAGGTCGGAGGTGCTGCCCATGATAATGCTTACAACCGGTATCATTTCGCAATCATTTTCTCATATTCATCGGCAGACATCAGCTCGTCCAATTCGGTAGGGTCGGAAATGGAAACCTTGATGATCCAGCCTTTTCCGTAGACATCTTCATTGACGAGCTCGGGTTTGTCTTCCAGTTCCGGATTCACCTCAAGCACTTCGCCACCAACCGGCATGAAGAGGTCTGAAACCGTCTTGACTGCTTCGATTGTACCAAAGGTCTCTTCTTTGGCCACCGTTTCCCCTACAGTTGTTACGTCTACAAAAACGATTTCGCCTAATTCGCTTTGTGCATAATCTGTAATGCCTACATAGGCAACGTTACCATTCTCTACACGGATCCATTCGTGATCCTCTGTGTACTTTAGTTCTGCTGGGAAGTTCATAAATACAATGTTTTAATTGAATACTATGTTTTGTTATCGTATCAAAAAGATATAATTCATGTATGAAGTGGAGAATGTACAGGCAAACCCCAGACAAAATCCGGCATACACCTGCATGGGCGTATGTTTCTGCAAGAAGATGCGGGATGTCCCAAGCAGTCCTGTGATGATAAATACGGCGATGAATGCCCAATAGGGGTTCATTATGTGGATTTGTGCGATTCCCATAATGCCGCCTTGTAGTCCGCCAATCCCCATCATGTGCGCGCTGATTTTCCAAAAAAAATTGATTATCAGTGCGATAATAAGTGCGATACAGGCCCCCAACAAGAGTGATACAAACCAGAAGGGCAGCATCATCTTATACATATAAAAAGCACAAATCAAGATAGAAGAGATAAATACGAGATAAGGGACAGCCCGTTCGTGACGGTCGGACAGATCCATATCTACAGCCGATCCGTTTTTTATCATCAATAAAATGAATGCTCCCGGAATGACTGCTGTCGATAAAAACGTACCCACAACCAACCACACTTTCATCATTGGCGGATAGATGACCAAGTAGGAGAATGTGAGTGCTAATAAAACGCCATACGTAACCATCAGCAACGGATGGAACAGGCAGGATATGATATTTGCAAATAACCTCATAAGGCTTCAAATTTATATTTCTTTTCTGAGTCGTGCAACCGGGATGCCTAATTGCTCTCGATATTTGGCAATCGTCCGACGGGCAATCACATACCCTTTCCCTTTTAAAATAGCAGCTAACTCTTCATCAGTCAGCGGTTTGCGTTTGTCTTCGTTGTCGATGTGCTCCTTCATTATTTTTTTGACTTCGCGTGTGGAGATTTCTTCGCCGCTGTCGGTTTGCATGGATTCGGAGAAGAAATATTTAAGCGGATAGATGCCGAAATTGGTTTGCACGTATTTGCTGTTGCTGACACGCGATATGGTTGAGATGTCATAGCCTGCCCGTTCTGCCACATCTTTCAGAATCATCGGCCGCAGGGTCGACTCGTCGCCGGTCAGGAAAAAGTTGCGTTGCAGGATGATGATGGTCTCCATCGTGCGTTGCAGGGTCTCCTGTCGTTGTTTGATTGCATCGATAAACCATTGGGCTGAATCTAATTTTTGTTTGATAAACTGAACCGCTTCTTTCATTTGAGACGTCTGGTTGGCTTTGTTGCCGCAATAGTCTTGAAACATCTCGGCATATTCGCGGTTGATACGTAAATCCGGAATGCCGCGATTATTCATGCTAAGAACCAGTTCGCCGTTGATATTCTCTACAATGAAATCCGGTATGATCTGTCCCATCGCCGTTTCCATCGAACTTCCCCAGCTGCTGCACGGCTTGGGGTCGAGGGTCATGATTTCGTGTATGGCCTTTTTCAGCGTCTCTTCGTCCATATTCAATCCCCGCAAGATTTTGTCGTAGTGCTTGCGTGTAAACTCCTCGAAGTAGTCGGTCAGAATACGGATGGCCTGTTCCGTTTCAGGCGTCTTTTTCCGCCGGGCAAGTTGCAAGAGCAAACATTCTTGCAGGTTGCGTGCACCCACGCCTGCCGGGTCAAAATCTTGAATGATGAAAAGTACCTGTTCGATTTCGTTTTCCGTCACGTCATGTCCGGCCTGGAAAATCAAGTCATCGGCAATCGCAGAGAGGTCACGCCGGAGGTAACCGTCGTCGTCTATATTACCTATAATATATTCAGCGATTTTTATTTTCTTTTCAGGGAGGTCGCGTAGCCCGAGTTGTTGAAGCAAATGTTCGTTGAGCGACTCGCCCGCGGCGAAGGGAATCTCTTCTTTCTTTTCTGCGCGTTCGCTGAGTTCTCTAAGTTTGTAGTCCGGGATGTCGTCTTCGCTCATGTAATCGCCCAAAGAGAGGTCTGTTTCGTTTTCGTTCTCTCCGTTTAAAGTGTCCGATTCCATGTTATTGTTCTCTTCTTCAGAAGATTCGAAGTCATTGGCCGTATCTTTTCCCTCCTCCAAAGCCGGGTTCTCCTCCAGCTCATGCTTGACCCTTTCTTCCAGTTCAATGGTAGGAAGCTCTAAAAGCCGAATCAATTGAATCTGCTGTGGGGAGAGCTTTTGTTGTAACTTTTGTTGTAATTGCTGCTTCAACATAATTCATTTATATAAAAGGCTTCTTTTATAGAGATGCAAATATAGCTTTTTTAAAAGGAATCCCATCCATTTTTTCTTACTAATTAGTTCTAATGAGGATGCCCCGATGCGTTTGGATTGGATTTGCCAAAGAGAATCGGATTTAGGCGGAGGGTATTTCTGATTAGTCCTTGCCCGGTTCGATTTTCATGCAAGTGTATCCGGATTTTCATGCAAGTGAGCATCAAATTTTATGGGGAATCGGGTTAAAATTTTATGCAAAAGTGCGATTATATGATTTATTGTATGAGTTTAACATATATTATCGATTAAACTATTGTCGTTCTAACGCTTATGGCGTATATTCGCATCGTGGTCGTAAAATAGATAAAGCAAATGGAAAAATTAACAAGACAAGAAGAGGACGTGATGCGCCGCATTTGGGCGATCGCTCCGTGTTTTATCAAAGATGTGTTGGCAAAGTATGAAGAGCCGAAACCTCCTTATACTACAGTTGCCTCAGTAGTTAAAAACCTGGAACGTAAGAAATACGTGAAAGCGAAACATTACGGCAATACGTATGAATATACGCCGCTGATTTCTCAGGACGATTACATGCGTACCTTTATGGATACCGTAGTGAACAACTATTTCGGTAATTCTTACAAGAACATGATCGCTTTCTTCGCCAATGATCAGAAGATTTCTGCTGATGAATTGAAGGAAGTAGCCGATCAGATCGGGAAGTAAGAAAGAAACGGAACTTTCGGGTAAACCGACCTGAAAGGATTTGGAATTCAGGCTGTCTCAAAATAAACATTGGGATAGCCTCTGTTGTTTCATTTCAGATTGAAGTCATTTGGATTTTACGGACGAAATGGATGAAGTAATAGCCTCTTGTCCTGTATGTCTAGGCAGAGGGAACTGCTGATGTCCATAGAGGGCGCGGGGCGTGTGGTGGCGACCAATATGATAATCGCGACGGAGGCCTTTACACGTTTCAACAGCTCCAGGAAGTTTAACTGTCATGCCAGGCTTGCCCCTTTTCCTATTCTTCCAGAAGTTCCCGGCACTCGAAAACAAAGGTGTCGCACCGAGCAGACAAGGCTATGAAAAGACTGCTGCACATGGCTGCTGTCGCGGTGACGCATCGCGTCGGCGGGGAACTGAAAGGGTATTACGAAAGGAAGGTTGCCGAAGGCAAGAACAAGATGTCCGTAATCAATGCCCTAAGAGCCAAAATCGTGGCAAGGATGTTCGCGGTCATAAAAAGAAACGAATTTTATAAACCTAATTTTAGCACAAATAACTTGCAAAAATCATAGTAGTATGGCAGAAATAACACTCAAACAGGCGCAGGAAAAAGTCGACAACTGGATTAAAACCTATGGTGTCCGATACTTCAACGAGCTTACCAATATGACCATACTGACCGAAGAAGTGGGCGAATTGGCACGTGTCATGGCGCGTACGTATGGCGAACAATCTTTCAAAGAAAGCGACAGACATCGCGATTTGGGCGATGAAATGGCGGATGTATTATGGGTCCTTATTTGTCTGGCAAACCAAACCGGCATCGACTTAACCACAGCCTTTGAAAAGAACTTGCAGAAAAAGACGCAACGAGATAAAGAACGACATATAAATAATACAAAATTATAACAAGTAACAAATCATGACAAACTATCCTGATTCAACCCAAGAACATGGTTTCATCTATAAAGAGGACCCGGAAAATCTGCACACAAACAAATACGAACAGGCATTCCACAAATTTTCCTCTATAGGAACAAACAAGCAAGTCAGCGAAGAGGTAAAAGCACTTCTCAACAAACATGAAAAAGAGAATTTCACAGTAGAGGTTTTGAAACAAATTCACGGTTTTATCGACTTAACGTCGCTTACCAGCATCGACACCAAAGAAAGTATCTGGAAACTGGTAGACCGCGTAAATGATTTCGAGGGGACGCGCCCTGATGTTCCCAACGTAGCGGCCATTTGTACTTATCCCCTATTTGTCGAGACAGTCAAACAGGCACTGACGGCACAAGAGGTTAAAATTGCTTCTGTGGCCGGAGGTTTTCCCTCTTCGCAAACGTTTATGGAGGTCAAAATCGCGGAAACGGCAATGGCCGTCATGCAAGGAGCCGATGAAATCGATATGGTAATGAATATCGGTTACTTCCTTGAAGCAAACTATGAAGAACTGGCAGAAGAAATCCAAGAGGTCAAAGAAAGTTGTCGCAACGCCCAATTAAAGGTCATCCTCGAAACAGGAGCTTTAAAGAGCCCGGAAAACATCCAAAAAGCCAGCATACTCACGCTCTATTCGGGTGCTGATTTCATCAAAACTTCAACCGGGAAAGGATATCCGGGTGCTACACCGGAGGCCGTTTATGTGATGTGCCAAACCGTTAAAAAGTACCATTCCATCACAGGCCGGCAGGTTGGCATCAAAGTCTCCGGCGGAGTCCGCACGGCCGAAGAAGCTACACGCTATTACACGATTGTGAAAGAAATCTTAGGCAACGACTGGCTGACAAAGGATTTGTTTCGAATCGGAGCCAGCAGCCTTGTGGAAGATATCGAACGACGTTTAGGAAAATAGAAAATACATTTTACCTCGCAAGTAAATCGAATTACTTCAAACGCATTCTGATTTACCTACGGGGTAAACATTCCATCATTTCTGACGCTCTACGATATAATCAGCTAACAAAAGCAAAGAATCACGCGCTTCTGAGAAAGGCAAAGTACGCAAAATCGCTATCGCACGATCATGATATTCGCGCATCCGTTGCTCGGCATAGGCAATCCCTCCGTTCGCTTTTGCAAAATCAATCAGTCTGTCCACATTTTCCTGAACAAAATTTTTCTCGCGGATGATTCGCAAAAAACGTTCGGCGGCATCCCGCTCCCCTACCCGCAACGCGAATAAAAGCGGCAACGTCACTTTCCCTTCCCGGATATCATTACCTGTCGGCTTACCAATATTCGCATCCTTGAAGTAATCAAAAATATCATCCTTGATTTGGAAACAATACCCTAAATATTTACCGACAAGACGACATTTCTCCACCATTTCGTCGGGTGCATCAGCCGAAATCGCACCGATTCCCATACAAGCAGAAAGCAACATGGCTGTTTTTTTTCGAATTACCTGCATATAGCAAGCCTCATCGATAATGGTCTCTTCTGCCGTTTCCAATTGCTTGATTTCCCCTTCCGAAAGGTCACGTCCCAGCTTCGAAACGATACCGATAATTTGCAAATTCCCGGTTTGTACGGAGCGTGTCAGAGCAGACGAAAGCAGAAAATCGCCAACCAAAACCGAAATCCGGTTATCAAATATGGCATTGAGCGAAGGAAGTCCACGCCGCTGTTTGGTCTCATCTATCACATCATCATGAATAAGCGTGGCCGTATGAAGTAATTCCAAAAGAACAGCCGAATTAATCGTGTTTTCTGTCACGCATCCACAAGCTTTTGCAGTAAGAAGCACCAACAGAGGGCGAATATGTTTACCTGTCGAATGTAAAATATGTTCAATAGCCGATTGCAAACAATACGTGCTGCTCTCCAATGAAGCGGCGAATTCGTCATTAAAACGTTTAAATTCAATCGCCACCGGCTGCTCTATTTGCGTTCTATCCTTCATCATGAATCCTAAGATGCGCAAAAGTAAGAAAAAGTATCGAGTAAGCGAGTTTTTTCGTACATTTACCGGCAAATGTCCCACTAAAACGTGTTAAAAAAACAATGAAGTTATTTCTGATAGATGCGTATGCTCTGATTTACCGTTCTTATTATGCTTTCATCAAAAATCCGCGTATTAATTCCAAAGGCTTAAATACATCAGCCATATTCGGATTCACAAACAGTTTGGAAGATGTCTTGAAACGGGAAAACCCAACCCATATCGCTATTGCATTCGACCCGAAAGGAGCTACTTTCCGGCATGAAATTTACGAGTCTTACAAAGCCCAACGGGAAGAAACACCCGAAGACATCCGAAAGGCAATCCCTATCATCAAAGAAATCATCCACGCCTATAACATGCCCATCCTCGAAGTTCCACACTACGAAGCAGATGATGTCATAGGGACTGTCGCCCGGCAAGCCGCCCAACAAGGGTTTGATGTTTATATGATGACGCCCGACAAAGACTACGGACAACTGGTCGATACACATATATTCATGTATCGCCCCCGTTTTGGCGGAGACTATGAGATATTAGGCGCGCGGGAAATTTTAGATAAATACGGGCTAACTTCCGTCAAACAGGTCATTGACCTGCTCGGCCTGATGGGTGACAGTTCAGACAACATACCTGGCTGTCCGGGCGTCGGCGAAAAAACGGCTCAAAAGCTATTGGCCGAATATGGAACCGTTGAAAATGTCTTGGCAAACATAGACAAACTAAAGGGTTCGCTGCAACGAAAGATAGAAGCGAATCAGGAGCAAATCCGCCTTTCCAAATTTCTGGCAACAATCAAGACAGATGTTCCTATCCAGTTTGATGCAGAGTTATGCCTCCGTAGACCTATCGATAAAGAACGGCTAATCGAGATTTATACAGAATTGGAGTTCCGGAACTTCATCAACCGGATGACCGAACAAACCGAATCAACCTCAACCACCCCTACACAAACGCGCAGTAATAAAACCACAAAAAGCAAAAAGCAGAAAGAAACTGCCGCCACAGAAGGTCCCGTTCAAGGCTCGCTCTTTGCAGAATTTGCGACCGAGCCTACAGTCGTCCGCAAATATTCAAATCTCAAGAACTTAAGAACGACCCTTCACAGCTATCATCTGGTTGATAATGAAGAGAAAAGAGCCGAATTAGGGCACTTTTTGGAGGGTCAGGATTTTTTTGCTTTTGACACGGAAACAGACGGAATTGACCCGATGAACGCCGGACTGGTCGGGATATCGTTTGCTGTGAAGGAAAATGAAGCGTGGTACGTCCCTATTCCGGCCGAAATGGAAGAAGCCCAAAAAGCACTCGCTCCTTTCTTGCCTGCCTTACAGAATCCGAAGTCTATCAAAATCGGACAAAACATCAAATTCGACATACTGGTCATACGCAAATATGGAATTCGAATGGCCGGTCCGCTTTTCGATACCATGATTGCACATTACTTGTTAAACCCGGAATTACGTCACGGCATGGATTATTTGGCCGAAACCTACCTCCACTACCAGACCATCCACATTGAAGAACTAATCGGGCCCAAAGGGAAGAAACAACTGAACATGCGCGACGTCCCCGTTGCCCAAGTTGCCGAATATGCCGCAGAGGATGCCGATGTCACGCTCAAACTCAAAAACTATTTCGAACCTTTCCTGAAAAAAGAAGAGGTCGAATCGCTTTTCTACGACATCGAAATGCCATTAATCTATGTATTGGCAGAAATGG
Organism: uncultured Parabacteroides sp.; assembly: GCA_964465405.1. Taxonomy (GTDB): domain Bacteria; phylum Bacteroidota; class Bacteroidia; order Bacteroidales; family Tannerellaceae; genus Parabacteroides. Next base: position 1,380 of record CAYXIX010000044.1, on the reverse strand, counting down.
AATACACAGGCGTAGCATTAGATACCGCCGCATTGAAACAATCCTCACAAAGTCTGGCATCTGAATTAAAACGACTTGAAAAAGAAATCCATGAACTCGCCGGGAAAAAATTCAACATCAACTCAAACCGACAAGTAGGTATCATTCTCTTCGAAGAACTTAAAATCGAAGAAAAAGCGAAGAAGACAAAAACAGGCAGTTACAGCACCGGCGAAGAAATCCTGACCAAAATGCGCTCCAAACATCCCATCATCGGAAAGCTGTTGGAATATCGCGGCATCAAGAAACTGCTCAGCACGTACATCGACGCTTTGCCTCAACTAATCAATCCGCATACGGGAAAAATTCATACTTCATACAATCAGGCTGTCACCTCAACCGGGCGATTAAGCTCCACCAACCCGAATTTGCAGAATATCCCCGTCCGTGATGAACTCGGGCGCGAAATCCGCAAAGCCTTTACTGCCGAGAACGACGATTGTATATTCTTCTCTGCCGATTATTCACAAATCGAGCTTCGCATCATGGCACACCTCAGCAACGACGCACACATGATCGAGGCGTTCTGCGCGGGAGCCGACATCCACGCCGCCACCGCTGCCAAGATTTATGACGTCCCGCTCGAAGAGGTGACATCGGATATGCGGCGGAAGGCGAAAACCGCCAATTTCGGCATTATATATGGCATTTCGGTCTTTGGGCTCGCCGAACGGCTCAACATCCCGCGCGCCGAAGCGAAAGAGTTGATTGAGGGATATTTCAAGACCTATCCCGACATTCGCGCCTACATGGACGAAAGCATTCAGGTCGCCCGCGAGAAGGGATATGTGGAAACGATTTACAAGCGAAAACGCTTCCTGCCGGACATCAATTCGCACAATTCCATCGTGCGTGGCTATGCGGAGCGAAACGCCATCAACGCGCCGATACAGGGAAGCGCTGCCGACATCATCAAGGTGGCGATGGTGCGCATCTTCAACCGTTTCGAGGCGGAGGGACTGAAGAGCAAGATGATTCTGCAAGTGCACGACGAACTGAACTTCAACGTCTACAAAGACGAACTGGAGCGCGTCAAGCAAATCGTGCTCGAAGAGATGGAAGGTGTCATCCGCTTGCAAGTGCCGCTGATTGCTGATTGCGGCGAAGGGACGAACTGGCTGGAGGCGCATTGACAACGGCACCAATCCGGTCTTGATGCAGCTTACATTCAAATATTAACTAGTCCCTCCTTACGAACCGCAAAATAAAAGTTGCCGGGTTGTGTAATGGGGGACTATATAATAAAATTCTGAATATCAGCAAGTAAATGGTTTTTAAGGGACAACTATATATATGTTCCTTTATTTACTTCCTCCCAAAATCTGCCGGGATTTCTCCCCA
>CAYXIX010000043.1:0-15540 GCA_964465405.1 uncultured Parabacteroides sp. | reverse complement strand
ACAAAAAATACCCGGCGGGAAAATACACTTTCCCACCGGGCAAAATCCGTTTCCTACCATGATTATTCTTTCTGCTTGTCGCGTTGCCGCCATCAGCGGACTGACACTGGCGAATGTGAAGGTAAAGTTACATAGCCGCTTCGCTTTGTATGATTGGCATGGCTGTCATTGTGTTCCTTCTTTTATATCGGAATGTTGACGTTGTTGTTGGGTGCCGACCATCTGTTCCGCCAATATGTCAAACGGAAACATCCGTAAGCGACAAAGATGTGAAAAAAGACATAAACATTTTCCATTCGCAAAAGTATTGTCAATCAGAAAAAAACATTACCTTTGCCCCGATTTTTGAGAGATGACAACATAATGTCTAACTTATTAATTACAAACAAATTTAGTAGTAACATTTAAGAATGGAAAATTTAAAAAACATCCAGCCAATCGAGGATTTCGATTGGGATGCCCTTGAAAAAGGCGAATCGTACAGCGAGGCGAGCAAAGATGACCTCGTGAAGACGTATGACAACACCTTGAACACCGTTAAAGATAAAGAGGTGGTCATGGGTACTGTAACGGCAATGAACAAACGCGAAGTGGTAGTCAACATCGGCTTCAAATCAGACGGCGTTGTTCCGATGTCAGAATTCCGTTACAATCCGGATTTGAAAGTAGGCGATCAGGTAGAAGTCTACATCGAAAATCAGGAAGACAAAAAAGGACAGTTAATCCTGTCGCATAAAAAAGCGCGTGCTTCTCGTTCTTGGGATCGTGTGAATCAGGCACTTGAAAATGATGAAATCATTAAAGGATTCATCAAATGCCGTACGAAGGGCGGTATGATTGTCGACGTATTCGGTGTCGAAGCATTCTTGCCGGGTTCACAAATCGACGTAAAACCGATTCGCGACTACGATGTATTTGTCGGCAAGACAATGGAATTCAAGATTGTGAAGATCAATCAAGAATTCAAGAATGTAGTTGTATCTCATAAGGCCCTGATTGAAGCCGAGCTGGAACAACAGAAGAAAGAAATCATCTCCAAATTGGAAAAAGGCCAGGTATTGGAAGGTACGGTCAAGAATATCACTTCATACGGTGTGTTCATCGACTTGGGTGGTGTAGACGGATTGATCCACATTACAGATCTTTCTTGGGGCCGCGTAACGCATCCGGAAGAAATTGTTCAGTTAGATCAAAAAATCAATGTGGTGATTCTCGACTTCGACGACGAAAAGAAACGGATTGCACTTGGTTTGAAACAACTGACCCCGCATCCTTGGGACGCTTTAGACCCGAACTTGAAGGTTGGCGACAAAGTAAAAGGGAAAGTGGTTGTCATGGCCGATTATGGTGCATTTGTCGAAATCGCTCCGGGCGTAGAAGGATTGATTCACGTATCCGAAATGTCTTGGACTCAGCATTTGCGTTCGGCTCAAGACTTTATGAAAGTAGGCGACGAAGTAGAAGCTGTTATCTTGACACTGGATCGCGAAGAGCGTAAAATGTCGCTGGGTATCAAACAGCTGAAACCGGATCCATGGGAACATATCGAAGAACGTTTCCCCGTTGATTCGCGTCACATGGCCAAAGTTCGCAACTTTACCAATTTCGGTGTATTTGTTGAAATCGAAGAGGGTGTTGACGGTCTGATTCACATTTCAGACTTGTCTTGGACGAAGAAAATCAAACATCCGTCTGAATTCACACAAATCGGTGCAGACATAGAGGTTCAGGTTTTGGAGATTGACAAAGAAAACCGTCGTTTAAGCTTGGGGCACAAACAGCTGGAAGAAAATCCTTGGGATGTATTCGAAACGATTTTCACTGTTGGTTCAATTCACGAAGGTACGATCATCGAAATGTTGGATAAAGGAGCCGTTGTTTCGTTGCCTTACGGTGTAGAAGGTTTTGCAACCCCGAAACATTTAGTCAAAGAAGACAGTTCGCAAGCTCAAGTAGATGAGAAATTGCCGTTCAAGGTCATCGAATTCAACAAAGAGACCAAACGTATCATCCTTTCTCACAGCCGCGTTTTCGAAGATGAGCAGAAGAACGCAAAGAAAGAGGCCAGCGAAAAGAAACCTTCGTCTAAACGTACAAACAAAAAAGACGACGAAGCTCCGATTTTGACCGGCGCTGTTGAAAAGACAACATTAGGCGATATTGAAGAGCTGGCTGCATTGAAAGAAAAACTTTCAGGGAAACGATCTTAAACATATAAGTTCCTCTTAATAAAAAAGGAGATATCCAATGGCGGACATCTCCTTTTTTATGCCACATAGGGGCTTGCATGAATCAATAAAGAAATTGTTTTTTATTCTACCTCCCCTACCGATTCTCCAACGAGTTTTTGCGCATAGAATCTTGCATTTTCATCCTCAATGCCAAGCAGCGCATTCATTTCATACCGCTTGTCCAAATCGGTAAAATAGGCATTTACAACTTTGTAGATGTCAAAACCGCCGGTTGAACCGGCTGCCAGCCCTAATGTCTCTACTAATTTACCCGTTGCTTTCCGAATTTCATTTTTTTTGATCAAATGAAACTCATTGTTGTGAATTAATCGACTTTGTCCCATGATGCCCTAAGTTTAAAGTTATACTTCATGTTCTTTTTTTCTGCAAAAAGGAGTCTGTTTTTTTGCTCCCTTTTGTTTGGAGCACTAAATATACGAACAACTTTCGAACTTTTACACTTTTCTGCGATTTATTTTTACAGAATCATAAAAATATATGACAATCCGATTAAAAGCGCAAAAAATCCCCGAATGCTATATCAAAATAGGATTCGGGGAAACATGAAAAGACAAATCTTAAATTACTTGGATGCCTTCTTCGCGGTTTGAATCTTCACCCGAAGGGGTAATCAGTTTGTATCCTTTACCATGAATGTTGATGATTTCGATTCCGGGGTCGTCTCTCAACAGTTTGCGCAGTTTCGTGATATACACGTCCATGCTGCGGGCATTGAAATAATTGTCGTCTACCCAAATGGTTTTCAGAGCATAATTCCGTTCCAAGATTTCGTTGGCATGTGCACAAAGAAGGCTTAACAATTCGCATTCCTTCGTGGTCAGCTTTGTTACCTTTTCGCCAATCGTCAGCGTCTGTTTCTGTGTATCAAACAAGAAGTTACCCAGTTTGTAATAAGGTATATCTTTCATCTTCTTGCCTTTCACGCGACGCAGAATGGCTTCGATACGCAACAACAGCTCTTCCATGCTGAATGGTTTTGTCAGGTAGTCGTCCGCACCAATCTTGAAGCCTTCCAGAATATCTTCTTTCATTGTTTTAGCCGTCAAGAAGATAATTGGAATATCCGGATTCACAGACCGAATCTCCTGCGCCAGTGTAAAGCCATCTTTTTTCGGCATCATCACATCCAACACGCAGAGATCATATTTGCCTTTGGTAAACCCTTTGTAGCCGGCTTCTCCATCAGTGAAAAGATCCGTTACATACCCTTTTGCCTGTAAGTATTCTCTCAACAACATACCCAGGTTTTCGTCGTCTTCGCAAAAAAAGATCTTCAATTTTTCTTCCATAACTATTTTTTTATAAGAGGTAAAGTAATAATAAATTTTGTTCCTACATTTCCAGTCCCATTTTCAGCCCGTATCGAACCTTTATGGTCTTCCACGATTTTACGGACGTAAGCCAGTCCGAGCCCGAACCCTTTCACGTCGTGCACATTACCAGTCGGTACCCGGAAAAAGCGGTCGAACACTTTTTTCAGATATTCCTTCTTTATTCCGATACCGTTGTCTTCGATTGATACCAACAGTTTGCCACTTTCATTCCATGTCCGGCACATCAACTTCAACGGGACATCAGACCGGCGATATTTCACGGCGTTGTCCAGCAAGTTGAACAGCACGTTGGTGATGTGCATCTCGTCTACATAAATACCTGAATCTTCCGCCTGCAAATCAATGTCAATCGAACCGCCATATTTTTCCACCTTCAACGCGAATGTGTTCGCCACATTGGCCAACAGGTCGTTCGCATCAATCTCTTTCAACTTCAGTGCCGCCTTCTGACGCTCGAACAACGACATCTGCAAAACCTTCTCGACCAAAAAGCTCAACCGTTTGGTCTCGTCGTTGATTACGCCCGAAATATGTTTGAATACATCCTGGCTTTTCGTGATATCGGAATCTTTCAGCATCTGTGCCGCCAAAGAGATGGTTGAAACCGGCGTCTTCAACTCATGCGTCATATTGTTGATAAAGTCGTTTTTCATTTCCGAAAGTTTTTTCTGCCGGAAGACAATATAAATCGTAAAAATAAATGTCACCAACAGAATCATCGAGAAAATGATAGATGGCACCACAAACGTCACCGAACTGGAGATATAATCGCCCTTCGTCGGGAAATAGACTTTCAGGTAGTTCAGTTTAGAGGGGGGGTCGTTCGGGAACAACACCTGCGTAATCACATCCGACACTTGCGGCATCTTGCCGTTAGAATGGACCGTTTTCCCGTCTTTGTCGATTACCGCAAAAACAAACGGCAGGTTCAACCCGCTGTTAATGAATTCCGCTTTCAAATAACTGTTCAGTTTCTTGAAGTCAACCCGTTCGCTGATGGGTTTCAAATTGGCCGTGTACAAAATATTCAATATGACTTCGTTGAGCAGGCCGCTTTGATAAATGAAGCGGTTTTTCAATGTCTGCTGCAAATCTTTAGAGTTGCGGACGATGTTGTTGGCCGACTGGTTGCGGCTGAACGAAGAAAGCGGTTCCATCTTGCGCATGCGGATGTCGCTGTGGAACTCGATATGCTTGACCGTCCCATCCGGGCTTGTAAAAAACATCCGGTACTTTTCTCCCGAAAGCACATCGTTATTCAACTGACTTTGGTTACTCTGGCTGAGGTATTGGCGGGCATCATTCTGGTTTACTTCCTCTTCCAGATAACGGCGCGTTTCGTCCTGTTCCAAATTTTTAGCCACTTGGTGCAGCGAGCGCTTCACGGTTTCGTTAAACTGTTCGCTACTCTTTTTCAGGATAATACTCACGTATTGCAACTGCAAAAAGAGCAATCCGGCAAAGGCGAAAGCCATCACCATCGCAAGTAACCAGATAGTAGACTTCTTCATATGAATCGAACTTCTTTTTTAACACGACAAATAACGCACGTTTTAGTTTAATATTTACACAAAAAAAGTAAAAACAGAAGTCCTGCTCTGTTAAAAAAAACAATTCTCCTGCCTGTCGTTATTTACTCGTGAGGAAAGTGAAATTTTCCCGGCAGGGAAAAAATTTCGCTCGGCAGGGAATTTTTGTTTCTCCCGACCTGCAGAAAAACGCTGCAGAGCGCACCTACTTGTCATTATTCATTTTATCTTTGTCGCTTGTAAAAGTTATGAGAATGACAGCAGAAGGCATCACACAGATAGACATCCGGCAAGTCTTGCGGCAAAAAGCCCCTTCGGTGGCCCGAAAGATTCCGAGATTTGTGATAAACTATCTGACGCGTACCATTCATCAGGATGAATTGAACGACATTCTCCGCCGTTATCATGATAAGGACGGGGTTGCATTCATGCAGGAATTGATTGGTTATTTTGATTTGCATTTGATATTGGAAAACGAATCAGACATCCCTGCTGAAGGACGGTATATCTTTGTTGCCAACCATCCGCTGGGTGGATTGGACGGCATCTGTCTTTCGGCCGTCATCGGGAGACGCTTCAACGGCAACATCCGTTATTTAGTGAACGACCTGCTGCTCTACCTCACGAATCTGCGTTCCATCTTTGTCCCCATCAATAAACACGGCGCACAGGGCAAACACAATGCCCGGCTGATTGACGAAGCCTACGCTTCAGACAATCAGATTATCACATTTCCGGCAGGTCTCTGTTCGCGCAAACAGCATGGGAAAATAGAAGATGTCGAATGGAAGAAATCGTTTATCCAAAAAGCCATCGAATATCAACGGGATGTCATCCCGGTTTTTTTTGAGGGGCAAAATTCCGATTTCTTTTATCGGGTTGCCCAGCTGCGGAAAGCGTTCGGCATCCGGATGAATTATGAGATGATTTACCTGCCGGATGAAATGTTCAAAAGCAAACACAAGACATTCCATATCTATTTCGGGCGCCCCATCTCTTGGCAAACGTTCACCGACGGGCGCAAACCTACCGAATGGGCACAGTTGATAAAGGAAAAGGTGTATAATTTGAAAAATCAATAGTTTGATTAGAGATATGCAAGACATCATTGAACCAATAAACCGTTCACTCCTAAAAGCAGAACTGACTCCCGAAAAGAAACTTCGGAAGACGAATAAATCTGACAATGAAATCTATATCATCACAGCCGAAGATTCTCCACACGTCATGCAAGAAATCGGGCGATTACGGGAAATCGCTTTCCGCTATTATGGAGGCGGTACGGGTAATGCCATAGACATTGACGCTTTCGACATCATGGAAGATGCTTACAGGCAACTGATTGTCTGGAGCCCGAAAGAGGAACAGATATTGGGCGGATATCGCTTTCTCTGCGGTTCAGATGTCCGCTTTGATTCTGAAGGGAAACCGATTTTGGCGACCTCTCATCTGTTTGATTTTTCCCAAGAATTTATCCGCGACTATCTGCCTTATACGGTGGAATTAGGACGCTCGTTCGTCACTTTGGAGTATCAATCGACGCGCTGCCGAAATGCCAAAGGATTATTCGTATTAGACAATTTGTGGGACGGGCTCGGCGCGCTTTCCGTCATTGATCCCAGCCTGCAATATTTCTTCGGAAAAGTAACCATGTATAATACATACAACCCTGAAGCCCGTAACATGATTCTCTATTTTCTGAATATGCACTTCCCTGACCCCGACCGGCTGATTACTCCTGTCTATTCATTGGAGACAGGGACGGACGTTGAAAAGATGCAGTCGTTGTTTAAGTATGACAATTTTCGGGATAACTACAAGGTGCTGAATCAGGAAGTACGCAAATTCGGCATTAACGTTCCGCCACTGGTCAACGCCTACATGAGCCTTTCTCCCAAAATGCGTGTATTCGGCACCGCTATCAACCATGAATTTGGCGAAGTGGAAGAAACCGGCATCCTGATTGCAATCAATGAAATTCTGGAAGAAAAAAAGAAACGACATATCGAAACATACCTCAACGAAGAGTGGAAATCGGCCACTTTAATCCGGAAAGCAGAGTAAAACACGAATCTCATTCTTTTTTCTGCTGTTTCTCCCACTCTGTCGCGATGGTCTCAAGCGTTTCATACCACGTTTGTCCAAAACGGCGGACCAACGGTTCTTTCAGGAAACGGAATACCGGAAGATTTGCTTGCTCGCCCAACAGTTCTGCTGCCTTGCATACATTCCAACGATGATAATTAAGCGCACAAAATGTCCCATAATCCGTTATCCGAATTGGATATAAATGGCAGGAAACCGGTTTGTAAAACGTAAGTTTGCCTGCACGGAAGGCTTTCTCGACGGCACACTTGCAGGTTCCATCCGTGTCATAACAAGTAAATACACAATCTTTTCCGTTGACGATGGGAGTCACCAAATCGCCATCCTCGTCCCGATAGGCCACGCCTTGTTGCCGAATCACTTTTTGGGCTTTGGGCGAAAGGTCATCCCAGATAACCGGAAGCGCTTTTTCCAGTTCTGCCACCTCTTCTTCCTGCAAAGGTGCCCCTGAATCACCTTCTACGCAACAAAATCCCTTGCATTTCGAAAGGTCACACAAAAACTTACACTCAACGATATCGAGGCTGACCAATGTATTGTCAATCTGTATCATTTTTCAAATGGAGAATAAAACCGTAACAAGAAACGCAGATGACACAGATGCAACAGAGATGGACGCAGATATTTTATTGAATGATTAAAAATCTGCGTCCATCCGTTTTTTCTGCGTTATCTGCGTGTTTTATTATTTGCTATTTAGTGGATTAAGTCTTTTCCGGTCATTTCTTCCGGTTGCGGCATCCCCATGATATGCAAAATAGAGGGAGCCACATCGGCCAATACGCCATTATCCACTTTCGCATCCTTATTCTCCGTTACATAAACAAAAGGAACCGGATTCAAAGAGTGGGCAGTATTGGGTGTTCCGTCTGCATTTAACGCATGGTCTGCATTCCCATGATCGGCAATGATGATTACCTCATAATTATTTGCTTTGGCTGCTTCCACCGTGTCGCGTACACAATTGTCGATTGCTACTACTGCTTTCTCTATGGCGCTATAAACACCTGTGTGTCCGACCATGTCGCCATTCGCATAGTTTACAACAATGAAATCATATTTCTGTGTGTTGATGGCTTCCACCAGCTTGTCCTTTACTTCGTAAGCGCTCATTTCCGGTTTCAAATCATAAGTCGGCACTTTCGGGCTCGGAACCAAGATACGGTCTTCGTTTGTGTAGGGTGCTTCGCGGCCTCCATTGAAAAAGAAAGTAACATGCGCATATTTCTCCGTTTCTGCAATATGCAACTGTGTCTTTCCATTGTTAGAAAGATATTCGCCAAGCGTGTTCCCCACATTTTCTTTATCGAACAGGATATGAACCCCCTCGAAAGAGGCGTCATAAGGCGTCATGCAGTAATATTGCAAGTCGGGGATGGTGTGCATACCTTGTTCCGGCATATCCTGCTGCGTCAGGACGATGGTCAATTCTTTGGCACGGTCATTCCGGTAGTTGAAGAAGATTACCACATCGCCTGCCTTGATTGTTCCGTCGACAGTCGCGTTATTGATTGGCTTGATAAATTCGTCCGTCACGCCTTCGTCATACGACTCCTGCATGGCTTGAACCATATCGGTAGCCTGCTTCCCTTTACCCTCAATCAGCAAATCATAGGCTTCTTTCACGCGTTCCCAACGTTTGTCGCGATCCATAGCATAAAACCGTCCTACAATGGAAGCGATTTTGCCGGCAGACTCAGAGCAGTGGGCTGTCAGTTGTTCGATGAATCCCTTGCCGCTCTGCGGGTCTGTGTCACGTCCATCCATGAAACAGTGGATGTAGGTATTTGTTATGCCGTATTCTTTTGCAATGTCGCAGAGTTTAAACAAATGATCCAGTGAACTGTGAACCCCGCCATTGGACGTCAAGCCCATAAAATGCAAATTGACGGCCTTCTCTTTGGCGTATGAAAAAGCCGACACGATTTCCGGGTTTTGCATGATGCTGTTATCGGCACATGCCCGGTTAATTTTCACCAAATCCTGATAGACAATGCGTCCGGCGCCAATATTTAAATGTCCGACTTCAGAGTTTCCCATCTGTCCGTCCGGCAATCCGACGTTCTCGCCACTTGCCTGCAGCTGAGAATGGGGATAATGAGCCAACAAACTATCCCAATAAGGAGTTGGCGTATTGAAAATCACATCATCTTTTTTGTGATCTCCGATTCCCCAACCATCTAAAATCATTAAAAGAGCTTTCTTACTCATGATTGTTTCTTTTTTATTTATTGTTTCCGGGTACAAAGATATACATTTCGGGTAATATATTTTTCCCGGAAACCATTACTTTTGTAACTGATATGGAAAAGATAGTGCATGATAAAGAGTTAGGCGAGATACGATTTCGTTCCAGTTCCCGTGCCGTTCATTACACACTGAAAATCTCCAAAGGAAAAATCACGGCAACCATGCCTGTCGGAGGGAACACGACTCGCATGCTCGCATTCATCCAAGAGAACCGGGAGAGATTGCTTAAAGCCCTTGCCAAACATCCGGCACGCCCGCTGCTAACCGATGAAACGGAATTACAGACAACGACTTTTCGTCTTCACATTTTCCGCACTGAACGCGAAAATTTCTATATGCGATTGGACAGCGGTATCTTGCATATTGCCTGTCCGAAAGAGGTTGATTTTGCAGACGAACAGGTTCAAGATATTCTAAAAGGACTGATAGAACAAGCGCTCCGCCACGAAGCCTGCCGGATATTGCCCCAACGGCTGCACGATTTGGCCTCGCAACATGGCTTTACCTATACGGGTGTAAAAATCTTCAACAGCAAAAGCCGCTGGGGGAGTTGTACCGGCCGGAAAAGTATCAATCTCTCTCTTTCTTTAATGTTATTGCCTTGTCATCTGATAGACTATGTGCTCCTTCATGAACTTTGCCACACGATAGAAATGAATCACAGCGACCGCTTTTGGGCTTTGATGGACCAAGTGACCGGCGGAAAAGCGCGGAAGCTAAGGGAGGAGTTGAAAGGGTATCACATGCTGTAAAAAATAAATGAGCGGATATTGCAATTGTGTCAAGTTTTTACGTACCTTTGCAAAGTTTTTTACGCTAAAGAGCTTTGGGACTATTTGAATTATACAAGATTGATTTGAAAAATCTCACTCCGGGAGTACACGAATTTAGCTACGTGCTGGAGAATAAGTTTTTTATGGACATTGATGGAGATCAAGTCCGGGAGGGGAAAGTCAATGTCTCTCTCCGTGTAAAACGTTCTTTTATGATGTCTGAGATGGATTTCCAAATAAAAGGCGTTGTAAAAGTCCCTTGCGACAGATGCTTGGACGAGATGGAGCAGCTGATTGATACGACGAATCATTTGGTTGTGAAGCAGGGAAAAGAACAAGCGGAGGAAGGCGACGATGTCGTGATTATTCCTGAAGAGGAAGGCATCATCAACCTGGCATGGTATCTTTATGAATTCATAGCATTGGCCATTCCGTTGAAACATGTGCATGCTCCGGGTGAGTGCAACAAGGAGATGGAAGCAAAACTGAAAATGCACACGGCTCGCAATTGGAATGACGAAGAGAAGGGAACGGATGGCGGGGAAAATGAAACTCCTGCCGTAACCGACCCCCGTTGGGACGGTTTGAAGCAATTGTTGAAGAATGATAACAATTAAATAAATAACAAACATGGCACATCCTAAAAGAAGACAAGGTAAGACAAGAACAGCCAAGAGAAGAACTCATGACAAGGCTGTAACTCCCACGATGGCGATTTGCCCGAATTGTGGTGCATGGCATATTTATCACACTGTATGCGGTGAATGTGGCTATTACAGAGGTAAATTAGCTATTGAGAAAGAAGCTGCTGTGTAGTTTATCAAAGTAGTATTCATTTTGGTAAACAAGGAAATGGCCCTAAAATATTTTTTAGGGCTTTTTTTAAATGGGGTAAGAAAATTCTTTTAGTCATTGGAATTTATGGAGAAGATAAATGCGCTTATAACAGGCGTTGGGGGATATGTCCCTGAAGATGTATTGACAAACGAGGACATCTCAAAAATGGTCGATACGACAGACGAATGGATTATGACGCGTGTCGGTATCAAAGAACGCAGAATTCTAAAAGGAGAGGGACGCGGGATCTCTTTCATGGGTATACGTGCGGTCGAGCAGCTGCTTGAGAAAACGAAAGTAAATCCGGAAGAGATAGAAGTTATCTTAACAGCGACTACTACGGCCGACCACCATTTCCCTACAACCTCTTCCATCATTGCACATCATACGGGGTGCAAGAATGCAATGACGTTTGATTTGCAAGGAGCATGTACGGGATTCTTATATGGATTGGAAATCGGTTCCAATTATATTCGCTCTGGCCGTTACAAGAAAGTGATTGTTGTGGCAGGCGATAAAATGACTGCCATTACAGATTATACAGACCGTTCGACTTGCCCGCTTTTCGGGGATGGTTGCGGGGCTGTCTTGCTCGAACCGACCACAGAAAATGTGGGAGTGATAGATACAGTCCTGCATACAGACGGATCGGGATATGCGCATTTACTGATGAAAGCGGGCGGATCAGCCTATCCGCCTTCCCACGAAACGGTTGATAAACGAGAACATTTTGTCTATCAAGACGGCCGATATGTTTTTAAATATGCAGTTTCGTATATGGCAGACGCTGCCGCAGAAATTGCAAAACGGAATCACCTGACGCGTGACGATATCACATGGATCGTCCCTCATCAGGCAAACTTGCGTATCATCGATGCGACGGCAAAACGCTTGGAGGTTCCGATGGAAAAGGTTATGGTGAATATCCAAAAATATGGTAATACAAGCGCCGGAACGATTCCTTTATGCCTTTGGGAATGGGAAAATCGGTTGAAGAAAGGGGATAATCTTATTTTAGCCGCTTTTGGTGCAGGCTTTACATGGGGAGCTGTTTACCTGAAATGGGGATATGATGGCAAAAAAGATACATAAATCCGGGTTTGTCAATCTTGTCGGAAATCCGAACGTCGGCAAGTCTACGCTGATGAACCGTTTGGTCGGGGAGCGTATCTCGATTATCACGGCAAAAGCGCAGACAACCCGCCACCGCATCATGGGAATTGTGAATACCGATGATATGCAGATTGTGTATTCTGATACACCGGGCGTTTTGCAGCCGAATTATAAACTGCAAGAATCGATGCTTAATTTTTCCCAGTCGGCATTGGGCGACGCGGATGTGTTACTTTATGTAACGGATGTGATTGAGACGATTGACAAGAACGAAGAGTTCCTCCAAAAAGTCAAAAAAATGGACTGTCCGGTTTTGTTGCTGATTAATAAAATCGATTTAACCACTCAACAAAAGCTGGAGGCACTGGTGGCCGAATGGCAGGAACTGCTCCCGAAAGCGGAAATCATTCCGGTATCGGCTCTTTCCAATTTCAATATCGATTACGTGAAACGTCGCGTGGAGGAGTTGATGCCTGAATCTCCTCCCTATTTTGAGAAAGATGCGCTTACGGATAAGCCGGCACGTTTTTTCGTGACGGAGATTATTCGCGAAAAGATACTCTTATACTACCAGAAAGAGATTCCTTATGCGGTGGAGGTCGTTGTGGAACAGTTTAAAGAAGAGGCCAACCTTATCCGCATCAAGGCGCTGATTATCGTCGAGCGTGATTCTCAAAAAGGAATTATCATCGGGCATCGCGGCCGGGCATTGAAGAAAGTCGGGGCAATGGCACGTAAGGACATCGAGCATTTCTTTGAAAAGAAAGTTTTTCTGGAGATGTTTGTCAAGGTAGAAAAAGATTGGCGGAACCGGGATACGATGCTGAAGAATTTCGGTTATCAATTGGATTAATTAACTTATACACCAGTAGAAAAAAAGACGTATGGGAAATATTGTGGCAATCGTTGGCAGACCCAATGTGGGGAAATCCACACTCTTTAATCGTTTGACTCAGACACGTCAGGCAATTGTGAATGAGGAAGCCGGGACGACCCGCGACCGCCAATATGGCAAAGTGGAATGGAGCGGTAAAGAATTTTCATTGGTCGATACGGGTGGATGGGTCGTTAATTCGGATGATGTCTTTGAAGAAGAAATCAACAAACAGGTGAAAATCGCTTTGGAAGAGGCCGACCTCATTTTGTTCGTGGTCGATGTCCAGAGCGGGATGACCAATTTGGACAGCGAGGTGGCTGCCATCCTACGCCGCAGCCAAAAGCCGGTGATTGTGATTGCCAATAAGGCAGACAATTACGAGCTGCATCCGGTCTCGGCTGAGTTCTACGCGTTAGGGCTGGGCGACCCGTTTTGCCTGTCTGCCATCAACGGCTCCGGAACCGGCGACCTTTTGGATGAGATTATTTCAATTTTGCCGGAGGGTAAAGAGGAATTACCTGCGGAGCAGTTGCCGCGTATTGCCGTGATTGGCCGGCCCAATGCGGGAAAATCCTCGCTGATTAATGCCTTTATCGGGGAAGACCGCCACATTGTGACCGATATTGCGGGGACGACGCGCGACTCCATTTACACGAAATATGACAAGTTCGGCTTGAACTTCTATCTGGTGGACACGGCCGGAATCCGCAAGAAGGGGAAGGTAAACGAGGATTTGGAATATTATTCCGTAATCCGCTCGATTCGGGCCATCGAGAATTCCGACGTGTGCGTCCTCATGTTAGATGCGACGCGCGGCATCGAAAGCCAAGACTTGAACATATTCTCGCTGGTGCAGAAGAACAGAAAAGGATTGGTCGTTTGTGTGAACAAGTGGGATTTGGTGGAAGAAAAGAATCAGAAAGTAATCAACACGTTCTCGAATGCCATCCGCTCCCGGCTGGCTCCTTTCACGGATTTCCCGATTCTTTTCATCTCAGCATTGACGAAGCAGCGCATCTTCAAAGTGCTGGAGACTGCCAAACAGGTGTATGAAAACCGTCACCGTCGTATCTCGACCGCCAAATTGAACGAGACCTTGCTCCCGATTATCGAGAACTACCCGCCTCCGGCATGGAAAGGGAAATACATCAAAATCAAGTATATCACGCAACTGCCCATTGAGCATGTCCCCTCTTTTGCCTTTTTCTGCAATCTGCCGCAATGGGTGAAAGAGCCTTACAAGCGTTTTCTGGAGAATAAGATTCGGGAAAACTGGCATTTCACAGGTACGCCAATCAATATCTTTATCCGGGAGAAATAGACAGCCGGAAGAAGAAAGAAAAAGAAAGAACCTTGCTTCGGATTCATTGCACGTTCGCAAACTTACGGAAAATAGGCGATTCTTGCATGAAGTCGGACGAGGAAATTCGGCAACTTTTTTTGTTTCACCCATCTCCCTGCCGGGAAACTTTTGTTTCCTGCCGGGTAAATTATTCTTTCCCGCAGGGGAAATTTGTCAACAAAAGCGGCTTATTTGTCCTCGTATGCTTATCTGATTGATAAGAAAGCACATAGAAAGAAAAAAATATTTGGGGAAAGAGTTGCCGGTTCAAAAAGTATGTGTATTTTTGTGACAAAATAGAGGAAAGTTTATACCTACGTGAACGACGATAGGTATAAACAATAGACATTGAACTTTTTAAATATACTGTATTATTAATATTAATTCAAATGATTATGAACAAGAGATTTTCTACTCTTTTAGCCGGCGTCCTGCTGGCCGTTAGTGTGGGGGCATTTGCCCAAAGCTCAGCTGATCCTGATTCGTTTGAAAGTGGCGATGTGTTATTTTTGAAAAATTCAGGAGCTGGTAGTATAAGTACGTGGAACCATCTTGAAGAGACTTATTTAAAGGTAACAGAGTCGGGTGGAATCATACCTGTATCTAATCCAGATCTCTCGACAGTAGCAAACATTGATTCTCTTTCATGGGTTGTAACTGTTGGTTCCACGATTGCCTCGTTAGAAAGGGATTACACTTTTGTAAATAAAGCGGATTCAACTGTAAAACTTTCATTCAATGCACCGACAGCAGTCGCAGATACCAACAACAACAGCAGCTTACAAATCTATCAAAATCTGTATAATACTACAGAAAAGGCTACAGTTGCAAATGCTGATCGTTCTTGGATGATTGAAAAAATGAACGATGATGGTTATTCATTATATTATAACTCCGCTGAAGATACAATCGTAGCCATTGGCGTATGCCGTAATAGAGACCTTAGTAATGCGACATATGGAGGAAGCCTCGATTACACGATTCGTATTGCTAAAACGGCAGTGAGTGGCACTGCAAGTGAAGCCCTTCAAAATTTAGAGAATGTCGACCCATATTGGTCGGACTATACCAATTGGCAATTTGACGATAGTGTTGAGGATTTAATAAATGCGGCAAACAATAAAATG
>CAYXIX010000042.1:0-16029 GCA_964465405.1 uncultured Parabacteroides sp. | reverse complement strand
CGGTGAGGATGCAGAAAACGAAAGACCTCGTGAACAACCCTATAAGCGACGAGGCTCTGGAACTTGCCGGGCCGAGAGGCACGGGTCGCGTGTTCCCCAGCTTCACGGACAGCATGACGCAGGCGCCGCTGAAGAAGTGGCTCAAAGCTGCAGGGATAACCAAGCGGATAAGCTTCCATTCAAGCCGGCACACCTACACTCATCTTAAAAATGAAGCTGTAAACCATTGTTATTCAGTGTATTTAACAACATATTACTTTCCGTGTAACACAACAGTAACATAAAACCAAAAAACAAAAGCAAGAAAAGGAAGATAAGTTGTGTTGCAAGGAGAAGGCGTTTTTTCCTTTGTTTGCCATTAAATAACGACAAAACTGTTTTTATTCAAGACACCCCCACAGTAGACGATATAGAGATAATTCAAACGAGTGAGAAAAAGAATAATCTTGCTAGTTGGATTGTTTTACTTATATTTGAAAGTGAGATAATTAACAATAGTATTAATCAATCTTGGAATTTCTTTGTCAGTTAAACCATTAGTTAAACCGAAAAAGTATTTTATACTTAAGTAACTGTAATAGAGATAGCTCAGCTGGTTAGAGCGCATGATTCATAATCATGAGATCCCGAGTTCAATACTCGGTCTCGCTACAGAAAAAGAGATGATTACGGTAAGAAGTAATTGTCTCTTTTCGCATTTTCAGGCGAATTTTATTGACAGAGTTAAACCGCAGAAAGGTCAGAACGGATACCCCACCGCAAAGTGCCAGGCAAAATTGTCATGAAAGTTCGGATGTAAGAGTGCCCATCTTTTTTGCCCCGTTTCCTGCGGATTATATGCTTTCATGCCTGTGTCAAAACGAATCAGGAAAAAGTCGAAATCCAACCGAAGCCCCAAGCCGTAAGAAATCGCAATCTCTTTATAAAAACGAGAAAAATCAAAATTCCCGTTCGGACGTGTTTCGTCTTTGTGGAAAGTCCAAATGTTACCGGCATCGACAAAAGCAGCCATCTCAAATTTCCAGAATAATTTTGTACGATACTCGACATTCAAGTCCAACCGGATATCACCTACCTGCTGTGCAAAAGAACGAACCGAATCAGCTGGCATACTGCCCGGCCCCAACGAACGTACCGACCAGCCGCGTACACTATTCGCTCCACCGGCAAAATAACTTCGCTCGAAAGGCAACATCCGAGAATTTCCATACGGATAACCAACTCCGACACCTATATGGAATGCCAAGCGGTTTCGACTATCGAGCACCAAACTTTTGCTGAAATCCACATCTCCCTTAACAAACTGGGCATAATTGATACCAAAAAGCTTATACCGTCCCTCCTCATCCCGGTCTGCTCCGGTCAGTTTGGAAAAACCATACAACAAGTTCCCGGCCATTTCGAAAGAGAAACGCATTGAATGATTATCGCGCATACGGTCTTGTGCGTTGTAATTATTAAAAGAATAGATATAACCTGTCCCTAAAATAAACTGGTCTGTAAAGTTATAGAGCAACGTCGATTCCGGTAATGAATCCCGGAAAGATTGGCTGATTTTAGGCAAATGCACATAATCAATGTCCAACAACTTGAAGACATGCCGGGCCTGCATGTTACTACGTTCTTGCCAAAGATAATTCCATCCCGCCGAAACGATAGAGCGCTTGAATTCCGGGCGTGTCTGAATGCTATAACTCATCTTCAACTCTGTGGTCGCCCTCACTTTCCGCCGAAAGTTTTCTTTTAAGAACGGGAATAAAAAACGCGGGAACAAAATCGAAGCCTCCACCCCAAACTCCCAATAACTATTTCCTTCCGACAGATCACCCGACAACGCCTCATATGCCCCTCTCACTTTGGCAGAAAAAACTTCTGACCCTTTAAACAAATTGCGATGCTGATAATTCAAACTCGAAGCAAACCCCAAGTCTCCGGCAGAGTTAGTGCCCTCCACATCAACACCAAAGCCTTGCAATTTGGCAGGCGAAGTCAAAATCGTACAATTCAGCTTCAACGAATCATTTTCTTCCAATTCTGTAAAACGGATGTTGACATTACGCAAAGCACGCAATGCCGCAAACGATGCATAGGTCTGCTCTACCGTCCGCTCATTGTACAAACGGCCGGGACGAATGTAATTACTCCCCCCCAATATACTCGGACGGATGCTCCGCCCATTCTTCCCATACAAGATTTTGACATCTCCTACCTGCACCGTATCATACGCTGTCACCTGATTCTCTTCAAACGTCAACGGGTTATAGTCGGTCACAATAGACACCTCTTTAATATAATACGGACGATGCACCGTGTCGACCACACTCCCGTCCGGACGTTGCCACCGGAATGGTTTCAGCAGCATATCCAAATCCACCACATTTCGATTATAAGAGCTGTCTGCCACATAAGAAAGATAATCCCGGTTAAACGCATAATAACCACGCCTCCGAAGCAAACTCGTTATCCGTTGCCGTTCGTGATCTAATACATCCCGATCAAACAAATCACCATCTCGAATCAATGAAGTATAATCTTCTGAATAAAAACGGAAAGCCGAAGCCAACACCGATTGCCGACGAGGTTTCAGATGAGCAATACTATCAATCTTCGGATCGGCCAAGTGCATGGAATAATCAAAAATACGATAGGGTTCATGAGAGGTTATCTGATAAGTTACAACAGCTTTCTTATATTTAGAGGTATCTACCGAAGCGTTTACTTGTGCATTTAAATAGCCTTTATTTACAAAAAAACGCTGCAATTCATTGACCGACTGCTCGACCAAAGCCGTATCCAATACGACCGGCGGTTCACCCATGCTACGCAAACGCTTGTTTATCCACTTATTCTCATCTCGCCCAGACCACCCATACAGATACAACTGCCATTTCATCAGTCCGAAAACCTTAAAATTCGGCTGCTGACGCAAATAAGGTTTCAAGTCATTAGGCTTATACGCTTTCGTATCCGATACAATTTTGACATTGTCCAACAAGTACTCGCCTTCACCAATAAATTTGGTCGAACTACAAGAAACCATCCCCAAAACGAAACTTATCAAACAAAGTAGCCGGTTCCCCTTCATCGCACATACTTTTTCCACATGCAAATGTAACTGAAATTAAAGAAATTCACGTACATTTGTCACATAAAAAGCGTAAAGATGCTCAGTAAAGCCAAACTCAAACAAATCCGTTCCTTAGAAATAAAGAAATACCGCAACGAACTAAAACGATTTGTTGCTGAAGGGAATAAACTAGTTGCCGACATGTTGCCAGCTTTTGAATGCGAACTCCTTATAGCCAAACCCTGCTGGATGGCGACACAAGGCAATATTCCGGCACACGAATTATTGGAAGCCGACGACACCGACCTCCATAAAGCCAGTTTTCTCAAAACTCCCCAAGATGTCTTGGCTGTATTCAAAACACCCAACTGGCCATTGCAAGAAGCCAATCCTTCCTCTTCGCTTGTATTAGTATTAGACGGCATCCAAGATCCGGGAAATCTCGGCACCATTGTACGGCTTGCGGATTGGTTTGGCATCGAACATTTGGTCTGTAGCCTTGACACTGCCGACGTATTCAGTCCGAAAGCGATACAAGCCACTATGGGGTCGTTGGCCCACGTAAAAGTCCATTACACCCAGCTCGAAACCTATCTGCAAAAACAAGAAGAAAAAGCCATTCCCATTTTTGGGACATTTCTTGATGGGACAGACCTTTACGACCAGCCATTAGCCTCAAACGGATTAATTGTCATGGGAAATGAAGGGAACGGGATACGCCCCGAAACAGCTCGGTTCATCAACCAAAAGCTATACATCCCCAATTTTCCAAAGGAAAGAGAAACGACAGAATCCCTAAATGTAGCAATTGCGACAGCTGTCATTTGCGCAGAGTTTCGTCGTAGGCAAAAAATGCCGTCCCATAAAAACGGCTCGGCATCCGTTTGAGTTGACTGCCGAACCATTTCTTCCCTACTCCGTAACCGCTTTCGGCTGTGCTCCTGCCGCCTTTAGAGTCGGAAGTTCCCGTCCGTAATTGTATTTCATCAACGTCAGATCATCCAAATAGATTTTGTGATAATAAGCGTCGGCATTATTCAAGAAAATGTAGCCATACACACGCTTAATCCGTTTGGTCGGAACCGTTTTCAACACGGTTTCATGATAACCGTCTTCTCTAATCTTATCGTTGACAATCACCGTCGTGTCACCTTGATCTGCGCAAATACGGATTTCAGGTTGATTTCCCATCGAGTGGTCTATTCCCCATACAGACATTCCCAACACGAACGAACTGCCCGACGAATAATTTGTTTCCGGACGAATATCAAACGTTACCCCGCTGAATGTTGCCTGTGGCTCCAACCGTATAAATGAACGACGTGGCCAAATATCCACAGAATCCTGCGTAGAAACAGGTGCAACCGATGCCTGTACGTCGCCAAGCGCATTCTGCCGTTTGTTCAAATCTTTCAATATGCGGTCATAAATACCCATATAGATATCCAAATTCCGCCCATACCAAATTAATGAACTGTCATACACAGCCTGTGTAATACCATGTTTACGAAAAACAGACTGAAACAATTCGGCTCGCTGCAAGCTGTCGGCAAACTGTTTGTTTTCCACACTGATCATCGCCCTTGCCAACTGTATATCCAACTCGACTGCCTGCATTTCTTTTTCAGAAAGGATTCCTTTCGGAGTCTTGCTACAAGCAGCAAACAGTAAAAACGTCAACACGAAAATGCTATATTTCTGCTGTCTGTTCCGCATCCAATCAGCTTATGATTTTTCTTTTGAAAGACAGGTCGACAATGTATGCCGATAAAAAAGCAACAATAAAAATACACCGACGCAAATAGCAGAATCAGCCAAATTGAAAATCGGACGGAAAAAAACAAACTCTTCCCCTCCCCAAAACGGTACCCACTCTGGCAAGATCGTTTGTATCAGCGGGAAATAAAACATATCCACTACTTTTCCATGCAACAAACCGGCATAACCGCCTCCCGCTGGAAGAAACGTTGCGACATGCCCATAACTATCATCAAACAATACGCCATAAAAGACCGAATCAATAATATTCCCTATCGCGCCTGCAAAAATCAAAGACACGCATGCAATGAAACCAAACTTATAGTTCTGCTTTACCAATTTATACAGGAAATAACCGATAAAACAAACAGCCACAATCCGAAACACAGACAAAAACAACTTCCCGATTACCTCAATCCCGAAAGCCATTCCCGCATTTTCTGTGAAATACAGATAAAACCATGAAGTAATCTCGATGCTCTCATGCAACTGCATGTGCGTCTTAATCCATATCTTCAACGCTTGGTCAAGAATAAGGAGCAGTATTACAATTAATACCACTCCCCAGCCTTTTGAATATTTCATTTACTTTGCACCTCCTTGTTTTGCTTCGATACTCAAAGTCGCATGAGGTACTGCACGCAACCGCTCTTTCGGAATCAACTTGCCCGTTTCCCGGCAAATTCCATACGTTTTATTCTCAATCCGAACCAACGCGGCTTGCAAATTCTGGATAAATTTCATCTGACGCTGCGCCAAACGGCCTGCTTCTTCTTTGGACAAAGTCGAAGCACCTTCTTCCAACACCTTGAATGTCGGAGAAGTGTCAGACACGTCATTGCCATCATCATTCGTGACTCCAGACCTCAACATCTCGAAATCCTTTTTTGCTTTTTCCAGCTTTGCTAATATAATGGAGCGGAACTCCTCGAGTTCAGCATCCGAATACCTTGTCTTTTCAGCCATGGCTTTCAAAAATTAATCAATTAACAAACAAGAACATCGGCTTAAACCTCCAAAGAGGTGCTACACCTACCGCAAATATAACGCATTTCTTGTATTATTCATTATACATTCTATATAATTCACCGTATCTTCATACTTTTTCTATCCGCACCGCCAATTTGAAGTCCTCAAAATCCAATTCGGTTGCATCACTGATGGCATCCGTAACCTCTACAGATACAGCCTGTACCTGACCTGCTATATACTCTTTATAGGCATCGAGTGCCGCATCCATCATTTCATTGGAAAGGATTGTCACCGTAATCTTGTCTGTCACATCATAACCGTTACTCTTACGCAAATTCTGAATACGGTTCACCAGCTCACGTGCCAATCCTTCTTTACGGAGCTCATCCGTCACTGTAATATCCAACGCAACCGTCAGACGTTCTTCATTGGCCACCAACCATCCCGGAATATCTTCGGAGATAATTTCAACATCCACACGTTCCACCACAGCCGGCTGCCCATCCACTGTCAGCGTAAATGTCCCTGCCTGTTCAAAAGCATTGATATCCGCTTGGCTCATCGCCTGAATAGCAGCAGCTACCGCTTTCATTCCTTTACCAAAGCGCGGCCCTAACTTCTTAAAATCAGGCTTAATCCGTTTGACCAAAACGCCGGCAGCATTATCAACAAACTTCAACCCTTTCACATTGACCTCGTTCAAAATCAGATTCTTTACGGCCTCAATACTCTCTTTCTGATGTACATCCACAACCGGAACCATTATCGTCTGAAGCGGTTGCCGCACTTTGATATTGACTTTACGGCGCAAAGCCAATACCATCGAAGAGATATCCTGTGCAATCTGCATCCGTTTTTCCAGATTCTTGTCAATCATTGCCTCATTGCAAACCGGGAAGTCCGACAAATGGACTGACTCGGCCGTTTCGCGTCCCGTCACAGCCACCAAATCGCAGAACAGACGGTCGGCATAGAACGGCGCAATCGGCGCAATCAGTTTGGCTACGG
Organism: uncultured Parabacteroides sp.; assembly: GCA_964465405.1. GTDB lineage: Bacteria > Bacteroidota > Bacteroidia > Bacteroidales > Tannerellaceae > Parabacteroides. The sequence continues at coordinate 9,224 of CAYXIX010000042.1, read as the reverse complement.
TCTCCAAACACGTGTACAACGTCTGGTAAGCCGACAGTTTATCCGTTGTCATGCCTCCACCCCAGAAACGGCGGCGGTTCAGACGGACATACCAGTTACTCAGGTTGTCATTCACAAAGTCGGATATCGCACGCCCGGCGCGGGTCGGCTCGTATGCATTCAGGAAGTTATCGACATCCTTTACCAACGAATTGAGCAGCGACAAAATCCAATGGTCGATTTCCGGGCGTTCTGCCCATGCCATTTCCGGTTCCGAATAGGTAAAGCCGTCTACATTGGCATATAACGCAAAGAACGAATAGGTATTATAAAGCGTTCCGAAGAATTTGCGGCGAACCTCCTCAATGCCGTCAATATCAAACTTGATGTTATCCCAAGGAGAGGCATTCGTAATCATGTACCAACGCAACGGGTCAGAACCGTACTGCTCGATGGTCGCAAACGGGTCAACGGCATTACCCAACCGTTTGGACATCTTGTTTCCATTCTTGTCCAGCACGAGTCCGTTCGACACGACAGCCTTATACGCTACACTGTCGAACACCATCGTAGCAATGGCATGCAACGTAAAGAACCATCCGCGTGTCTGGTCGACCCCTTCGGCGATAAAATCTGCCGGATAAATCTTCCGCTCGTCAAAGACCTCTTTGTTTTCAAACGGATAGTGAATCTGCGCATAAGGCATCGCTCCCGAATCGAACCAGACATCAATCAGGTCTGTCTCCCGCTTCATCGGCTTGCCGCTCTTCGAAATAAGGATGATTTCGTCTACATACGGACGATGCAAGTCAATCTTATCATAATTTTCTTTCGTATAGTCACCCGGAACGAAATGTAAATCTTTATACGGATTTGACTCCATGAAACCGGCTGCGACAGCTTTTTCAATCTCGCTGTATAATTCTTCAACCGAACCAATGCAGATTTCTTCCGCCCCGTCTTCCGTCCGCCAGATAGGCAGCGGCGTTCCCCAATAGCGGCTGCGGCTCAGGTTCCAGTCTTGCAGGTTCTCCAGCCATTTGCCGAAACGCCCCGAACCGGTGCTCTGTGGTTTCCAGTTAATGGTATTGTTCAATTCAATCATGCGCTCCCGGCAAGCAGTTGTACGGATAAACCAGCTATCCAACGGATAATAAAGCACAGGTTTGTCCGTCCGCCAACAGTGCGGATAGTTATGCACATGCTTCTCAATTTTGAAGACACGGTTCTGCGCCTTCAGCATCATGCAGATTTCGATATCCAGCGTTTCATCCTTGTCGGTCTTCGTCGGGTCGTAAGCGTTCTTCACAAACTTACCCTGCCAAGGGTCATAGTCCGCTGCATTCATATAGGTCTGCACATACTCCGGGTCCAAATCTTCCAACAGAAAGAACTTACCAGCCATATCGACCATCGGACGGCGGTTGCCGTCTTTATCGACCAACATCAAGGGCGGAATGCCACTGGTCTTCGCCACCCGGTCGTCGTCCGCACCAAACGTCGGCGCGATGTGTACAATTCCGGTTCCATCTTCCACCGTCACATAGTCGCCCGTAATCACCCGGAAGGCTCCTTCGCCCGGATTCACCCAAGGAATCAGTTGCTCATAGTGCATACCCGCCAACTCCAGACCTTTCCACTCGCCCACGATTTTAAACGGAATCAGCTTGTCGCCCGGTTTATAATCGGACAATTCCAAATCGGCTGCTTTCAGATTGAAATAAACATGTACCAAGTCTTTGGCCAAGACTGACGTCATCGGCATCCCTGTATACGGGTTGTAGGTCTGTACGGCTACATAGGTGATGGTCGGTCCCACGCAAAGCGCCGTGTTGGAAGGCAACGTCCAAGGCGTGGTTGTCCATGCAAGGAAGAACGGATCGCCAAACTGTACCATCTCCGGTTTCGGGTCAAGGATACGGAATTGTGCCGTACAGGTCGTATCTTTCACGTCACGGTAACAGCCGGGTTGGTTCAGCTCATGCGAACTCAGTCCCGTCCCCGCTGCCGGCGAATAGGGTTGAATCGTATATCCTTTATACAACAACCCCTTTTTATAAAGCTCCTTCAACAGATACCAGAGTGTTTCAATGTACCGGTTGTCATAAGTAATGTACGGATTATCGAGGTCTACCCAATATCCCATTTTCTGGGTCAAGTCCGTCCACTCTTTCGTATATTTCATCACATCCCGGCGGCAAGCAGCGTTATAGTCTGCCACCGAAATTTTTCCCCCGATGTCCTCTTTGGTAATACCCAACGACTTTTCGACACCCAGTTCGACCGGAAGCCCGTGTGTGTCCCACCCGGCTTTCCGGTTCACCAAATATCCCTTCATCGTCTTGTACCGACAGAAAATATCCTTGATCGAACGGGCTATCACATGGTGAATACCGGGCATCCCGTTTGCAGAAGGAGGCCCTTCGTAGAACACGAACATGGGGTGCCCCTCACGGATTTCAAGACTCTTACGGAAGAAGTTGCCCTCCTGCCACCTCTTCAACACCTCTTTATTGATGTTCGCCAAGTCCAACTTGGAATATTCGGCAAATTTCTTACTCATATTGCGTTGTTTTATCTGCTTTCCTTTCAAAAAATTGCTGCAAAAGTAGTGATTAATTTCATGAAATCCAACGGGTGAGGGATTTCCTAACACACATAGGAGTCACCTATGGTCGAAACGAACAATTTTTACTTCAAAGTTGCAAACATCAATACCGGGTTACTTTCTTCATACAATCCCGGAAATTGTTTCGTTCATTCCAGATGATTTTTTAATACACGAGAGGCCGCTGCCTTTTTTTGTATACAAAAGCATATTCTTTCGATTTTTCTTGCGAACCTTACATAACGCAGCAACACATGATTATCCGATTCCACAAAACAAGGGATATGAAATATATCGCTGCTGCTCTCATATTCAGCTGCCATTTGCCAATCCGGTATTTCCTATCCCCAAAACCGGCTGAAGGCATTTCCCCTTTACTTCCACTGCATACTTGAAGTTTCGCAAGTTCAAATTTGTAAAACTGGTCGGAACGCGCGAACTACACGGAGGGAAACCGGATTTTCCTTTTGGCAAAATCAAATTACCTCAGGGGAATTATGTAATTTTGGCCCGGAAAGAACGGAGAACGACGGTAAGTTTTGTTAAATGAGAAATAATTTCCGTTTTCCGATTTTCATTTTTCAATTTATGCTTACATTTGTTACCGAATCAGACATAACAGGACGAATGGGATGGCAAGAGCATAGCAAGGCGTTGAACGAAATCGTAGAACGGCTTTCGGACGAGCAATCTTACAAACAATTGTTTCACACCTGCCGGGACGAAGAGGCTTTGCCGTCGGGCAAGGTCTTGAAAGAGATTATTCATCTATGTCGGACGATTCTTTTTCCCGGTTATTATGGGCATGCACGAATCAGCAAACAGACCATTCGGTTTCATACAGGAGTCCATATCCGGACGCTTTACACGTTACTTACGCAGCAAATTTATGCAGGGCTCTGTTTTGCCGAGACACTTTGCACGGCAAACACCGAAGAACAGATTTTGAAAAAAGCCCAATGTTTGGCTGAATCGTTTATCCGGGAGTTGCCTGAAATGCGCACCTTGTTGGCGACAGATGCAGAAGCGGCGTTCAATGGAGACCCGGCCGCCCAGAATATCAACGAGGTCATCTTCTGCTATCCCGGCTTCCGAGCTATCTGCAATTACCGCATCGCCCACCGGCTTTATCTCCTGAAAGTGCCTTTTATCCCCCGCATGATTACGGAAATGGCACACTCGGAAACGGGTATTGACATCCATCCGGGGGCACGAATCGGACATCATTTTTCAATCGATCATGGGACGGGAACCGTTATCGGAGAAACCAGCATCATCGGGAATCATGTCCGTATTTTCCAGGGAGTCAGCTTGGCAGGCGAGAAACTGCCGCCTGATGAAAACGGCAATACGATACGCGGAGTGGCCCGTCATCCGATTTTGGGCGACCATGTGACGGTCTATTCCAACGCGACGTTATTGGGGCGTATCCGCATCGGCGACGGTGCGACCATTTGCGGGAACGTATGGGTTACAAAAGATGTGCCCGCAGGAGAAACCATCAGCCAGCCGACAACCGGCAACAAATAGGAACAAAGCAAGAATCAAATAAAAATAAATTACTAACAAACAATGAGACAAATGCGATACGACACTCTCGGGTTATGCCCCAATTGCCAATTGTCAATTGTTAATTAAATTGAATATGAGTGAGACATTTGAAATGGTGGCCAAAACCCTTTATGGGTTGGAAGATATTTTGGCCGACGAGTTGTTATCCTTAGGAGCCAGAGACATACAAATCGGTCGTCGGATGGTCTCTTTCACAGGTGACAAAGAACTTCTTTACAGAACCAATTTCTGTTGCCGTACAGCATTGCGTATTCTGAAACCGATTTATCACTTCAAGGCCAAAGATGCCGACACGGTGTATAAGAAGGTCAAAAAGGTAAAATGGGAAAACTATATGTCGATTAATCAGACATTCGCTATCGATTCCGTCATTTATTCGGAAGATTTCAACCACTCGAAGTTTGTTGCCTACCGTACGAAAGATGCCATTGCCGACTATTTCATGGAAAAAGAGCAGAAGCGTCCTTCCGTGCGGGTGAATAATCCGGATTTATATATCAACATTCATATTTCACATAACGATTGTACGCTTTCCATCGACAGCTCGGGCGAGAGCCTGCATAAGCGGGGCTACCGTGTCGAGCAGACCGAAGCGCCGTTGAACGAGGTGCTGGCAGCCGGCATGATTCTGAAGACGGGGTGGAGAGGGGAGTCTAACTTCGTCGACCCGATGTGCGGCTCCGGAACCCTTTTGATCGAGGCGGCCATGATTGCCCTGAACATCGCGCCGGGCATCTATCGGAAAGAGTTTGCATTCGAAAAATGGCTCGACTTCGACGCGGAGCTTTTCAAGCACATTTATAACGATGAGAGCAAGGAGCGTGAGTTTCAATTTAAATGTTACGGCTCTGATATCAGTCCGGCAGCCATCGAGATTGCGGAAAAAAACGTGCGAAGTGCCAGCCTGATGAAATATATCGAACTGAAAGTCCAGCCTTTCCAGCAATGCGCGGAAGCGCCGAAACCGGGTATTCTGGTGACAAACCCGCCTTACGGCGAGCGGCTTTCGAGCCGGGACCTGTTGGGATTGTATAACATGATTGGCGAGCGGGTCAAACATGTGTTCACCGATTACAAGGTTTGGATATTGGGCTACAAAGAGGAACACCTCGACAAAATCGGCTTGCGTCCTTGCGAGAAGATAAAGCTGATAAACGGCTCTTTGGAGTGTGAGTTCCGTTGTTATGAGATTTTTGAAGGGAAGAATAAAGACTATAAAAGGGCGCTGAACGAAGGGCAAGAGAAATTTGCAAAAAAACCGGGCGAACATCTTTCGCAACCGACTTTTAAGGTAGACCGCCCCGAACGCCGTTTTGCCGCCGAACATGCGGAAGACGAAAATGAGCGGGCGCTTTATATGCCGGGTAAACGGCATTTCGGCAATAACCGGACAAACGGACGCTCTTCGCGTAAAGATTTCGGGAAATATCCTGCCAAAAAGCATTTTCGCGAGGAGGAGGATGCTGGCAGGGGAAAGAAATTCGGTAACATGAAATTTAATAGTAAGAAATCCGGCGAACGTCCGTTCAAGAAACCATTTAAAAGAAAGAAGAATCATGATTTTGAAGATTAATCTGTTGCAACTATGCTGCCTATGTGTGTTGTTAAATCCTTTTTCTATGATTGGGCAAAATAAGACGTTTACCCTGCACGATTTGATTCCGGGCGGTAAAACGCAGTATCGTTTTGTGCCTCAACATTTGCGGGGGTTGCAATGGTGCGGAGATACGTTTATCTACGCCAAAGGCGACAGCCTGATGGGAGGCGAATCGACAAAGCCTGTCCGACTGCTGTTTACCCGTCAGCAGTTGAACGATGTGCTTACGGCCGCCGGTTATCCGACAACCGGTAGCCTGCCGGCCTTTTCCGTACCTTACAAGGAACAACCGGTGCTTGCTTTTACCGTAAAGCAGACGCGTTTCCATTATGATTATCAAGCGGCCCGGATAGTCGGGGCCTACAAGCTGAAAAGCGGATGGGAGAATTATGATTTTTGTCCGGCAAACGGTTATCTGGCTTTTACGGAGGGCAACAATTTGTGCATTCTTTCACCCGAAAATGGGGTCCATGTCGTTACAGACGAGACGAAGGCTGGTATTGTATGTGGCAAATCGGTGCACCAGAACGAATTTGGTATTTATAAAGGAACGTTTTGGTCGCCGAAGGGTACGGCTTTGGCTTTCTACCGGATGGATGAAAGTATGGTGACGGATTATCCTTTTGTCAACATCACGACGCGTTGTGCGACTGCCGAGCCGCATAAGTATCCGATGGCCGGAATGAAAAGCCATGAGGTGACGGTGGGTGTCTATCAGTTGGCAACCGGCAAAACCATTTGGCTGAAAACCGGATTGCCGAAAGAGAAGTATTTGACGAACATCGCTTGGAGCCCGGACGAGAAGAGCATCTACATCGCAGAATTGAACCGCGAACAAAACGAAATGCACTTGGTTCGCTATTCGGCTGAAACAGGAGAAAAGGAGGCTGATTTGTTTACAGAGACAGACGAACGCTATGTCGAGCCGCAGCACCCGGTTCTTTTCTTGCCTGCGAATCCGGAACAGTTTATTTGGCAAAGTCGCCGCGACGGATATAATCATTTGTATCTGTATAATACGAAAGGGGAGCTTCTGGAACAGTTGACGCAAGGCAAATGGGAGGTTCTCGACGTATTGGGATTTGATGCGAAGGGGAAAGCCTTGTATTTTTCGTCGACGGCGCCATCCCGGTTAAGTCCGTTTGATGATGGGGATGCGCTTTATGTCGGTACTTCGCGCTTGGATTTGCGGAAAGGGAAATGGTATGAAGTGACGGATGGCGGCTTGCAGGGTGTCCATTCCACACAACTGAGCGCATCGGGTAAATACTTGCTGGATACGTACAGTGCGCCCGATGTCCCGCGTGAAATAAAGATGCTTGATGCGCAGAAAGGCGAAACCTTGCGTACGCTGCTGACCTCCAAAGACCCTTATGCCGGTTATGTGATACCGGAAATCACTGTTGGCAAGCTCAAAGCCGCCGATGGCGTCACCGATTTGAATTACCGCCTTGTCAAACCGGTAAACATGGAGGCCGGGAAAAAGTATCCGACCATTGTCTATGTGTATGGCGGTCCTCATGCCCAGCTTGTCACAGGAGGATGGAAAAACGGAGTTGGTGGATGGGATATCTACATGGCTCAGCGGGGGTATGTGGTGTTTACGCTTGATAGTCGCGGCTCTGCCAATCGCGGGCGTGATTTCGAACAGGTAATCCATCGCCGGTTGGGTGCGAACGAAATGGCGGATCAGGTCAAAGGGGTCGAATTCCTTTGTTCTCTCCCGTATGTGGATACGGAGCGCATCGGTGTACATGGATGGAGCTACGGCGGATTTATGACCGTCAATTTGATGTGTTCTTATCCGGAGTTGTTCAAGGTCGGGGTGGCCGGCGGGCCGGTTATCGATTGGAGCAACTATGAGATTATGTATGGTGAACGTTATATGGATCGCCCGCAGGATAATCCGGATGGATATAAATCTGCGAATCTCAAGTTGAAAGCGGCTAATTTGAAAGGGCATTTGTTGCTTATTCATGGAGATATTGACCCGGTAGTCGTTTGGCAGCATAGTTTGGGGTTCTTGAAGGCGTGTGTGGATGCCGATACCTATCCGGATTATTTTGTCTATCCACGCCATTTGCACAATGTGATTGGTAAAGACAGACCTCATTTGTATGAGAAAATTACACGCTATTTCGACGATTACCTTTGAGAAACGGTTTTGAAGTGATTAAAAAATCGATATGCCGTTATCTCCTGCCTGTATCCTCAAGTTCTCTTTTCATGGTATTTTGGGGTGACTGATTTTTCCAAGCATTAAATAGTGCTTTTTTAGTAAAAACAGTTTGTTTGTCAGGGAAAAGATATACTTTTGTCTATTGTGTAGCGAATTAATTTTGTAGGAATAAATTTTATACATTGTAGAGGTTTGAAATGAAACTTACAGTCATTGTACCATGTTATAACGAAGAACCGGTGATACCTGAATCTTACCGGCGAACACGCGAGGCATTGAAACAACTCCCGCTTCAGACAGAAATTATGTATATAAACGATGGCAGTAGCGATCGGACACCTGCCATGCTGAACGAGATTGCCGCATCCGATCCGCAGGTAAAGGTAATCCATTTCTCGCGTAACTTTGGTCATCAACCGGCTGTGACAGCGGGCATCAATATTTGCGATGCTGATTGGGCGGTTATCTTGGATGCCGACATGCAAGACCCTCCGGAGTTGATACCGGAAATGTTTGCTTTGTGTGAGCGGGAGCAGGCGAATGTGGTCTATTGTGTGCGTAAATCGCGCGATGGCGAGAACTTTTTTAAAAGAGCGACAGCCAAAGCCTTTTATTGGATGTTGAACTATATGAGCGAGGTGAGTTTTCCGCTTGATACGGGTGATTTCCGCCTGATTGACAGGAAGGTCATGAACCAGTTCAACCGTTTTCATGAACGGGGAAAATACATTCGTGGATTGATTAGTTGGGTAGGGTTTAAGCAAGTCCCTTTCTATTATGAACGCGAAGTGCGGATAGCGGGCGAAACCAAATACTCGTTCAGTAAGATGTGGAAGTTTGCGACGACGGCGATGCTCTATTTTTCCAAGAAGCCGTTGCGCCTGGCGATTACCTTGGGATTCATCGCAGTGGTGGTCGGGCTTGTGCTTGCCGTTTGGTTTACATTGGGGAAGATATACGGGTTCAGCAATGCCGAGACGGGGTGGACTTCCATCATGACATCGGTTGTCTTCTTTGGTGGCGTGCAGCTGCTAACGGTCGGCGTATTGGGGCAATATGTCGGCATCTTGTTTGACGAAGTGAAAGGACGTCCGGAATACATCATCGACGAAACGCGGAATTTTGAGGAACAAGCAAAGCCCCCCTCAATCCTCCTATGAATCTTGGTTTTCATGAGATATAAATTTAAAAGGAAATACAATTCCGATACATCAAAACTAAAACATATTGATGGAATATAAAAAATTCAATCTATTAAAATTACAGATATTTAACTTGTTACGTGTAAG
>CAYXIX010000041.1:0-16269 GCA_964465405.1 uncultured Parabacteroides sp. | reverse complement strand
ATTATCCATTGCTTACACATTCGGCAGTGTCCACGGTGCCCGATAGGCCTTTTTCAGGTAGGTATCTGCTTCGGTGTCGTGGAAAGTTTTGCCGTCCCAAGTCAGCTTCTTGCCGGTGCGGTAGGCGATGTTGCCCAGATGGGCGAACTTGGCGATGTGTGCACCGATTTCGATGCTGGCATTGCAGTTGCGGTTGCGCGACTTGATGCATTCCAGATGGTTCTTCACATGGAGGTTCAGGCCACCCTCACCATACGCCTTCTTCAGGGGAACGGCCTCCATGCGTGCCTGCCCGTTTACCTTCTCGGGGATGACCTCCCAGCCGCCACGGTCGACGACCAGCGTCCCGTTCTCACCCACGAAGCCCACACCGTGATTGCGCCCGTACGCCCCGTCGTCGATGCCGATGGCATGATCCCAGAGGACGGTGAAATCGCGGAAAGTATAGATGGTCTGCAACAAATCAGGCGTTTCGCACGCATCATCCGGATAACCGAACTTGCCACCCGAGGCCATGATACTCTCCGGCGTCGTCACGTCCATCCCAAAGAGCGCATAGTCCAAGAGGTGTACGCCCCAGTCCGTCATCAAGCCGCCCGCATAGTCCCAAAACCAGCGGAAGGTGAAGTGGAAACGGTTCCGATTGAAAGGACGCTTGGATGCCGGCCCGAGCCACATATCATAGTCTACGCCTGCGGGCACCGGCTCGTCGGGCTTGACGGGGATAGAGGGACACCACCCCTGATAGGAGAACACGCGCACGGTGCGAATCTTGCCCAACTTCCCGCTGCGGACGAAAGCGACAGCATCTTGCCAATGCGGGTCGCTGCGCTGCCACTGCCCGACCTGCACGACGCGGTTGTAACGCTCCGCAGCACGCAACATGATGTTACACTCCTCGATACTGTTGCCCAACGGTTTCTCGCAATAGACATCCTTACCCGCCTCACAAGCGGCAACCAGTTGCAAGCAATGCCAATGGTCGGGCGTCCCGACAATCACAACATCGACATGCTTATTGTCGATCAGCTTCCGCCAGTCTTTATACAGATGCTTTACTTTCTTCCCGGTCAGCGTCTCGACCTCAGCTGCCCGACGGTTCAGCACCCCTTCGTCGATATCCGCAAGGGCAACGCATTCGACCTCAGGATTCCGAAGGAAAGCCTCCAAATTGGAAAATCCCATCCCGTTACATCCAATCAGCCCAACGCCGATCTTGTCATTGGCTCCCACAGCAGCGGAACCTGCCTGAATAAAAAAAGGACTCATCGTCAGTCCTGCTCCCAACAGGGAGGCTTGCTTGATAAATGTTCTACGTGTTGTCACGGTTTGATAGTTTTTTATGTGAAACAAATTGCTTATATCGCTTATCGCCTACAAAACTATAACTTTTCAGCTAACAGGCAAGCTTTTCGGCACTTTTTTTATTCCGCCACCGGGAAGGCACTGATGCGGAGGCGGGCAGCACCCATCGGCACAAGCGTAATCGTGTCTGTGCGGTCTGCCTTGCGGGCATGCTCGTAAGGAAGCACGCCGCACAACCCATATTCGTCAACCTTCCACTCCGGAACCCGACGCCCCTGCGCTTTAAACTCCATCGGGACGGCAGCCAGCGTAAACGGCTCAGCATCGGCTGGCCATTCCCTGCGGAGCAAAATGATAGGTTTATCCAGTTCCAACGCATAGTTCCAATCGCTCTTCGGCCAGATTTCATAGGTAGGCCAAGCCGAGACATCGGCACCTTGCTGCCACTTGGAGTCCCGCATGGCGGTCTCAGTGCTCACCTTCTGCTCATACCGCTCGTCGATTTTCAAAGAAAGGGTAAGCGGACCGTAATTCACGCTGGCGCTGTTTTTGTTCACCTGCCAGCGACGCACGGCGTAGTCCATCGGGAGATTCAGCACCACCTCGTCGCCATCCTGCCATGTCCGTTCGATGCAGGCGTATGTACCGGCTGCGAGCTTCGCCCGCTGCGTTTCTCCGTTAATCACAATCGACGCATCCGCACACCAAGCCGGTATACGGAGATAGAAGGGGAACGCAACCGGGCGGGGAGTTGCGACCGTGAAGCGCGTCATCTCTTCAAACGGATAACAGGTCTGCTCGTGCAGAGTAATTTCCGTGCCGTCGCCCACCTTTACGTTCGCTTTGCAAGCGTTATACAACACCGCCGCCACGCCATTGTCGGGCGTCGCCAAGAGCAGATGCTCCAGATAATAAGGCCAGCCGAATCCGTGATTATGCTGGCAACAACGGCTGCTGAACGGGTTCATCACCAAGAAGGGGCCGGAATTGTCCAAGCCCGGATGATGGTTGCGCGAGTCGCTAATCACCATATTCGGGCAGGTCAGATAACGGAGTGCCCGGTAATCGGGCATCAGCGATGCGGGGAAGCTGTTGAACGCGACATCCTCCAAATGGTCTGCCCAATAGGGGTCGCCGCTGATGAGCAACATAATCTCATCGGAAGCCATCTGCTCCACGAAACCGCACGTCTCCGTCCCCTGACGGGGGTCGAAGAAGCCGATACGTGCATTTTCGTCTGCCCCGAACATACCACCGGGAACCTGTCCGAAAGCGCGACGCACCAAACTCTGCACATTATAGCTTGCCGCCAACAAGGCGGAATCTTTCGTGAACAGATAATAGATTGCCGGCTCGCGAAAACACTGGGCGATGTTCACATTGTGCCAGTTAGGTAACTGGGTGGACTTTGTCCAATCGGCCGTATTGCGGTGCAGCTTATCCGCCAACTCGAGTAACGCCTCATCTCCCGTGCGGTTGTAAAGCCAAACCACGCTCCACAGGTTGTCGCCGCCCCGGCTGTTCTCCCAATAGCTATAAAGGAAATCATCGTCCGGAACCGTCAGCAAATAATGGCAATAACGGGTCATGAAGCCAATCACCCGTTCGTCATTCGCATATTCATAATAAGACTGCATAATCCAGAGGACAATCATGTTCGGCCAAAAATCCTGTTTCCCGTTGTTTAAGTGCAACGGCCCGAAATTGCCGTCTGCCCGCTGGCTTGCCAAAATCGCATCAATCCAAAACCGCGTCTCTTCCAACACGGCCTCGTCTTTCAACGCATACCCCATATTCCCGTAACCGCGCAGCCAGTAAGGGACCTCCTCCCAGCCCCATTCGCCACCGGTCTTCAGCCAAGCGTTGTTGTCTTTCTGCAACCAAGCGCTGATTTCGCCCAAATGACCGCAAAGCCCCTCTTTCTGCAACTCCAGTTGTTTGCGTATCCACCCTTCCGGCTCGATGCTTCCTGCCGGCAATTTAATGAACTGTTGCGGCTGCAAAGGCTCGCGATTGCTTACGTAATAGGCATTGCGGGTAGCGGTAGAGAGCCGCTCCACTGTTTTTACAACTTGCGAATCCTTCCCCTCTCCGCAAGCGGCCAATAAAACTGAAAATAATAAAACTGCTTTTTTCATGCTAACCAGATTTTTCAGACAAAGGAAAGCAAAACGGCAGAGATTTTCTTTCATAAATCAATCAAAAATATACACGTATCATGTAAAAAAGAGCAGCCCGCCTGCCGCCGACTGCCCCTGACAGATCTTTCTATGCCTCTCTTCCCTCTTATTTCTTCAACTGCCGAACCCCGAAATAGAGCAGCCGCAACGCCACAGACAGGGCGTAGAAGCCACACGAAATAATCAGCATCCAAAAAGCCTGCGTCCAAAGTTCGGACCAACTCGTGCCATATATCAGGATGGACAGGATATTCATCACATAAGCCAACCCGATGCATACACAGAAAATCTTTATTTCCCGCTTCTGCCTCTTCACTGACAATACAATATCCCTCATATCACACAAAATTTAAATACGGTATTTTATATTCGTCCGGGAAGGTCACAACCCGCCCTTCGTCAATAGCCTGCAAGCCGAGCAAGCCCAAAACAGAAGAATAGTAAGCCTCTTCGACCAAATCCGGCACCGGTTTCCCCGTAATGGCGGCTTCGCAAAAAGCGGTCACCAGCTCGACCGAACCGTCTCCAGCCGCACCAACAGACGACTCTCCGGTAATCGTTGTCATGTTATCCATAATATAATGCGCCTTATTGATTGAAGCCGTCTCCGGAACCCAGCTCGGACCGGCAAAAGAGACATTATCGAATATCTTATGCTCAATCTGGTTAATCAATTGCAAAATACCGGGAGCCGGTTGTACCTCTTCAAAATAATATCTGCCCTTTTCCGGCTCCATCGTCCCCTTGCTGCCCAGAATCTCCTCTTCCAAGCCATAAAACTTGTTGGCAATCATCGACTCGTAGGTCATCTTTACTCCATTGGGATAGTGGTAAATCAGGTTGATGCTGTCATACACCTCGCGCCCGTCTTTCCAATAGATGATATCGCCCATGCCGGAGACCTTTTCCGGCAAAAGCCGCAAAGCCCAGTTCCCGACCTGCAACTGATGGGTAGCCAACTCCGTCACCAATCCGCAGGAATAATCTTTATACAACCGCCAGTTGATCTTCCGCTCCAATTCCGGCGAAGGGACGGGGCGCCGCCAGTCGTTATTGCGGAACCAATAGGCGCGAATTGAATTGACCTGCCCCAGCACGCCGGCATGAATCATCTCCATCGCCTTGATATACTTGGGATCGTACAGCCGCTGCTGCCCGATAAACATCACGAGCCCCGACTGCTTGAATGCGTTATACATGTCCAGACAATCCTGACACGTCATCGCCATCGATTTTTCGCAGAATGTATGTTTGCCCGCCTGAAGGGAATCAAGCGTGATGTACTTGTGTTCGTAAAGCGGAGTTGCAATCATGACGGCCTGCACCTCCTTGTCTTCCAACAGCCGACGGTAATCATCATACCGCTTTGCCTTCGGATATATCGCCGCCGCCTGCTCCAAATGAGGGGCATAATTGTCGCACAAGGCGACCACCTCCGCACAGGGAATCGTCTTCAAATTGTTCAAATGATATTGTCCGCGCGAACCTGTCCCGATAAAGCCGATCCGGACTTTTTCTTTCGCCATCTGCACTTTGTCATCCGTGCTGCACGACTGCAACCAAGGAAATGCCGAAAGCAACACACCGCCTCCGCCAATCATCCCCAGCTCTTTGAAAAAATCACGCCGGTTCAAACCTTCTGAATGCTCATTTTCTTTCATAACTTATATACCTGTTTTTTATCTATATCAAACCGAGAGGCAATGACCGGTATGCGGTCGTCGTCCGCCACCATAAAAGCGGTCGTCAGTACCTCTGCCACGACCGGGTCTTTTGCCACGACCGAAACCATTTTTTTTGCTTCGACGAACTTCCCTGTCAGCGGATTCACGATATGGCGCGGATGAGCGGGCATGTTTCCCGAAACAGACAACGACGTGTCGCGCAACTTCAAATCTGCTATATGCTCCTTCGTATATGGATTATCCACCCCAACCGGCCAATAACCACCCAACGGATGCGTACCGACTGCCAAAACAGAACTGTTCCCGAAGTTCACCAATGCCTTTCCTATCCCGTTCTCTTTCAACAAATTCCGAATCCGGGTGAGTGCATATCCTTTCCCGATTCCGCCCAAATCGATGCGCAGCGACTCGGAAAAGAAAAAGACGCTCCGCTCCTTTTCCGACAGCAACACTTGATTGAATCCTTGCAAGGTGATATCAAAAAATCCGTCTGTCAAGGCATGATAGCGTTTGCAATCTTGCAAAATCTGCCATAGCTCTTCGCTAACAGATACCGGATAATGCGCGGCTTCCCGATTCACTCGCGAAACCTCGCTTTCCGCATCGAAACGGCTCAGCCGCTTGTCCAACTGCTTCACCTCTGTTTCTATCGCTTTCCAAATCCGGCTTAAACGGGCCGGCTCGCGTCCGACCATCAAAATGTCGAACTGCGTTCCCATCACCGAAGCCATCGACCCGTGAAACAGCCCCGATGCCGCATAATAATTCGAGTAAGCCATAAGAAACGTTCTAAAAAGTATCCCGTCTGATTCAATCCCTTTGACAATGCACGTACACACATGCTGCAAATATACAGGTTTTATTCCCTTTTCATAACAAAACGAACTCCCATTTTCTCAAAAAGTTTCCAAATGAACGTTTACCTTTTCTCCCGGCTACCACTTGTCCTTTCTCTCTTTATCACAGTTTTTCCTTTGTTGCAAAAAATATTACTTCCCGGCTAAGCGGATATAAATCCGGGCTAAATTCATGTATCCCGAAAAGGAATTTCCGAAAGCAAAAGGACTTTTCTCAATAAAAAGCGTACATTTGCAGCTAAATGTTTCACATATCAAAAATTCAGTTTACGCATGAATACATACATCGGCAAGAGCTTACTTTGCTTCTCTCTGTTAGGAATGCTTCTGGCAGGATGCCATTTCCAACCGAAAGAGGCAGCGGAAAACGATATCCGGTTCGACTCCATCCAAGTGGAAAAAACATACTACCTGTTGGAGGACCCGGACAACCCGAACTGCAACCTGCAACTCAATTTTACTTTTCCGAGCCAATTCCATGACAAAGCCCTGCTAAGAAAGCTGCAAGATCATTTCGTATTTGCCTACTTCGGCGAAAGCTATAAAGGCCTGACACCCGAAGAGGCGGCCGCCCGCTATACAGAAGATTATCTGGCTGCATACAAAGAGCTGGAAACAGATTTCAAAAAGGAGCTGGAATGGAAAGACGACCTGCCTGTCGGCGCGTGGTTCTCTTATTACGAAATGTTGTCAGACGAAATCACTTACAACCGGAACGGACTTTTAAGCTATACGGTCTATTTTGAGAACTATACCGGAGGCGCGCACGGGGCGCATAGCTATACCAACCACGTGCTAAACCTCAACACCGGCAATGCCCTCACTGAAGAAGATATCTTCGTCGACGATTATTTATATAAATTGGCCCCTGTCTTGGTAGACCACATTGCGGCACAAAACAAAGTAGAAAACGCTAAAGAGCTGGAGAACATTGGTTTCTTCAGCGTCGAAGAGATTGCTCCGAATGGAAATTTCAAAATTGACGACGCCGGCATCATTTATACGTTCAACGAATATGAGATTGCCGCGTATGTGGTAGGCGCCACGCATGTGTTCCTGCCCTACGACGAAATACGCTATTTGTTGCGGCCAGACAGTCCGATTGCTTCTTTAATTGACAATTGAAAATGGACAATTGACAATTAAAACACACAAAACGAACATACTATAATGGATAACATAACATTTCCCACATCGGATAATCCTTTAGACGAGGCATCTCAATTGTCAATTCTAAAGGGCTATTTCCCTCATCTGACCGACAAGCAGCAAGCGCAGCTCGACGCCCTCTATCCGCTTTATGCGGACTGGAACGCTAAAATCAACGTCATTTCGCGGAAAGACATCGGTAACCTCTATTTGCACCATGTCTTGCATTCGCTCGGCATCTTGCAAATGTTGCGATTTACAAGCGGTTCGGCTGTGATGGATGTCGGGACGGGAGGCGGTTTTCCGGGCATACCGCTTGCTATCCTCCTGCCCGAAGTGCAGTTTCACTTAGTAGACAGCATCGGGAAAAAAATCAAAGTAAGCCAAGCCGTAGCCGAAACCATCGGGCTGCAAAACGTCACGTTCCGGCATGTGCGGGCAGAAGAAGAGAAAGCGACGTTTGACTTTGTTGTCAGCCGTGCCGTCATGCCTTTGGCCGATTTGGTGAAGCTCGTGCGCAAAAACATCCGGAAAGAGCAGCGCAACGCACTTCCCAACGGCTTGATTTGCCTGAAAGGGGGCGAATTGCAACACGAGATTCTGCCTTTCCGCAAAAAAGCCCTCAGCATCAACCTGAGCGATTACTATACAGAAGAATATTTCAAAACGAAGCAAGTTGTTTACGTACCGCTATGATTACAATTCAATCATTCGAGTTCAATTATTTTCAGGAGAACACTTTTTTGCTGTACGACGAGACGCAGGAAGCAGTCCTGATCGACTGCGGCTGCTGCCGGAAAGAGGAAGAGCAAAGACTCAGCGATTTCATATCCGACCATCATTTGACGCTCAAACATCTGCTCTGCACGCATCTGCATGTAGACCACACGTTTGGGAATGGCTTCATCTACAAAACCTACGGTCTGCGCCCCGAAGCGCATAAACTGGATGTGGAGCAGCTGCCGCCGGCAGACGAGCAAGCCCGCCTGTTTGGCATACGACAGCACGTAGAACAGGTGCCGACCGAAAAATATTTGGTCGACAACGAAATCATTCGGTTCGGCAACTCTGAATTGCAGGTGCTGAATGTACCGGGACATTCTCCCGGCAGCGTGGCTTTCTATAGCCGGAAGAACGGATTCGTCATGGTAGGCGACGCGCTGTTTGCCGGAAGCATCGGCCGGACTGACCTGTGGGGCGGGAATCAAGAGGTATTGGTCGCCGCCATCCACGACAAAATACTCGCCTTGCCCGATGAAACTGTGATTTATCCCGGACACGGACCGGACACCCGTGTAATCGATGAGAAATTTGATAATCCCTATTTATAAATAAACAACAAAATTATGGACACAAATAAATTCGTAAATCGCCATGTAGGCATTTCGGCAGAAGACATCCCGTCTATGCTGGATGCCATTGGCGTCACGTCAGTCGACGAACTGATTGACCAAACCATACCGGCCAACATCCGCCTGAAAGTACCGCTCAATCTGCCCGAACCGATGACGGAGCGGGAGTTTGCCGAACACATCGCGGAACTGGCTTCCAAAAACGAAGTATTCACCTCTTATATCGGCATGGGCTGGTATGACACCATCTGTCCGGCTCCTATCCAGCGGAACGTATTCGAGAACCCGGTCTGGTACACCTCCTATACACCCTATCAGGCTGAAGTGTCGCAGGGGCGACTGGAGGCTTTGCTGAATTTCCAGACGGTCATCGCCGAACTGACCGGCCTTCCCCTCGCCAACTGCTCGCTGCTTGACGAAGCGACAGCCGCAGCCGAAGCTGCAACCATGTTTCACGGAAGCCGAAGCCGCGCACAGGTGAAAGCCGATGCCAACACGCTGTTTGTGGATGAGACGATTTACCCCTCGACGTTGGCGGTCATCCATACGCGCATGATTCCGCAAGGCATCAAAATCGTGACGGGCGACTACCGGACATTCGCGTTTACACCCGATGTTTTTGCGGCAATCGTGCAGTATCCGAATGCAGACGGTTCGATTGAAGATTACTGCGACTTCATTGCCCGTGCACATGCCAACGACACGCGCGTCGCCGTTACTGCCGACCTGATGAGCCTTGTCTTGCTGACACCTCCCGGCGAATGGGGAGCCGACGTCGTTTTCGGCAGTAGCCAACGTTTCGGCATTCCGATGTTCTACGGAGGGCCGTCGGCTGCTTTCTTTGCGACCAAAGAGGAATACAAGCGGGCTATTCCGGGACGTATCATCGGTATATCCAAAGACGCATACGGGCATTCGGCTTACCGCCTTGCCTTGCAAACGCGCGAACAGCATATCAAACGGGAAAAGGCAACTTCCAACATCTGCACTGCACAGGCATTATTGGCGACGATGGCCGGATTCTACGCCGTCTATCACGGAGCAGAAGGGTTGAAAGACATCGCCGGACGCATCCACGCTTCGGCCGGTTTCCTGGCAGGCGAACTGGAGAAGTTAGGTTACAAGCAACTGAACAAAGATTATTTCGATACATTAAAAATCGAACTTCCGGAGCAAGTATCGGTAGACGTATTACGCGAAATCGCATTGGAATGCCGCGTCAACCTGCGCTATTTCGAGACAGGCCACGTCGGTATCAGCGTAGACGAAACCACGCAGCCGACCGACATCGGTGTCCTGCTCTACATCTTCGCCGGAGCTGCCGGGAAGGAATACATGTTGGATAAAGCCATCCCGGAAAAGCAATACTTCGACCCGAAGTTTGCCCGTACCTCCTCCTTCCTGCAAGAAGAGGTGTTCAAGAAATACCACACAGAAACCGAACTGATGCGCTACATCACCCGGTTGGGACACAAGGATGTCTCGCTTGCCCAGTCGATGATTTCGCTGGGTTCGTGCACGATGAAGTTGAACCCGGCCTCCAGCATGTTGCCACTCAGCCGTCCGGAATTCATGAACATCCACCCGTATGCACCGGAAGAACAAGTGGAAGGGTACACGGAACTCATCGAAAACCTCTCCACCTACCTCTGCGAAATCACGGGGTTCAAAGGATGCACATTGCAGCCTAATTCAGGCGCAGCAGGCGAATATACCGGGTTGCGTGTCATCCGCGCTTATCTGGAAAGCATCGGACAAGGCCACCGCAACATCGTCTTGCTGCCGGCATCGGCACACGGGACGAATCCGGCAAGCGCCGTACAGTGCGGGTTCACGACCGTCACGGTCAAGTGTGACGAGCGCGGCAACATCGACCTCGATGACTTCCGCGCCAAAGCCGAAGCCAACAAGGACAATCTGGCTGCCAGCATGATTACCTACCCCTCGACACACGGCATCTTCGAGGCAGACATCAAAGAGATGTGCGACATTGTCCATGCTTGCGGCGGACAACTCTATATGGATGGCGCGAACATGAATGCACAGGTGGGACTGACCAATCCGGGAACAATCGGCGCCGATGTCTGCCACCTGAATTTGCACAAAACATTCGCTTCGCCTCACGGTGGCGGCGGGCCGGGCGTAGGCCCGATTTGCGTAGCCGGGCATCTGATTCCGTTCTTGCCGCAACATCCGGTGTTGTGGGGCAGCGACCTGAATACCGTCGCAGCCGCACCTTATGGGAGCGCCGGCATCCTGCCGATTACGTACGCTTACATCCGCATGCTGGGAGCCGAAGGATTGGAAACGGTCACAAAGACTGCCATTTTGAATGCGAACTACTTGGCTGCCAAACTGAAAGATACATACGGAATTGTCTATACCGGCATAACGGGACGGGTCGGCCACGAACTGATTCTCGAATGCCGCAAAGTCAAAGAGCGTTCGGGCGTCGACGAGAATGACATCGCCAAACGCTTGATGGACTTTGGCTACCATGCGCCGACGCTCTCTTTCCCTGTTCACGGCACGCTGATGGTCGAACCGACAGAAAGCGAAAGCAAAGCCGAGCTGGATCGCTTCGTCGAAGTACTGGAATGCATCTGGGAGGAAATCAAAGAGATTGAAGAGGGCAAGGCCGATCCGACAGACAATGTATTGAAAAATGCACCTCACCCGGAATATGAAGTGACGGCCGACGACTGGCAACATGCCTATCCGCGCAGCAAAGCGGCCTTCCCGTTAGACTGGCTGCACGACAGCAAATTCTGGGTAAACGTGGCACGTGTCGACAACGCTTACGGCGACCGCAATCTGGTCGCTACAAGGAAAGAGTAAAATCATTTCTCCCATCAAACGCTCACATAAACAAGGCTGCCGAAAAGTCAGTTTTTAGGATTTACTGCAGCCCGCCCGGGAGGAAAAAGAAAGATCCGTCACCGAACGCGGTCAGGTTCGTCATCAGACGACGTTCAGTGACGGACCTGACAAGGCTTGGTGACGCACCTCGCTAATCCGCTCATCCCCAGCCATGTATGCTAACACCCGCAGCAGGCAGCCAAATTGTCTTGCACCGGGATTCCCGCGCCATTCCCGACTTGGCATGTCCTATCTGCGGATGATCTTTCCGTCCCTTTCTTGATTATGGAATATTGTTTGCTTGTTGCACTTTTTCCCCATTCCGCCAAATCGATGGCGGTAAAAAGAGTTAATGGGATGATATGTCCTGAATGGGGGTACATATTTCTTTTCGGTATCTAACTTGCTTGTTTCTAAAACGGAGACAAGGGTAAACGTTTTTAGCCTCAGGCAAAAAAAATCTGCAAAAAGGGAAAAAGGAGAGAGCACAAAAAAAACTAAAGTGTGCAGATTTCACCCGAAGGCGATTTGATTTAAAGCATATTTGATTACTTTTGCAAGTCAAAATTCTAAATGATAAAATGATATAAACATCCAAAATTTGGAGATTTAATTATTCCTAACGAAATGAGTTTAAAAATTATTGTTTTAGCGAAACAGGTTCCGGACACACGAAACGTAGGAAAAGATGCGATGAAAGAAGACGGTACGGTCAACCGCGCGGCACTTCCTGCCATTTTTAACCCGGAAGACTTGAACGCACTCGAACAGGCACTTCGCCTGAAAGATATGCATGAGGGGACAACCGTCACCTTGTTGACAATGGGTCCCGGACGGGCCGCCGAAATCATTCGCGAAGGATTATATCGCGGAGCCGACGGCGGCTATCTCTTGACAGACCGCGCCTTTGCGGGTGCCGACACGCTGGCTACGTCTTATGCATTGGCGACAGCCATCAAAAAAATAGGTGACTATGACATCATCATCGGCGGCCGTCAGGCCATCGACGGCGACACCGCACAAGTGGGTCCGCAGGTAGCTGAAAAACTGGGATTGCCCCAAATCACGTATGCAGAAGAGATTCTGAACGTAGACGAGACTGGTCGCCGAATCACCGTCAAACGCCACATCGACGGTGGTGTCGAGACCGTAGAAGGACCGCTGCCTATCGTCATTACTGTCAATGGTTCGGCTGCTCCTTGCCGCCCGCGCAACGCCAAGTTGGTGATGAAGTACAAACGCGCGTTGGGTAAACAGGAGATGGCAGCAACCCCTCCGGCTTATGCCGACCTGTATGAGAAACGTCCGTATCTGAACATCCAAGAATGGAGTGTTGCCGACGTGGACGGTGACTTGAAACAATGCGGATTGTCGGGCTCGCCTACCAAAGTGAAGACCATCCAGAACATCGTGTTCCAGACGAAGGAGAGCAAGACACTGAGCGGTTCGGATAAGGATGTGGAAGATTTGATTGTCGAACTGTTGGCCAACCACACGATTGGGTAACAGACAATGGACAATTAACAATGGACAATTAAAAAAGAAAAACGTATGAACAACGTATTTGTATATTGTGAGCTTGAAGGTACGACAGTTGCCGATGTAAGCCTCGAACTACTGACCAAAGGTCGCAAACTGGCGAATCAATTAGGATGCCAGCTCGAAGCCATCGCTGCGGGTTCCAGACTGGAAGGAATCGAAAAGCAGATTATGCCCTATGGCGTAGACAAACTGCATGTTTTCGATGCTCCGGGCCTGTTCCCCTATACATCACTTCCGCACGCCTCCGTCTTAATCAATCTCTTCAAAGAAGAGAAACCGCAAATTTGCCTGATGGGGGCAACCGTGATTGGCCGCGATTTGGGACCGCGCGTCTCGTCTGCCTTGACAAGCGGGCTGACGGCAGACTGTACGGCGCTCGAAATCGGTTCGCACGAAGATAAAAAGGTAGGCAAAACGTATGAGAACCTGCTCTATCAGATTCGCCCGGCTTTTGGAGGCAATATTGTCGCCACAATCATCAACCCGGAACATCGGCCGCAGATGGCAACTGTGCGCGAAGGGGTCATGAAGAAAGAGATACTCGACGAAAACTATCAAGGCGAAGTCATCCGCCACGAGGTAAGCAATTACGTTTCGGATACCGACTATGTCATCAATGTGATTGACCGCCACGTCGAAAAGGCGAAACACAACCTGAAGGGCGCATCAATCGTTGTTGCCGGCGGATACGGGATGGGGTCGAAAGAGGGTTTCGACCTGTTGTTCGAGCTTGCCAAAGAGCTACATGCCGAAGTGGGCGCCAGCCGTGCCGCCGTCGACGCCGGATTTTGTGACCACGACCGCCAGATCGGACAAACGGGTGTAACGGTGCGCCCCAAATTATACATCGCTTGCGGTATCTCCGGGCAAATCCAGCACATAGCCGGGATGCAAGATGCCGGAATCATCATTTCCATCAACAGCGACGAAAACGCACCGATAAACGCGATTGCCGATTATGTGATCAACGGGACGGTGGAAGAGGTAATCCCGAAAATGATTAAATATTACAAACAGAACAGCAAATAAGAGGAGATGGCAAATTATTATACAGACGTACCGGAACTCAAGTATCACTTGAACAATCCGATGATGGAACGTATTTGCGAACTGAAAGAGCGCAATTACAGAGACAAAGAAGCGTACGACTATGCCCCGCAAGACTATGCCGACGCCATAGACTCGTTTGACAAGGTGCTTGAAATCACTGGCGAAATCACCGGCGAAATCATTGCTGCCAATGCGGAAGGAGTCGATGAAGAAGGCCCGCATTGCGCAAACGGTCGCGTGGAATATGCATCCGGGACAAAACAGAATCTGGACGCAATGGTGAAAGCCGGCCTGAACGGCATGACAATGCCACGCCGTTTCGGAGGGCTGAACTTCCCGATTACGCCCTACACCATGTGTGCGGAAATCGTGGCGGCTGCAGATGCAGGATTCGGGAACATTTGGTCGCTGCAAGATTGTATCGAAACGCTTTATGAATTTGGCAACGAAGACCAACACCGCCGGTTCATCCCCCGCATCTGCGCCGGCGAAACGATGTCGATGGACCTGACCGAACCTGACGCCGGTTCCGACTTGCAAAGCGTCATGCTGAAGGCAACGTTCGACGAGGCAAACAACTGCTGGCGGCTGAACGGCGTGAAACGGTTCATCACAAACGGCGACGCAGACCTACACTTGGTACTGGCGCGTTCGGAAGCCGGGACGAAAGACGGGCGCGGACTTTCGATGTTCATCTATGACAAACGGGATGGTGGCGTGGACGTGCGCCGCATCGAAAACAAACTGGGCATACACGGCTCGCCCACCTGCGAGCTGGTCTATAAGAACGCGAAAGCGGAATTGTGCGGCGACCGCAAGCTGGGACTTATCAAATATGTGATGGCGTTGATGAACGGTGCCCGTCTGGGGATTGCCGCCCAGTCTGTCGGACTCAGTCAAGCCGCCTACAACGAAGGATTGGCTTATGCCAAAGAACGTAAACAGTTCGGAAAAGCGATTATCGAATTCCCGGCCGTATATGACATGTTGTCCATCATGAAAGCCAAATTGGACGCAGGCCGTGCCTTGCTGTATCAGACCTCCCGCTATGTGGACATCTACAAAGCGCTGGACGACATCGCCCGCGACCGCAAGCTGACACCCGAAGAACGTCAGGAGCAGAAGAAGTATGCGAAACTGGCCGATTCCTTCACGCCATTGGCAAAGGGGATGAACTCGGAATATGCCAATCAGAATGCATACGACTGCATCCAGATTCACGGCGGTTCAGGCTTCATGCTGGAGTATGCCTGCCAACGCATTTACCGCGACGCACGCATCACCTCCATTTACGAAGGGACGACGCAATTGCAGACAGTGGCAGCCATCCGTTATGTAACCAACGGCTCTTATTTGGCAACAATCCGCGAATTTGAAACCATTCCTTGTTCTCCCGACATGGAACCGCTGAAAGCAAGATTAACGGGCATGGCCGACAAACTTGAAACCTGCACGAATCAAATCAAAAGCGTGCAGAATCAGGAATTGTTGGATTTCACGGCCCGTCGATTGATGGAAATGGCCGCCGATTGCATCATGGCTCATTTACTGATTCAAGATGCGACAAAGGCTCCGGAATTATTTGAGAAATCAGCAATTGTCTATTTGAATTATGCCGAAGCAGAAGTGAGCAAACATGCAGACTTCATCGGACGGTTCAACGCTGACGAATTAGTCAATTACAGACAATAATATTTTACAAAAACAGGCTGCCGGTGGTCTTTCAGAAAAAGAACCGGTAGCCTGTTTTTTATCCATAAACATTCAATACTTTTACTATTTGATGCAGAACATACCTATTCTGATCAGTTGTATATGCCTATCTTTGAGTATCCTTATCGGCTCCTACCCTCGAAACGAACAAACTGTTCCTCCCAAGAAAAACGATTTTCTTTCCGGGAAAAATGATTTTCTTCCCACCAATGACTCTGTTTACATACAAGCGCAAGAAGCGATATATTCCGACCCGCTGTTTGCCCCAACAAGAACTGATTAACACGTATATGGGACTGGGGGCAGACATACATGGAATTACGTGATTTTGACCTTTCACATCATTACTTCCGACTGGCTTACAGCTTTTTGATCTGATGAATCTTAACCGGGAATTTGTCTACTTCACCCGTCACGGCAATGTCTATTATTTCGAAAAAGAAATACAGCGAAGCGCTCAAATTGTTCAAACAGGGAATACTGCTTAGACCGGCGGAAAGACATTGCAAACGTGGAATTAGGACGTGAATCATACGCCTATCATGGCGAAGTGGACGGACAGCCAGGCGCAACATTC
>CAYXIX010000040.1:0-16545 GCA_964465405.1 uncultured Parabacteroides sp. | reverse complement strand
ATGACTTCAATCTGAAATGAAACAACAGAGACTATCCCAAGTTCATTTTGAGACAACCTCGAATCCTTCTACTGTCTGTGTAGACGGAAAATTTAGCAAACTGATAATAAGCAATGATAAGAATTGCTTTCGTGATTTGTGCATATCAAAATGTACTCTGTTTTCATTCATGATTGTTACATTTAATTGTTAAGTTAAATAATTTGTTTTCTTTTTTTGGAAGAATACGACTTTGCTATTCTTCTTTTGGATTTACGCCATGATACTTTCTGGAACAGCACTTCCTTTCTTTTTCGAGATTAAAACGATATTTGTTAATTTTTATTTTTCTGCACCAAATGTAAGAATAAAATTGAAAGCTATACTCATTAAAAAAATAACACAGATGCAAGCAAAGAATATTTCGGATATACCATAAGGGAACAAAATTCTACCCGGAGGGAAAGTCGATTTTCTCGGTGATAAGTAAAATTGAGAAAGAAATGCGGGAATGGAATGCTGAATGCAGTTTTAAAAACGGTTTTATGGCAGTACATACTTTGCCAAATCAAAACAGTTTCTTATTTTTGACCGGTAATAGTTAATTTATGAAAACAATATCGATTGTTATTTGTGGTTGGATGATGGTGCTCACTATTGCGGCACAGACAACGCCGAATCTGTATCGGACAGTGGATGAGCGTATGATGAATCATTGGGTGGATTCTGTTTTTGACCAATTGAGCAATGAAGAGCGTTTAGGACAGCTTTTTATGGTTGTCGCCGATCCGAAAAAGGATACGCGGAACATGCAACGCCTGATGCGTTACGTCAAGGAAATGAAAATAGGCGGAATCCTTTTTCATAAAGGCGACCCGGAGACACAGGCCGAAGTGACGAACCGCCTGCAAGCGCTTTCGCGTGTCCCGATGTTGGTTTCGCTCGACGGGGAATGGGGGCTTTCGATGCGCCTTTCGGGGACGACGCGTTTCCCGAAGAACATGATGCTCGGAGCCATAACAAACGATGCGCTGATTATTGAATATGGTCGGGAGGTTGCCCGCCAGTGCAAGGAGATGGGTATCCACATCAATTTCGCTCCCGATTTGGATGTAAACAGTAATACTGATAATCCGGTGATTGGCCTGCGCTCGTTCGGAGAAAATCCGGAGGCGGTTACCACAAAAGGGTTGGCTTACGCACGTGGGTTGGAATCGGAGGGGATTCTTTCCGTAGCCAAACATTTTCCCGGTCATGGTGACACGAGCGAAGATTCGCACTATACGTTGCCGGCTGTCTGGCATGACAGGGCACGTCTGGACAGCGTAGAGTTGCTTCCTTTCAAACGTTATATTTATGACGGCTATGCTGGTATCATGACGGGGCATCTGTACGTGCCGGCATTGGACAAGACAAAGAACCGGCCGGTTTCCCTTTCGCGTGCAGTGGTGACGGATTTGTTGCAGGGCGAGTTGGGTTTTCGGGGGTTGTGTTTTACCGATGCGTTGGCAATGAAAGGGGCGACAACCCGCAATTCGGACAACCCTTGTGTGTTGGCACTCTTGGCAGGAAACGATATTTTGCTTGCGCCCGCCAATCCGCACAGCGATTTCGAGGCGGTGAAGAAAGCTTTGGAGAAGGGTGTGTTAGACCGGGAAGCGATTGAAGCGAAAGTGCTCAAAGTATTGCAATATAAATACATCGCCGGATTGCACAGGTATCGTCCGGTTGATACGCAAGGGCTTTCTGAGCGTTTGAATTCGCCTCACGCAGCTTGGCTTGCTGCCAAACTGAATGCCGAAGCGATAACACTGTTGAAGAATGCCGACCAGATACTCCCTCTCCGACAACTGGATAAAAAGAAAATCGCAGCCCTTTCAATCGGCGACCGTGCGGGAAATGAATTTCAGGCGATGTTGTCACGTTATGATTCCGTTGCCTGTTTTTCGGTGAGCAGGAGTATGTCGGCGGCAGAAGTACAGCGCGTCTACCGACAGTTGGAGAAATATGATGTTGTTATCTGTGGCGTGCATACGGTTCGCATTCCCGAGAATGCCGCGTTACGTCGTCTGGCAGAAACGAAGGAGTTGGTCTATGCCTTTTTCACGCTTCCCTATTTTTGTAAGGAGTATAAAGCCTCCATTCAGAAAGCCCGTGCCGTCGTGATGGCTTACGAGGGGACGCCGCTTGCCCAGCAATATGCGGCGCAAGCTATATTTGGCGGTATTCCCGTCAAAGGAAAATTGTCTGTCTCCATTCCCGAGCTTTATCCGGCAGGAACAGGAATTTTGACGGAAAAGACTCGGCTTGGCTATCACGAGCCGGAAGAGGTCGGAGCGGATGCCAAACGCTTGGAAGTGATTGAGTCAATTGTTGAAGAGGGTTTAAATCAGAAGGCCTTTCCCGGTTGCCAAGTGTTGGTCGCCAAAGACGGGATGATTATTTACGACCGCGCCTTTGGTTATTTTGATTACAGTTTGAAGCAGAAGGTAGACGGACAGTCTGTTTACGATTTGGCTTCAGCCTCGAAAGCGGCAGGGACGTTGCTTGCGGTCATGCAGGCATACGACGAAAAGCGGTTTACGCTGGAGAGTAAGATTGCAGACTTTTTACCCGAACTGAAGGAGTCTGACAAGAAGGACCTGACCGTTGAGGAATTGCTTTATCACCAGTCCGGAGTGGTTCCTACGATTAACTTTTATGAGCGGGCAATAGACCCGGAGAGTTTCGAGGGAAGCTTGTATAGTGGTTCTCGCAATGCGGCTCATCCAATACGTTTCGATGCACGTACCTATGTGCATAACGATTTTTCGTTTCGTCGCGAACTGGTTTCGCCGAAGCAGAAACCGGGATTCACGACGGAAGTGGCGCGTGGTATGTATGTGCACGATTCGTTCCGCGACACGATTATGCAAGTCATCAAAGATTCGCAGCTCGGTGTGCGTGGACGCTACAAATATAGTTGCATCAATTTTATCTTATTGAAAATGATGGTCGAGCGACAGATGCAGCAACCGATGGATGTGTTGTTGCATGACCGTTTCTTCAGCCGACTGGGTGCATGGCGTTTGATGTATAACCCCTTGCACAGGCTGGATACGTCGCAGATTGTCCCGACGGAAGAAGACCGCTTTTTGCGGCGGCAGCTGCTGCGTGGGTATGTGCACGACGAGGCGGCGGCGTTTCAGGGCGGTGTTTCGGGGAATGCCGGTCTGTTCTCGAATGCGGACGATTTAGCGAAGGTCTTGCAGCTTTATTTGAATTGGGGGACGTATGGCGGCGAACGGTATCTTTCGGAAGAAACCTGCCGGTTGTTTACGCAGAGCAAAAGTCCCACCTGCCGGCGTGGATTAGGCTTCGACAAACCGGAAAAAGGCGGAGGGAAAACTTCGCCATGCGGCAACCTGACACCGCTTTCTGTCTATGGGCATACCGGATTCACCGGAACCTGTTTTTGGGTGGATCCGGATAACCAGCTGTTGTATATCTTCCTTTCCAATCGGGTGAACCCGTCGCGGGTGAACAACAAGCTCGGGCAGCTGGATATCCGTACGCGCATTCAAAATGCCATCTACAAAGCGATTCGAAAGGCGCAGTAAACCTTTTCATGTCAATTGACGAAATCATGTTATTCGGACACGGAGACGATTATTATCAATCGACACGCAAAATCATCAGTAATTTCAGCTCGAATGTATGGCATGGGGCAGACCTTTCGGGGTTGCGGGAACATCTGTATCGGCAGTTCGACCGCTTGACGCGCTATCCGGAGCCTGAGGCCGCTTCTTTAAGGCAGATGCTGGCGCAACATTATGGCGTAGATGCACGCCGGTTGCTTGTGACGAATGGGTCTATCACAGCTTTTTATCTGTTGGCGCAAGCGTGGCAGGGGGCCTGTTCGGCTATTGCCGTCCCCTCTTTTGCCGAATATGAAGATGCCTGCCGGCTGCACGGGCATCGGCTTACCTTTTTCCCGACATCTGTCCCGTTATCAGAAGCTCCTTTGGATGGACAAGAGCTGTGTTGGCTCTGTAACCCGAATAACCCGGATGGGCGTTTGCACTCCCGAGACGAATTGTTGGCATGGATAGAGAAACATCGTCAGGTGTTTTTCGTTATCGACCAAGCGTATGCCGATTTTACGACAGCCGAATTGTTGCACCCGGATGATGTGGCGACGCATCCGAATCTGGTGCTCGTGCAGTCGATATCAAAAGCACACAAAGTGCCGGGACTGCGCATTGGCTATCTGGTGGCGGCACCGGAGGTGATAAGGCGGGTAGCATGTTATTTGATTCCTTGGTCGGTTAATGCGGTAGCGGTCGAGGCGGGCTGCTACATTTTGTCGCACCCAGAACAGTTTGTGTTGCCGCTCCGTGCATGGCTGGACGAAACCGCACGGCTTATCTTTCGGTTGAACGAACAGGGAAGCGTGGAGGCATTGCCCACTTCGACTACCTTTTTTCTTGCCCGGCTTTGTCAGGGAAAGGCTGCTGACCTGAAACGTTATTTATTGGATGCGCATGGCATCCTGATTCGGGATGCTTCCAACTTCCGCCTTTTAGACGAACGTTATATCCGCCTTTCCACGCAGACGCGCGAAGAAAACGACGCATTGCTGCAAGCGCTTGCCGCGTGGGTTAGACAGCTGCAATAGGCCGTCGCAACGAATAGGGCATGGGCTTGGCATAACCGAGACGCAGCAAAAGCGTCGGGTGCTCGCGATGAATCGGGAACGTCTCCCGAATCTCTTTGGCAAGCGACCGGACTTCGCAGGGCGGATTGATAAAAGCTGTGACGATACCCTCTTGAGTGGCTGCGAGCAGAAACCGTTGAAGCGTTTGCCCTAAACGAATCCACTCTTCAACGGTATCCTCCTGTGTAGTAAAAAGGGCTATGTGCGACGCTGATGCCAGTTTCTGCCTGTCGCTCCGGTTTTGAACCGAACTTTTCAGCATACATTCCATGATGGCTTTGGAGAGGAAAGCCGGCAGATTGGGTGCGCCAAAAGCAGCGTAGCTTAATCCGTCGCGGGTGGCTTCTGCTTGGCGTTTGTTGTAGCGTATCCAACTTTTCAGTTCGTTGAGAAAATCCGGATTGCCCATTTGGATTTCGTTGCCTTTTTGGATGAATGTTTCCAACTGTTTGAAAGGTTCGCTTCCCTTTTCCCAAAGATAGAAATGCGTGTGGGGCTCCGGTCGGACGGCAGTCAGAGCGGAAAGGCTTTCGGTGGGGATGGATTGCCCGGTATAAAGGCTGCGGTTGGTCTGACGAACGGCGATTGAATTGACAATTGACGATGAATAATTGACAATTTCTTCTTCCGGAATTTTAATTGTCAATTGCTTCTGTCCATTGTCGATTGTCAATTGCTGTTTGCCGGAGGCAAGCAGCACATTTTCCGCTGCGCATCCTAAACTGATGTAGAGTTCCCGG
The DNA here is from genome assembly GCA_964465405.1 of uncultured Parabacteroides sp. GTDB lineage: Bacteria > Bacteroidota > Bacteroidia > Bacteroidales > Tannerellaceae > Parabacteroides. Next base: position 11,130 of record CAYXIX010000040.1, on the reverse strand, counting down.
TGGTTGGGGTCGACGACGGGCAGCGCCTTGCTGAAATCGGGACGGATGACGAAGGCATCTCCCTCTTGACTGAACAGCCACGGTTGGGTATTGTGCCCGGAGGGGGCGCGGGAGGCAAGTTCTGCCAATTGTCGGAAGTTCGGGTTCATTGTTTGTCTGTTTTTTCTTGCAAAGGTATAAATTTCTCTTGTCGGGTAAATTCATTTCCCTCAGCAGGAAAATTTATTTACCCGCCGAGAAAACAGTTTTTTTGTGGGATACTACGGATATAATACCTACTTTTGCAAACATGAACGAACGTGTAATCGAGAAACTGAAGGTGTTGGCAGAGGCTGCGAAATATGACGTCTCTTGTGCATCCAGCGGGACTTCTCGCAAGGGCCGGAGCGGCATGCTTGGGAGTGCGTCGGGGTGGGGCATCTGTCATAGTTTTGCTGAAGATGGCCGTTGCATTGCATTGCTGAAAATCATGCTGACGAACTATTGCATGTTTGACTGTGCCTATTGCATCAACCGGAGGAGCAATGATATTCCGCGTGCAACGTTTTCGGTGGCCGAATTGGTAGAGTTGACCGTCGAGTTTTACCGGCGGAATTACATTGAAGGCCTGTTTCTCAGTTCCGGCGTGGTGCGGAATGCCGATTACACGATGGAACGTTTGGTGCGCGTCGCCAAAGATTTGCGTACCGTCCATCACTTCAATGGCTATATTCATTTGAAAAGCATACCGGGAGCCAGTCGGGAATTGGTGAACGAGGCGGGGCTGTATGCAGACCGCATGAGTGTGAATATCGAGATTCCGAATGAGAAAAGCCTGCAACTGTTGGCTCCGGAGAAAAACTTCCAAAGCGTCTTCCAGCCGATGCGTTACATCCAACAAGGCGCGCTGCAGAGCGCGGAAGAGCGGAAACGTTTCCGATATGCGCCGCGTTTTGTGCCAGCGGGACAGAGCACGCAGGTCATTGTCGGGGCGACGATGGATAACGACAAAGATATCTTGCGTCTTTCGTCGGCTCTTTATCGACGGCCTACGATGAAACGTGTCTACTATTCCGGTTTTATCCCTGTCAATGCATACGACAAACGTTTGCCTGCGTTGAAGCAACCTCCGTTGGTGCGCGAGAACCGCTTGTATCAGGCCGATTGGCTGTTGCGTTTCTACCAGTTTCAGGTAGATGAGATTGTGAATGACGCTTATCCGGATTTGGACTTGGAGGTCGACCCGAAATTGGCATGGGCATTGCGTCATCCGGAACAGTTCCCGGTCGATGTAAACCGGGCAGACTATGAGATGCTGCTTCGCGTGCCCGGCATTGGTGTGAAATCAGCCAAACAAATCGTTACCTCCCGCCGTTATGCCCGCTTGGGAGCCGAGCAGTTGAAGCAGATAGGGGTCGTGATGAAGAAAGCCCAATATTTTGTCACCTGCCGCGAATTGCCTTTTTTAACGGTCAATGAGCTGTCCCCCGAGCATGTGCGGCATATCCTTACGCGAAAGACAGGCAAGCGGATGGCAGACGAGCGGCAGTTGGTCTTTCATTTTTAAGAAGAGGTATGACGGTATTTCGCTATGACAAAAGTTTTGAAGGGTTGTTGACGGCTGTTTTCGATGCGTATGTCCGTCGCCAGTTCCCGGAACGTTTGCTGGCAGAAGATGAGCCGCTTCCGCTTTTTTGCGACGATCCGGTCGTCATCTGTACCGACAGTGTCAAGGCAGACCGTGTGTGGAAAGGTTTACAGAAGAAGCTTTCGCGGACAGCATTGTCGATGCTTACGGTTGCTTGGCTTTCTGAATTGCCGGAGATAGACCGTTTGCTTTTCCGTTATATCCGCAAAGCTCTCGACGCGCCGCAATCCGTTGAGTTGAATTTTGGCGATTCGGATGTGTTGGCTGTATCGAAAATCGGGAAGAAGGTCGGGGGCGAGTGCCACCGGGTGATTCAGTTTTTGCGTTTCCAAAAGGCGGCAGACGGCACGTTCTTTGCCGCAGTTCGTCCGGTTTACAATGTTTTGCCGCTTGCGCTTTCGCATCTGACCGACCGTTTTGCTGACCAGCGTTGGCTTATTTATGACGTCGGGCGTGCCTATGGGTATTACTATGACTTGCAGGAGGCGGTCGAAGTTCGTTTTGCCGACCAGGAGGCGCATCTGCTTTCCGGCCGTTTGGACGAGGAACGGATGGCTGCCGACGAGCGTCTTTTCCAACAACTCTGGAAGGGCTATTTTCAGGCGATTGCCATCCGCGAACGCTCCAACCCGCGTCTCCACCGGCAAAATATGCCCGCCCGCTTTTGGGAATATATGCCGGAAAAGTGGTAGAAGCGTATGACCGGTTATCCGGATAAATGACACCTCCGGGAAAATAGATTTACCTGAAAGCGGATGCACACAGATTGCGTTGACATGTGATGACAAATCTGTGTGTATCCGTTTTATTTCAGAATCCTACCTGTTTCTGTTGCTCGGCATTGTAGCGGTCGCCCGTCACGGGGATGGCGGCGACGGCGTCCTCCAGTTGTTTCCATTCATCGGCAGTCAGGGAGAAATCCAGCGTGCGCAGGTTTTCTTCGAGGTGAGATAGTTTCGTCGTGCCGGGAATGGGCACTATCCACGCCTCCTTCTGCAAGAGCCAGCCGAGAGCCAGTTGTGCCGCAGTCATGCCGCGTTCGCGTCCGAAGCGTTGCAAGACATTCACAATGCGGTAGTTGGCACGCATGGCTTCCGGCGTGAAGCGGGGCAGCGTCGTACGGTTGTCATTATTCGGGTCAAACTCGGTGTATTCGTTCAGGTCGCCGCCGAGAAAGCCGCGATTCATCGGACTGTAGGGCACGAAGCCGATGCCTAACTCGCGGCAGACATCCAGCACGCCGTTCTTTTCCACGTCGCGGTGCATCAGGTGGTATTCGCTCTGTATGGCGGTCAGCGGGCAGATGGCATGTGCCTTGCGGATGGTATCGGCATTGACTTCGCACATGCCCCAATGCAAAACCTTGCCTTCTTTCATTAAGTCTTGAATGGTTCCGGCCACCTCTTCCACCGGTGTATTGGGGTCGAAACGGTGTTGGTAGAACATCGGGATGACATCGGTGCGCAGGCGTTTGAGCGATTCCTCGCAGTAACGGCGGATGGTGTCGGGGCGACTGTCTTGCCGGCCGGTAGCCTTGCCGTCGATGACCTCATGGCCGAACTTGGTCGTTACGTTCACTTTTCCTCGAAATGCCCCTAAGGCTTCGCCTGCCAGCAGCTCGTTGTTAAATGGTCCGTAAATGATGGCGGTGTCGAACAACGTCACGCCTCGCTCCATTGCCTCGTGCAACAGCCGGATGCATTGCTTCTTGTCGGGATGCCAACTGCGATGGTAAGTCATTCCCATTACGCCGAACCCCAAAGCGGATACCTCGAAAGCAGCCTTGCCTGTGCCCAATGTACGGTGCGAGGTCAGGGTTACGGATTGAGCATGCCCGGATGTCTCTTTGCGTGTGGCAGCCTGTATGTTGTTCCATGTCGGAGAGACTGCCCAAGTTGTGGCTATGGCGCTTACTGCCTTCAGGAATCCCCGACGGCTGTGACCTTTTTGATGGTTCAAGTGTTTCATATACTCCTTATTTTTTTGGTTTGATTTCCTTGATGACTCTTGCCGGATTGCCCGCAACCAACATCATGGGCGGGACGGAACGTGTAACTACGCTGTTGGCCCCGATAATGGAACCGTAACCAATATGCACACCGGGTAAAATCGTGGAGTTGATGCCAATCCATACTTTGTCTTCTATGACGATAGGCCGCCCGTATGTGGCGCTGCGGTTATCGGGGTCGGGGTCGTGATTGATGGTGATGAGGTTTACTTTGGGCGCAATAAACACATCGTTACCCAACGTGATACCGCCACGATCGAAAAAGGTGCAGCCCTGCTGAATCCAGCACCGTTTGCCCATGCGGATGTTCTTGCCGAAGTCCACATAAAAGGGTGGGAGAAGCGTCACGGATTCATCGATTTCCTTTCCCGTGATACGCGAAAGGTAGTTGCGCACTTCGTCCGGTGTGTGGTAGCCGGTGTTCAGTTCGTTTGCCAGTTTCATCGTGTCCCAAATGGCGTTTATCAGTTCATCATAGCCGGGTTCGTCGGGCGAAACCATCGCTCCCGACAGGTCTTTCTTGAAAATATCGTCCATATTCTTGTCTGTTTTTAAGTTGTAACAAAGGTAGGAGGGGACGAGGAAAAGGATTTTGTCTGGCGGCTCAAAACATTTTGTTATGCGGCTCTATCCGTTCGGCAGCTTAATTTTATCCTTATATCTTATTTTGATTCTTCTATTTTTGATATTTTTGCGGCTAAAATGAAGGGAACAGTATGAATGTAGCAGTTATCTTCGGAGGGAAATCCGCTGAATTTGAAGTTTCGCTGATCTCGGCCACGAATATTATTAATACAATGGACCGGGAACGGTTTACTCCCATTTTGATAGGAGTAGATAAACAAGGAGAATGGTTTTACAATACGCAATATGCCGACCAGTCGGTAGATTTGACGGCACGTGATTATTTTGCAGGCGCCGAACCGGTCTGCCTGACTTTTCCAAGCGGCACATTGCTCAGCCGTCGGACGAATCAAACGGTGGCACATTTCGAGGCCGCTTTCCCCATCATTCATGGGACGTATGGCGAAGACGGAACTTTGCAAGGCCTCTTGAAAGCAAACGACATCCCTTATGTCGGCCCCGATGTCTTGGGCTCCGCGATTGCAATGGACAAAGATGTGGCTAAACGGCTTTTTGTGGCTGCCGGTATTCCTGTCGCCAAATCATACACATTGTGTAAGAAGCATGCCAGGGCGTATGTGTATGAAGAGGTTGCCGGTTCGCTGGGGCTACCTTTTTTTGTCAAACCGGCCAATGCCGGCTCGTCTGTGGGCGTCAGCAAAGTGACGTCTGAAGCAGAATATCAGGCCGCATTGGAAGAAGCATTCCGTTATGACGGCAAGATTTTGGTGGAAGAGTCTGTCATCGGGAAGGAATTGGAGTGTGCCGTGTTAGGCAACGAAGAGAAACGTGCCTCTGTAGTAGGCGAGATTGTCGCCACGAAAGATTTCTATTCTTACGATGCCAAATACATCAGTTCTACGGGGGCTAACCTGCGTATTCCGGCCGACATTCCGGTGGATACCGCCGAACGTATCCGCACATTTGCCGTACAGGCTTGCGACGCCACCCATTGCGAGGGCATGGCGCGCGTGGATTTCTTGCTGTCGCATGATGGGTATCTTGTGCTCAATGAAATCAACACCTTGCCGGGATTTACCTCCATCAGCATGTATCCCAAGCTGTGGGAACAGGCCGGTTTGCCCGAAAAAGACTTGATAACGGAGCTGATTCGTCTTGCCATGCAGCGGCATGAGCGTGACGCCGCTTTGTCTATTACCCGGAAATAGGTGTCGGAAGACGGGGGAAAGCATAAATCGTGCGGTCAGATGCTGTTTACGGGCGAGCAGCCGTACCTTTCTTTGTAGACTTTCGAGAAATGTGACAAGTTCTTGAAACCGACATCGAAACAGATTTTCGTCACATTGTGTCTTCCCGACAGGATAAGTGTATGGGCGGCCTCCAGCCTGCGATGGATAAGCCATTTGCGTGGTGGGAGGTCGCTTATTTTTTTGAAATCGCGTTTGAAAGTGGCTAGGCTGCGCCCCGTATGTTGGGCGATTTCTTCCATTGTGAAATCATACATGTAGTTTTTGTTCAGGAAATCAAGTATGTCTATTTTCCATGGCTCGACGAAATCGAATAAAGAAGCATAAAGGTTCTTATCCGTGTGGAGTAGGACGTATAGCCCTTCTGTCATCTTCAGTTTGAGTACCTCTTCCGAAGGTTTTATACCCAAATCGAAATAGGGGATAACGGATTCGAACAGGCTGCGGATGTCCGGACGTTCGCGCGGCAAAAGCAACAGGCTGGTTTTACTCCTCCGGGCATCCGGAAGTGTCTCTTTGGCAAGAGACAGGTAGGCTTCGCGCAAGAAATTTCTGGAGAATTTCAAGACAATGGAGCGATAGGGGTAACCGTTTTTGACATGTTTTTGAAGCCACATGCGGTGGTCTCGGCGCATAAAAGCGCAATCGCCTTCCTGCAGAATGGTCTTTTTGCCCTGTTCTTCGATTTCCAGTTTGCCGGAACAGAGATAAATCAGTGTATGTTCGCGATTTTCATGCGCACATCCTCTTTCGTCTGTAAAATAACTCGCAATTAAAACATTCGAACAGTCGAATACATCCAATTTTTCCATATACAGTCTTTATTCATATCGACAAATTTACGGTTTTATTTTTTCTCCTTTTTGTTGCGAGGCTCATTTTTTACAGAAAGATTATATACCCGGCGGGAAAGAAAAATTCTCCCGGAAGGGAATTGTGGTTCCTTGCCGGGAGAATTTTTGTTGTATAGATTGTCTGTGTTTTTAAGCCAAATAGCAGGGTTCTTTCTGCCCAATCATTTCGCGCAATTCTTTCTTCACCATCCGCCATTGCTGGAACAAGTCGTGCACGGGTTGGTGTTCAAAGTCGTGCATCGGGCTTTTGCAGAAGAACGAAAGCCACGTCTGGATGCCATATTTGCCGGCACGGGCAGCCAAGTCGCAGAACAAAACGAGGTCGAGCGCGATTGGTGCGGCGAGAATGGAGTCGCGGCAAAGGAAGTTGACCTTGATTTGCATCGGGTATCCCATCCAGCCGAAGATATCGATATTGTCCCACGCCTCCTTGTTGTCTTTGCGGGGAGGATAATAGTTGATACGTACTTTGTGATAAACATCGCTGTATAGGTCCGGGAATTTCTCCGGCTCGAAGATGTTGTCGATAACAGACAGCTTGCTTACCTCTTTGGTCTTGAAGTTATCCGGGTCGTCAAGCACTTCGCCGTCGCGGTTTCCTAAGATATTGGTAGAGAACCATCCGCTGACGCCCAACATACGGGTTTTGAACATCGGGGCCAAAACGGTTTTCATCAGCGTCTGCCCGCTCTTGAAATCTTTTCCGGCGATGGGCACGCGCATTTTCTCGGCAAACTCCCACATGGCCGGCGTGTCGATGCAAAGATTGGGTGCTCCCATGATGAACGGTGCGCCTTCCGCAATGGCTGCGTATGCGTAGCACATGCTGGGGGAAATCACGTTTGTGTTGTTCTCTTTCATAGCCTTTTCCAATGCGGCGAGCGATTGGTGCTCTTCCGACAGCGGGATGTAGATTTCCGTGCTGGCAGCCCAAAGGATGACGATACGCTCACACTGGTTGGCCGTTTTGAAGTTGCGGATATCCTGCCGGATTTGTTCGACCATGTCCCAACGCGTAGCAGCTTGCTTGATATGCGTCCCGTTCAGACGTTTTGCCCAGTTGTGGTCAAAAGCGGCAGGCATAGGCAGAATAGCTTGCAATTCCTCTTTAACGAGGTCCAAATCTTTCTCTTTCAACACTTCTGCGTATTTGGCAGCTTCATAGGTGTTATCCGGGAAAATATCCCATCCCCCGAATACGATGTCATTCAGGCTGGCTAACGGAACTATATCTTTGATTGCTTTTTCTTCGCCGTTTTCCAAACGCATCGTGGCCATTTGTGTGATGGCACCGACGGGTTTGGCCAAACCTTTGCGGGCTGCCAACGTACCTGTGATCATTGTCGTCGCAACAGCACCTCCTACACCGACAACCAATACACCGAGCCTTCCTTTGGCTTCTTTCATTTCGATTTTTCCCATGTCAATTAAATTCAAAATAATTGGTGCAAAAATAACTTTTCCTTTTGAGAGATAAAAGAATAAATGTCGCCTTAATTGGTTAAATATACTATAAAAAAGGAACATTTGCATACCTTCCGGGTAACTTCAATTATCCTCCGGATATTCTCTTTCCGTTTTCGGGTAATTTTTTTTAACCATGCGTGTGCCCGGATGCCAAAGATTTCTTGTTTGTTTCATATATTCCGTGAGAATTATTACGTTTGCATCCAAATTAAAAAGAGATGAAACACATAAAGTCTGTCCACTTCTTTCGATTGTGCTTGTTGGGGGTGTTTTTTGTGGGGATAGCTGCTGCCCTTTGTCGGCTTAGCGCACAGATTTCCGAACGGGTATATGCTTCCGAGAGCCGGATTGACCCCGCGCGGAAAGGCGAGCTTTCGGTCGAAATCGATAACTTGAGTTTTTTCAAAGACGACGAATATCAAGGTCCGTTTGTGAAGGGGTATACGTTGCCCGGTCTGTGGCTTCAGGCGAAAGCGGTTTACTATCCGTTGTCGAATCTGAAACTGGAGGCGGGCATCCATGCCCTGCGGTTTTGGGGGGCAGACGAGTATCCGAATATGGCTTACCGGGATATGGCGATTTGGAAGGGCGAAGAATATCAAAAGGGGCTTCATGTGTTGCCTTGGTTTCGTGCACAACTCGCTCTTTCCGAGCATGTCGACATTGTGCTGGGAAGTCTGTACGGGGCGGCCAACCATCGTCTGGTAGAGCCGCTCTACAATCCGGAACTCAACCTGACGGCCGACCCCGAAATGGGGCTTCAGCTACTCTATGCTTCCCGTCATTTCGATTTGGATGTGTGGGTGAACTGGGAAAGTTTCATCTTTCGGAAGGATGTGCATCAGGAGGCTTTTACGGTAGGGCTTTCTTCCCGCTACAAATTGAATGAGCCTGCTGCATCGGTTCATTTTTATGTCCCCTTACAGCTCTTGGCTCAGCATCGGGGCGGGGAAATCGATACAATTACGACAAACTCCGTGCAGACCTTGACGAATGGCGCATTGGGCGTCGGGGCGGTTTGGAATGCCGGTTATAAGTTGCTCAAGCGGGTTCATGTGGAGTTGGACGTGGCGGGCTATTACCAGCAGAAAGGACGGCTTTGGCCTTTCGACAAAGGTTATGGGGTGTATGCTGAGGCCTCTGCCGACCTTTCCGATTTTCGGGTAAAAGCGGCTTATTGGCGGTGTCATCGTTTTATCTCGTTGTTTGGCAGTCCTTTTTATGGAGCTGTTTCGACGAGCGAGGAGGGGCTGACGTTGGGTGAGCCTTCGATGTTGCATTTCGGGGCGGAATATTCGCGCAAGTTGGCCAAAGGTTTCTCGTTGGGTATTGATGTCGATTTGTATGCCCATCTGCCGGCTACCCTGCACGGGACAGAACGTGAAGGGCAGCAGAGTGATTTGGCAATCAGCTTCTCCGCCGGCATTTACCTTCGTGTGAATCCCTCTTTCTTGATAAAGAAGTTTTGACGGCGAATGGCGGGAAACGTCTTTATGCTCCCTTTTTGGGAGAGTGTGAACGGCGTTGGCTTCGGCGTCGCGGCGGGCGGTTTCCTTTGGCGGCACTTTTTGGTGAATAGGAGGGGGCTTCTCCATATTTGGAATCGAGCGGAATTTTATAGACCTCTTTCCCCAAGAATTCTTCGATTTGTTTGAACTTGCTCTGCTCTTTGGGCGAAACAAAGGTGATGGCAAGTCCCTCACCGTGAGTCCCTCGTGCGGTGCGGCCGATGCGGTGTACATAATCTTCCGGGTCGTGTGGAATATCGAAATTGATGACCAAACGGATGTCGCTGATGTCAATGCCGCGCGAAACGACGTCTGTCGCCACCAGAATGTCGATATGTCCGTTTTTGAACTCTTTCATTACCTCTTCGCGCTGCACCTGTTCAAGGTCGGAGTGCATGGCTGCCACGTTAAATTTCTGCCGCTTTAATGCGGTAGTCAATTCTTTTACTTTCACTTTGGATGAAGAGAAGATAATGACACGTTGCGGGTGGCTTTGCTGGAAAAGGTCTTTCAAGATGCGCAGCTTTTGTGCTTCATAGCAGACGTAAGCCGTTTGGATGATGGATTCGGGCGGCCGCGAAATGGCTATGTTAACGACGACCGACGTCTTGAGGATGGTTTGTGCCAGTGCATTGATTTTAGGTGGCATCGTGGCGGAGAACATAATGATTTGGCACGTCGGGGGAAGTAACTTATACACCTGCATAATGTCGTCGTGAAACCCCATGTCCAACATGCGGTCTGCCTCGTCAAGGATAAAGAAGGAAACCTGCGAAAGGTCTACATATCCCATTTTGATGTGCGAAAGCAGTCGGCCCGGCGTGGCGATTACGATATCTGCCCCCATCTCCATGCCCCGTTTTTGCTGTTCCCATGTAATGCCGTCTGTCCCTCCGTAGACTGCAACTGCGGAAACGGGGATAAAATAGGTGAAACCCTCTATTTGCTGGTCAATCTGTTGCGCCAGTTCGCGAGTCGGGGCCATGATGACCGCGTTAATGGCGTTTTCGGGATGTCCCCCTTTACTGAGTTCGTTGATGACAGGCAAAACATAAGCGGCGGTCTTTCCTGTTCCTGTTTGTGCGCAGGCAATAATGTCTTTCCCTTCAAGAATAAGAGGAATGGTTTGTTCTTGCACAGGGGTTGCCTCTTGAAAATTCATCGCGTCGAGCCCGTCTAACACGGCGTCTTCTAAATCAAATTCGTCAAATCTCATCTGTATTCTTTAAAACGAGTGTAAAGGTAGGGAATAATTGAGAATTGACAATGATTTGTTGTTACACACGGAAAAACTTAGACAGCCTCGAGGTATAAAAACTCTTTTTCATCGCGTTTCTTCGTTTAATGGTTATCTTTGTTAAGCGCATTCCGTTCGGCATCGTTTCGTGCCATTTCTGTTTGTATCTGTAAGTCGACCTCTATGCGCATCGTCTGCCACAATACCGATGGCAAGCACGAGGGCAAACAGCGTCAGGATATTGATGCTGATCCCGGCCGCTATCAGGCAAATGTCCTAATCAACGAAACAATGATGGGGAGAGAAGGTATCAACGTACTCTTAAAGTCTTGTAAGAAGAAATATACGACAAGGATAACGAGCAGGATGGCAATGACCAATGTTTCCACCACGTTGTGGATGGAGGCAAAAAGAAAGTCGTTCGTACTCATCATCTATACGAATTCCGGACCGGCAGGAAGGTTTTTCGACTTTTCGTCAATCTTGGCAGTGATGGCGGCGTTGACTTCTGTGGCATTACTGCCTGCTACTTGGAAAATGAGGAATGTTGCGCCTGGCTGTCCGTCCACTTCGCCATGATAGGCGTATGATTCACGT
>CAYXIX010000039.1:0-16603 GCA_964465405.1 uncultured Parabacteroides sp. | reverse complement strand
AAATTTTATTAAAAGTGGATTGCTTACGGCAGCCATCGGGGCGGCAGCCGGTTCAAAAGGAATGGCACAAGAGCTTCAAAAGCCGGTGAGTAAAGAATTTTTGCCGGAGGGTATATTGAATTACAATCCGCAAATGCAATACCGACCGATGGGGCGCACTGACGTACAGGTGTCTGACTGTACGGGCTGCTACCAATGTATCCCTTGTCCGCACAATGTGGCAATCGGTTATATCTTCGCGTATGTGTACAACAATTATATTCTGTACAAAAACAAGGATAGGGTAATGTCAGACTACACCGTTTCCATGTCGCCCGTGCAGCGTGGCGACCCTGCTTCATCGTGTGTCGGCTGCGGCGAATGCCTGGCAAAATGTTTGCAGCATCTGGATATCCCCAACCTGCTGGCAAAGGTTAAAGAAGTGATGAGAAAATGATTCTGTAAATGTGTTACAAACACCCGTAAAATTGTTAGTGCCTTTTCCTCACCAGACCGCTACCTTTGCATCAAGAACAAGAATTTTTAAAACATAAGTAAATATGAAAACAAATCTGACCTATGACATGTATGTCCCCACCCGCGTCGTGTTCGGGGAAGGGATGCTGGACAAACTGAGTGAACAACCGATGCCGGGACGGAGTGCCCTCATCATTATCTCCAACGGCAAATCGACCCGTGCCAACGGCTATCTGGCACGAACCGAAGAGCAGTTGCACAAGGCGGGTGTAAAAACAGTTGTGTTCGTCGGCGATGCGTCATTGTTTCCCGTCCCCTCCATCGTCGACCCGCAACTGATGGCAAGCGTGCCGCCTACATTCTCTTTATATGTTCCTCAAAGAAAATGAACCAGACAATGTCGGAGTCGGAGGAATATTGCTGTCTAACAAATAACAGAAAGACGATGAACAGATTGCGCATTATTTTTATGCTGACGCTTGTTGCTTTCGGGGTAACGGCTCAACCACAACAAAAAACTTCGGACAATCAAAACAAGGTAAATATGGAAAGCAACACAATCAAATTGACAATCGAAAGTGGTAAGACATTCATTGCCACTTTGGTGGATAATTCTTCCACGCAAGCCTTGAAAGAACAACTTGCCAAAGGCGATATTACGGTAAAAATGGAAGACTATGGGGATATGGAAAAAGTCGGTTCCCTCGGCATCCGCCTGCCACGCAACGACCGGCAGACCACGACCGCTCCCGGCGATATCATTCTGTATCAAGGACAATACTTCGTCATCTATTATGACGCCAATTCGTGGAATCTCACCCGGCTGGGAAAAATTGAGAATGTTTCGCAAGCGGAACTGAAGGAAGCACTGGGCAAAGGGGATGTAAGTGTGACACTCTCATTGAAGTAAACAGACAAAAAATGGAGAGACTACTGATTACCGCTTCGTTGTTGACGGCCTTGATAGATAGATGTTCATACGCACATCATCGTACCCGATTGGCCATCCCACGTATGAAATCCATACTTCCGGCTATGGTGAAGCAAGGCTATCTGCAACCGATAGATTGAGAGGGCAACCTGTCCTGCCTTTATTATGACCTGGCAGGCAATCCTGCTCCGGAGGTTTTGCATTCGTTTAGCGGGCGTGAAGATGCTGGCAATATTCCGACGGAGTGATACCCTCCCGTTTCTTGAACATCCGGCTGAAATGTTGGGAATATTCAAAGCCGAGTTTGTCTGATACTAAGGAAATGGTTTCTCCGGCTGCCAGTTCGTTCTTGGCAAGTTGGATGACGAATCAGCGGATATGGTTGCCGGCAGTGTCTCCTGTGGTCTTTTTTATCACATCGCCGAAATAGTTGGGTGACATACACAACTTGTCCGCACAATATTGTACGGTTGGCAAGCTAATAAATTACAGACAAACAAAATGAAGATAGTTGTATTGACCGGAAGTCCCCGTAAAAACGGGAATTCTGCTTATCTGGCAGAACAATTCATAAAAGGTGCCGAAGAGCAAGGACACGAAGTGTTCCGCTTCGATTGCGCTTTCAAGCAGGTCGCACCATGTTATGCCTGCAACCGTTGCGGTATGGACGGACCGTGTATATATGATGACGACTTTCAGGAGCTCCGCCCGCATCTGATTGAAGCGGATATGGTGGTGTTTGCCACACCTATGTATTATTTCAGCGTCTCGGCGCAGATGAAACGGGTGATAGACCGCTTTTACGCCATCAATGGGCAGATAAAGGGTACATTGAAGAAAGCCGCTTTCCTGATGACTTATGCGGACACGTCGAAGAAAGAGGCTGAACCGATGTTGGTGCATTACCACACGCTGATGGAATATTTGGGCTGGAACAGTGTGGGCGAAGTGGTAGCAGCAGGTGTTTGGACGGCAGGGTCTGTCCGGAATACAAATTATCCGCAGCAAGCTTATCAGTTAGGAAAAAGTTTATAACCAAATTATTATTATTTATTCAAGTTTATGAAAAAGAGAATATACCCATTCGTCATTGCACTGATGACAATTTGTGTGCCTGTTTCGGCACAAATGGCAGACAATAAGGACAGAATAGAAGTATGCAAACAGAACTATCACACGCTTTTCGGCGGTGAAGCGCTTACAGGGCAGGGGACAGACCCGGAGATGATGGACATCCTTCAGAAGTTCATTTTCGGCGAAGTATTCCAGACAGGGGATTTATCGCTAAAGCAACGCGAAATGATTACCTGCATCACCCTTGCTACGATGCAGACCCTTCCGCAACTGAAAGCACACGCAGGAGCCGCGCTCGATGTCGGTGTCACTCCCGAAGAGTTGCGCGAAGTGATGTATCTCACGGCACCTTTCATCGGATTTCCCAAGATGTTGAATGCCGTAGCGACTGTAAATGAAATATTCAAGGAAAGAGGTATCTCCTTACCTTTGGAAAAGCAAAGCACGGTGACGGAAGAAACACGCCACGAGAAAGGTAAAGCAATCCAGAACCAACTCTATCCGGGAGGCATCGCTTCGGTGATGGCTGGGATACCGGGCGATATGGGCAAGGACGTGGAGCGGTTCCTCACCGATTATTTCTTCGGTGAAATCTACAGTCGTGGTGCACTTGATTTGAAAACACGTGAATTATTAGGGTATTGCGTCTTGACAACTTTGGAGGCAGAGAGCCAGCTCCAATCGCACTTTCACGGTAACATCAATGCCGGCAATACGCCCGAAACCCTGACTGCTGCCGTCATCCAATGCCTGCCCTACATCGGTTTTCCTGCCGCTATCAAGGCGTTGCGCATCATCAAGCAAGAGGTTGCCAAACCTGCGGTTCCAGTCGAAAACAACTTGGTTCGTTTATCAAAAATAACGGTCGACCCAGCTCAACTGGATGCTTACAACGCTTTCCTGAAAGAAGAAATCGAGGCCTCTCTGCGATTGGAACCAGGTGTTCTGGCTCTTTATGCAACGGCAGAAAAGGATGCGCCAAACAAAGTGACTATCCTTGAGATTTATGCAGAACGTGCTGCCTATGAAAAGCATTTGCAGACACCTCACTTTCAAAAATACAAACAAGGGACGCTGAAGATGGTAAAAGAACTAGAACTGGTCGATGTGAATCCGTTGATTCCGGGATTGAAAATAAAATAGCCGCACTTTCAAAATGCGGCTATCCCTTTCATGTATGCTGATTAATTAAGCATTTACAGAAGCCATGTGAGCAATCAAATCCAATACTTTGTTAGAGTATCCGATTTCGTTGTCATACCAAGAAACTACTTTTACGAATGTGTCTGTCAAATAAACACCCGCATTTGCGTCGAAGATAGAAGTCAACGGGCAACCCAAGAAATCAGAAGAAACAACAGCGTCTTCTGTGTAACCCAAAACACCCTTCAATTCACCTTCTGCAGCTTCTTTCATAGCGGCGCAGATATCAGCTTTTGTAGCCGGCTTAGCCAAATTAACAGTCAGGTCAACAACAGAAACGTCCAAAGTCGGAACACGCATTGAAATACCTGTCAATTTACCGTTCAATTCAGGAATAACTTTACCTACAGCCTTAGCAGCACCTGTAGAAGACGGGATAATGTTGCCGGAAGCAGCACGACCACCACGCCAGTCTTTCATTGAAGGACCGTCAACTGTCTTCTGAGTAGCAGTTGTAGAGTGAACCGTTGTCATCAAACCGTTTACGATACCGAATTTGTCATTCAATACTTTGGCAATAGGAGCCAAGCAGTTTGTCGTACAAGATGCGTTAGAAACGAATTGACTACCTTTTACATAAGTCTTCTCGTTTACACCGCAAACGAACATTGGAGTGTCATCCTTAGAAGGAGCTGACATTACTACATATTTAGCACCCGCTTGGATATGAGCCTGAGCTTTTTCTTTCGTTAGGAACAGACCTGTAGATTCTACTACATATTCTGCACCAACTTCGTTCCATTTCAAATCAGCAGGATTCTTTTCAGCTGTTACACGGATTTCTTTGCCGTTTACAATCAACTTGCTGTTTTCTACATCAGCTTCGATAGTACCGTCGAACTGGCCGTGCATTGTATCATACTTCAACATGTAAGCCAAGTAGTCTACCGGGCACAAGTCATTAATACCTACGATCTGAATATCATTTCTTTTTTGAGCTGCACGGAATACGAAACGACCAATACGACCGAAACCGTTAATACCTACTTTAATCATTGTAAAAAAGTTTTATGGGTTTATTAAACATATTACTTGTTCTTTTTTGTCACATTTACAGGGTGGTTCAGATTGAATTTGCGATTTGCTTACACCTTGTTTTTAACGACTGCAAATGTAGTTATTTTTTTGCTTTGTACCTATTGTAAAAGGATTAAAATATGCTCTATAACATAAATTAATCTTGGTTTTTTGTCTTTTTTCTTGCGAATAGTTTACGTAGAATCCATGATTGGATTTTTTGGATTCCCCACGCTGTCAAAAGTGGGCGTACGACATCCCATACAATTGGAACTAAACTTTGTGCAACAGCAAGATAATCTGAAAGTCCGAGCGATACGGGTATTTGTGAGGAAGTGGCAACGGCCTGCTTCGGGGCATTTGTTTCTCTGGCACTCCGGTTCTTGGAACCGAGAAAGAGGAGTGCGGAAAATCCCGATAACAACAAGCTGCCGGCATGTTCTTGTATGTAGGCAAAATCCTCGTTGAGCAGCTTCTCTTGCGAGACACAGGCTTGCTGCAAACGGAGGCGTTCAGCCTGTAGTTTCTCTCGGGGTGTCATCTGTTGCTGTTTGTTCATCCGTTGTAGGGTTTGAAGGGTCGTCATTGGCGGTTAAAGCAGAAAGAATCACATCCTGTACTTTTCCACTTATCTTTTCTTTGTTTTTGATTATCAGGGCAATCAGCAAGAGGTAAAGCAATGCGATGATGCCGAACCCGTATGCTGTGGAGTTAAGCAAAGTGCCTAACCAGCTTCCCAGTGTAAGGGAAATAAACAGAATGGTGAAGAAGACCAGAAACAGAAGAATAATACCATACGAGAGGACAGCGACCACTTTCCCTATCCTCTCATACGTGTCTAACTTCAGGAGTCCTAATTTCAACTCCATGTAAGTTGTCAAATCTTTCTTCAGTTTGCGGAAGATTTCGCCGGTCTCTTTTTCCATTGTGTGTTTATTCGGCTACGGCTTCTTCTACGGTTTTCGCCGCATCCGCTTTTCCCTCTTTGTGCTTAGAGATGGCAGAGTTGAAACCTTCTTTGACTTTGTTTACAATGCCGTTCAGCTCTTCCAGCAATTGTTCCCTTTTGTCTGTTGCAGCCAAATATCCAACCGCTGCGCCGACGGCGGCACCGACTACCAACCCTAACAATAGTTTTGAATCTACGCTTTTCATACTCTTTTCTTTTATGTTGTTGTTTATATAACGTTTCAACAGAAATGAAAGTTTATTTCGGAGATACTTTTTTGTGTTAATTATTGTTGTTGGACTTTGACGGCCGCCCAGTGATTCCGTTCGGTGTGGGACAGCAGCGCGAGTCCGTTTCGCCTGCATTCGGCTTCGATAGCCGGGATATCTTGTGTGTAAAATCCGCTCATGTAGAGATAGGCTCCCGGTTTCATGTGGGCCGTATAGTGGCAGATGTCGTTCAGCAGGATATTCCGGTTGATGTTGGCAAAGATATAATCGAACGTCCCGAACTGCGAAATTTGTTCGGCCCCTCCCCATACGACTTGTATGTCGTCCGTGTGGTTGAGGCGTATGTTTTCGAGTGCATTGCGATAAGCCCACTCGTCGATGTCGATGGCAACGACCCGACCAGCCCCTTTCATCCTGGCAAGAATGGCCAATACGGCAGTTCCGCATCCCATGTCGAGCAACTTTTTACCCGTGAAATCCAGTCGAAGCATCTCTTGTATCATGAGGTAGGTGGTCTCGTGGTTTCCCGTGCCGAATGCCATCTTCGGGTCGATAATGATTTCGTACCGGAAACCCGGCTCCGGTTCATGGAACGATGCGCGGATGAGGCAGTCGTTTCCGATGCGTATCGGTTTGAAATAGTTCTTTTCCCATTCTTCGTTCCAGTCCTTGTCTTCTACGAACGAGACGGCATAGTGTATTTGGACGTTTTCCAGCGGGAACGTCATCAACGCTGTCTGCAAAGCTGTTTCGTCATATAAGTTTTCAGGGATGTAACCTTGCAGCCCCTTTTCGTTTTCCGTGAAACTTTCAAATCCGGTTTCTCCCAATTGGGCCGCCAGTATGTCATTGACGATTTCCGGCTCAATAACAGTCGTGTAGGTGAATGTAACTTCGTAATAATTCATGACTTCGTTGTCGCGTTTATGATGTCGGAACAAAGATAAAAAACTCTTCTCGATGCGCGGGGGAAAAGCATGGATTTTCAATGAAAAAACGTGCCAAAACCGGACGGGAGCGAAAAAAATTGGCTCGGCAGGAAAATAAATCGGCGCAAAGGGTTGGGTGTAAATTTTGTTAGCCCGGAGGTAAATAGATTTACTTTGGAAGGAGGACGGGGAGCATATTTATCAAAAAGATAAGATATAAAATCATTTTTGGTAAGTTTATAAGAAAGAAAAGAACTATCTTTAAAATTTAAACAGACATTATTAACAGACTTAATCGGTAGAATATGAAAAATGCTATTTTTGTGTGTTTGGTCGCTTTGCTTTTCGGGTGGACGGGATGTGCGCCTGATTCGACGGTGAAAGTGAATCAGCTCCGTTTGGAGATGAAAGAGAATCCTTTGGGTATTAATGTGTTGAAACCACGTTTCTCATGGCAGTTGGCATCGGATAAACCGGGATTGTTACAGACGGCTTATCGCATTCAGGTTGCCGCTTCGCCTGAACAGCTTGAAAGAGAAGATGAGTTGGTATGGGACAGCGGCGACGTGGCTTCTGATGCGTCGGTATGGGTTCCTTACGAAGGAAAAGCGCTTGAGTCGGGCAAGTTTTATTGCTGGCGGGTGAAGCTTTCGACGAATCAGGGCAAAACGGCTTGGAGCGAACCAGCTTACTGGTCGATGGCTCTTTTGGATGCTGCCGAATGGAAAGCCACTTGGATTGGTGAAAATGCCGCTTCGAATCCCGGAGAAAATATCGGCTACGGAGGAGGCCTTAATGTACCGGGCGAAGAAAAGGGCGATGGCAAGGGCGACAATAAGACCCGCTTGGCGGCCCGTTACCTGCGGAAGGAATTCAAGGCTGAAAAGGCTGTTGAAAGGGCTGTGTTGTACATTTCCGGGCTTGGTGCGTATGAAGCCTATCTGAACGGACAAAGGGTGAGCGAAGATATATTTGCTCCGATGCCTTCTCTCTATTCGGAGCGTGTATATTATAATGTATATGATGTGACGGATTTGGTCAAGGCTGAGCAGAATACGCTGGGAGTTGTTTTGGGTAACGGCCGCTTCTTCTCCATGCGGAATCCGGGCATGAAAACCTTTGGATTGCCTTGCCTGTTGGCACAGCTTGAGATTGAATATGCCGATGGCTCGAAAGCGACGGTCGTGAGCGATGAGACGTGGAAAGTGACGTCCAAAGGGCCGATTGTTGCCAACAACGAATTTGACGGTGAGGAATATGATGCCCGTTTGGAAATGGCAGGATGGAACCAGAACGGTTTTGACGACAGCGCTTGGAGGACGTCGGACGTAATGGAGGCTCCGAAGGGTGAGCTGACGGCGCAGCAGAATCCGAATATCCGCGAACAGGAAACATTGAAACCGGTGGCGATTTATGAACGTCCCGATGGCAAATATATCTTGGATATGGGACAGAACATGGTGGGCTGGCTGGCTGTAAATCTGAAAGGACAGAAAGACAAGCCGATTTCGTTTAAGTTCGCCGAGTTGTTGCAGGAAGACGGTTCGCTTTATCTGGCCAATTTGCGTACGGCGAAAGTAACGGATATTTATACGCCGGCGAAAGATGGCGATTTCGCTTGGCAACCGAGTTTCGTTTATCACGGTTTCCGTTTTGTCGAGGTTTCGGGGCTGGATTATAAACCGGAGTTGGCAGATTTTAAGGGGCATGTGCTTTATGACCAGATGGCGACGACCGGGCGTTTCGAATCGTCGAATCCGCTGGTAACGCAGATTCACAAGAATGCGTATTGGGGCATTCGTGGAAATTATCGCGGGATGCCGACCGATTGCCCGCAGCGCGACGAACGCTTGGGTTGGCTGGGCGACCGGGCTACGGGGGCATACGGCGAAGCGTTTATTTTCGACAACTCTCGGATGTATGACAAATGGTTGCAGGATATTGAGGACTCGATGAGTCCGGAGGGAAGCATCTCGGATGTGTCGCCCTCTTACTGGACAATCCATTCGGATGATGTGACATGGCCGTCGGCTTTCTTTTATGCGGCAGACATGCTGTACTGCCAGTATGGCGACGACAGCGCAATTCGCATCCATTATCCGGCGATGAAGAAATGGATTCAGCATATGCAAGAGGTGGCGATGAAGGATAACATCATTGTCAAGGATAGGTACGGCGATTGGTGTATGCCGCCCGAGACGCCGGAATTGATTCACTCGCAAGACCCGGCACGGAAGACGGACGGACGGATTTTGGGTACGACGGTCTTCTATGACCTGTTGCATAAAATGGCGAAGTTTGCGCGTATTTGCGGACAGGATGCCGATGTGGCCGGTTACGAGGCTTTGGCCGCTAAGATGAAAGAGGCTTACAATGCCATGTTCTTTAATGAAAAAACGGCCCAATATGGGAATAACACGGTGACGGCCAACATTCTTTCGCTTCGTCTGGGACTTGTTCCGGAAGGTTATGAGGCCAAAGTGTTTGAAAATATTGTAGAGAAGACCGAAGGCGAGTTTGGCAGCCATGTAAGTACAGGTGTGTTGGGTATTCAGCATCTGATGCGCGGACTGACGGAGTATGGCCGTGTGGATTTGGCATATAAAATCTTGACAAATGAAACATATCCAAGCTGGGGATATATGATTAAGAAAGGCGCTACCACGATTTGGGAGCTATGGAATGGTGATACGGCTGACCCTGCCATGAATTCGGCAAACCATGTGATGTTGCTCGGCGATTTGATTATATGGTATTATGAAGATTTGGCCGGCATTGAATGTGCGCCTGATGCAGTCGGGTTCAAAAAGATTGTGATGGAACCGGTCTTTCCGGAGGGGCTGGATGCGGTCGATGCCTCTTACCAGTCTGTGTATGGTGAGATAAAGAGTGCGTGGGCAAAAAAAGATGGTGCTTTCCAATGGGACATCACGATTCCGGGTAATACGACTGCCGTTGTCCGCATTCCGAAAGCCTATAATGTCGCAGTTGGTGAAGTTCCCGGCGTGCAGAAAGTGTATGAAACGGAAAGCTATCTGGAGGTGGAAATCGGTTCCGGAAGCTATGTGTTTAAAAGCGCTTGAGAAAAAGAAACTATATATAGGGAGTAGTTGATAGTTTGAATGCGGGAGAACAGGAGGAGGAGACGAGTACTCCGAATCCTGTTCTCTTTTTATTACTGTGTCAGTTTCATGAGTTCTGCGATGGTTTCTTTGTCATATCCCATCGATTCGGCTTTTTTGAAGTCGTCGGCGGCCCGTTCTTTCTCATATTGTGCCAGTTTGATTTTACCGCGAAGCACATACAAATTGGCTGTCGGTTTGCTTTCGATGAAGACTTTGTTGATGTCGGCCATTGCCCGGGCGTTTTTCCCCATCATGAAGTAAAGGTCGGCCCGCTCTTCGTAAAGAATCCATTCGCGGGGCATTTCGTTGATAAGGTAGTTCAGGATTCGTTCGCTCTGCAGGTAGTTGCCGCGCATTTTTTCGAGTATGGCATGTCCGAGACGGGCACGGACTGATTTTTCGTTTATTTCCAGTATTTTGTCGAAATCCTGTTCGGCCCACAAATATTGCTGCATTTGGATATAAATGATGCCCCGACTGTAAAGGGCTTCTTGGTTTTCGGGGGCGACGATGAGCAGTGTGTTATAATCGTTGAGCGCTTTTTCTGTTTCGCCTAATTCGGCGTAGAGCGAGGCGCGGTTTTCCAGAATCATGACATCTTGCGGATGGCGGCTTAGGGCAGAGGTGTAGGAGAGTAATGCCTCTTCGAGTTTCCCTTGCCGGCGCTGGACAGTCCCCAAGTTTGTGAGCAGGGCATAGTTAAGCGGGTTGGCGGGTTCTTTGTGCATGGCGGCTTTGAGGCTTGCTTCGGCTGCAGGCAGGTCGTTCTTGTCGATAAAGTCGAAACTCTTTTCGAGCAATTCCTCATACGATTGGGCTAAACTATTTCCAAGACAAACGAATAAGCCGATAAGTAGTAAACATATCTTCATTATCTATGTGTTATGCGTTTTTTAATTATCAGCAAAACTACACATTATAATTGGTTCTTTTTTTTCATTTAAAAACTTTATACCTTTGCTACAATTTCTAATATAAAAAGAGGATATCATGGCAATTATTCTTTCGGTGGCATGGGAGAGCTGGTGGCTTTCGTTGCAGGGACATGCCGTTTCGTTGGGCGTGACATTGATAAAAGCGCTGCTGATTTTTATTGTAGGCCGGTTGGTTATTAGTTTGCTGAACAAGTTGGTTCGGAAGATTTTATCGAAGCGAAATATTGACCCTTCGGTGAAAACGTTTGTCGGTAGTCTGGTGAATGTCTTGCTGATTGTGTTGTTGGCTGTGTCAATAGTTGCGACGTTGGGAATCGAAACGACCTCTTTTGCCGCTTTGCTTGCGTCGGCCGGTGTGGCGGTCGGTATGGCGTTGAGCGGGAATCTTTCTAATTTTGCCGGCGGATTGATTATTTTGCTTTTTAAGCCCTTTAAGGTGGGCGATTATATTGAGGCGCAGGGAGAGGGCGGAACCGTCAGGGAAATCCAGATTTTCCATACCATCTTGACTACTCCCGATAATAAGGTGGTGTATATTCCGAATGGTGCGCTCAGCGGTGGAGCTGTTACAAACTACAGCCGCAAACCTGTTCGTCGGGTGGAATGGACTTTTGGTGTGGATTACGGAGAGGACTATAAGAAAGTGAAGGGGGTGATCGAATCGATTCTTGCCCGTGATTCCCGGATTCTTCAGGAGCCTGCACCTATGATTGCATTGCATGCTTTGGCAGACAGCAGTGTGAATGTGATTGTCCGCGTATGGGTGGCAAGTGCGGATTATTGGAATGTTTATTTTGATGTGAATCAGGCGGTTTATGAAACCTTCAATAGCGAGGGCATCAATTTCCCGTTCCCGCAATTGACCGTACACCAAGCCGGCAAATGATTGGTTCAATCAGTGGGCTGTTTGGTTCGTGAAGCGGGTAAAAGGTTCGGAGGAACAGATAAAAAATGTATCTTTGTTTGGCTTCATTCGGATGTTTAGGGAAAGAATGAAACAACACAATCCGTTTGGATAAAAGATATGACAGAAAATTATTTCATTACTTTATATTATTAATATTAAACAAAGAAAAGAGCAGGTTGCGAGGATGTGTCGAGGGAACGGGCACATCCTCTTTTTTCTGTACTGTGCACTCAATAGACCGTCCGGTCGTTTTTCATCATCTTTGCTACTGTTGTCAGAGCCTTCGGAAAGTTTTGTCTCGTCGCACTCTTTGTCTGGATACGGTGTGTTGTAGTCCTTTTTGTCGCATGTTTCCAAACGAACAAAAAGGCAAATACTCCAGCAAGGTGGAAACAACGGGATAATGTGGAAAAGAAGTTTCCGAGAAACAAGGCATGGACGTTTATTTTTGCCAGATTTCCCAAGCGGCGAATGCCTGTAAGAGAAGCATTTCCAAACCGTTTTTGACGGTTGCGCCATGTTCCTTGCCTTTTTTCATGAAAAGAGTTTCGTCCGGGTTATATAAAAGGTCGTAGAGCAAATGGTCGGGAGTCAGCAAGTCGTAGGGGATATTCGGACATGCATCTACATTGGGAAACATGCCTAACGGCGTTGTATTGACGATAACCGTGTATTGCTGCATGATTTGAGGCGTAATCTCTTCATAGGTAATGCAAAACTCTTTGGGTTTGCGGGAGACAAGCGTTGCGCCAACGCCTAATTGTTTCAATCCTTGTAAAACGGCTTTGGATGCACCTCCGGTTCCAAGAATCAATGCTTTCCGATGTGTTTTGTTGAGTAAAGGGTCGATAGAGCGTTTGAACCCGATGATGTCCGAATTATATCCTTTTAGTTTGGTTTTTCCAAATAGACCTTTGGTGAACTTGATTACATTGACTGCTCCGATTAGGTGTGCATCTTCGTCTATCTCGTCTAAATAGGGAATGACTTGCTCTTTGTAAGGAATGGTGACATTCAGCCCATTCAAGTCTGGGTTTTCCTTCAATACATTTTTCAAATATTTGATATTTGAAATTTCAAAGTTTACATAAGTTGCACCAATTTTTTCTGCCTCGAACTTTTGGTTGAAATAACTTTTTGAAAAAGAATGTCCGAGTGGATATCCGATTAAACCATATTTTTGCATAACCTATATTTATTTGAGATACATTTTATTGGTTTGGCAAATCACTTTTACGCCCCGTGTACATAGAGCAAATGCCAAATGTGAACGTATGCGCTTGTGCGTCGAGAAAACCGATCCGGCTGAGTAGGTCTGTCATGACTTTTCCTTGTGGAACCACTCGAATGGATGCAGGTAGATAATGATACGCCGCCTGTTCGTTAGACAACATGCGTCCGATTGTCGGGATAATCGTTTTTGAATATAAACCATAAAGCTGTTTCATCGGGAAATGTTCCGGGAAAGATAACTCCAGAATCATCAAATGTCCACCGGGTTTTAGTACCCTATACATCTCGGCGATTCCCTTTTCTATATTTTCGAAATTTCGGACTCCAAAAGCCGCTGTTACGGCATCAAACGAATGAGAAGGATAGGTCAGAGCCGTACAGTCTTGACAGTCGAATGTGATTTGATTGGTCAACCCCGCTTTCGCAACTTTGCGTCGTCCGATATCCATCATTCTTTCCGAAATGTCTGCGCCCACTACGTGGACAGACTTTAATTTTCGGCACATAGAGATGGCCAAGTCGCCTGTTCCCGTTGCTACGTCGAGTATGGTTGTCGGCGAAAAAGGGCGCAGGAAATCAATCCCTCTCCTGCGCCAGATTTTGTCGATTCCGAACGAAAGTGTATGGTTCAGTTTATCGTATATGTTTGCTATGGAATCAAACATGCGTTTGACTTGTATGGCCTTATGTTCTTTTTGATTATAAGGCAAGACCTGTTCTGAACCATATTTTGCCATAAACTGTTTCGTTTTATTTTTGAAGATATGCAGTTACGTTTTTCTCAATACGCTCCAACAAGTTGTCTGTATCGCCTTTGACGAATTGCTCGCCTGTGATATGTTCATACAACTCGATGTAACGGTCGCTGATGCTTTCCACGATTGCCGGTGTCATTTCAGGGACTTGCTGGCCGGGTTTTCCTTGAAAGCCGTTGTCCATCAACCATTCGCGTACAAACTCTTTGGATAGTTGTTTCTGAGGTTCGCCTTTGGCAAAACGTTCTTCATACCCTTCTGAATAGAAATAGCGGGAAGAATCAGGCGTATGGATTTCGTCCATCAAGAAAATTTTTCCGTCATGTTTCCCAAATTCATATTTGGTGTCGACCAGAATCAACCCCCGTTTGCCAGCAATTTCTGTACCGCGTTGGAAAAGAGCGAGCGTATATTGTTCGAGCAGTGCATACTCCTCTGGTGTAGCCAATCCTTTGGCTAAAATTTCTTCTTTAGAGATGTCTGCATCGTGTTCCCCGATTTCAGCTTTGGTAGTCGGAGTGATGATAGGCTCAGGGAAACGTTCGTTTTCGCGCATACCTTCCGGCAGCTTGACGCCGCAAATTTCGCGTACACCACTCTTGTAAGCACGCCATGCACTGCCACACAAATAACCGCGTACAATCATTTCGACAGGGAAACCTTCGCACATGACGCCAACGGCTACCATCGGGTCAGGGGTCGCCAATTTCCAGTTCGGACAGATGTCTGTGGTTGCATCCAAAAAATGGGCTGCGATTTGGTTCAACATTTGTCCTTTATACGGAATACCTTCAGGCAGGATGACATCGAATGCCGATATGCGGTCTGTTGCCACCATAACCAGCACTTTGTCGTCGATGTTATACACGTCGCGCACTTTCCCATGATATACACTTTTTTGTCCGGGAAAGTGGAAATCTGTTTTTGTTAAAGCTTTCTTCATTCTATTTGTTTTTTAGTCCGGATCTTTGTCGGATTTCCGGGTTTGGGTTAAAATATTCGTTGTCTCTCTGAGGTCGCCGGTCGCAGTATCGGACGTACGGCTTTTGATTCGTTTACTTTCAAATTTGTCGTATGCTTCCACGATGCGTTGGACAAGTTTATGGCGGACGATATCTTTTTTCTCAAACTCCACACGCCCGATTCCCTTCACGCCTTTTAATACTTGCATGGCTTGCACCAAACCGGAAACGCATGAGGGCGGCAGGTCGATTTGGCTCATGTCGCCTGTTACAATCATTTTTGCATTCATGCCCAATCGGGTAAGGAACATTTTGATTTGATGCGTCGTCGTGTTTTGTGCCTCGTCGAGAATGATGACAGCATCGTTCAGCGTACGCCCCCGCATGAAGGCAAGCGGTGCAATCTGGATGACGTTACTTTCCATGTATTCCCGCAGTTTATTTCCGGGTATCATGTCTTGTAATGCGTCGTAAAGCGGTTGCAGATAAGGGTCTAATTTGTCTTTCATCTCACCGGGTAAGAATCCCAGCTTTTCGCCCGCCTCAACTGCCGGGCGACTGAGTATGATTTTTCTGATTTCTTTGTTTTTGAGCGCTTTGACCGCAAGGGCGATGGCGATGAAGGTTTTTCCCGTTCCGGCCGGCCCTGTCGCAAAGACAAGGTCATTCTCCTCGAACGTTTTGACCAGTCGACGTTGGTTTTCCGTCCGCGCGATGATGGGTTTGCCGTTCATCCCATGAATAATCAGGTTCTCTTGTTTGGCGATGACCGGTCTTTCCCCTTTCACAATGTCGAGAATGATGTCTTCGCTGAGCGAATTATACTCTTCGCAGAATTTTTCTACTTCGCGGATTTTTTTGAGGAACAGTTCCGACTCGTCTTCGTCGCCGATTACTTTCATCACATTGCCTCTTGCCACAATACGCAATTTAGGAAACAATGTCTTGATTAATTGCATATTGCTGTTGTTGACTCCATAAAAAATTACCGGATCGACACTTTCCAAGATGTATATTCGTTCAATCATGCTCGTTGTTTCTGTGCGGCCAGACGGGGAGGTTGCTCCCTGTTTTGAGTACAGGCTCACAAAATTAGTAATATTCTTTGTGGAAGATGCGTTTGTGCAGACTTTTTGTTTGATATCAGATTACTTTCTGCCCAAGCCGGTTTACCCTCCGGGTATTTGAGGCTTTGAAAGCATTTTTCGAAAGACTCTTCTTTCGGTCATTCATGATGTCTTCTTTGTGCTCCAATGCCCATGTTATCAACGCGTTTATATGGGGTAATAAAGAGTTGCTTCTTTCTGTCAATGCATATTCCACTCGCGGAGGAACTTCGGGGAAGACGGTTCGGGTGACATAACCGTCTTCTTCCAACGTGCGGAGTGTGACAGTCAACATTTTTTGTGATATATCGGGAATTTCGCGTTGCAGCTCTTTGAAGCGTATCGCCTCTTTACCTGCATGGTTGAGTGTGTAAATGACGACAAGAGACCACTTGTCGCAAAAGCGCGCCAGAATATTTCGGATCGGGCAATCGGGAAATACGGCATCTTCAATCATTGTTCTGTCCATAATTTGTTAGATTTCAATATTACTCTACAAAGGTAATCTAATTTCTTTTGTATGGCAAAAAACTTTTTTCTGAAAAAAATCGGTTGCTTAAGTTGTTTATATTCAACAAGAGTTATTTGCGCGTAACTATCTGATGTATAGACTTCTATTTGTTTTGGAAGAAATGTCTTGTTAGTTTTGCGGCGGAAAAGAAACAAAGAATTTTTTGGTAAGTAATGTATTGTAGAACCATTTAAAAATGACGAGAAATGAAAAAGGTTTTATTTATTTTGTTCGATTTATTAACATTCACAGTTATGGCACAGGTAAAAGGACGTTTTGA
>CAYXIX010000038.1:0-16768 GCA_964465405.1 uncultured Parabacteroides sp. | reverse complement strand
GCCTCCGGGCTAAAACCAACTACCTTCCGTGTATTCCGATTCAGCCTCCGCGTGGTATTTTATACCGCACCGTTTTTCCTGCCTTGACCGACACGCACTCGTCCCATTGCAGAAAAGCATTATCGCCTAACGGCTTACACGCCTGCTGCCCATCCTCTTTCAGGATAGTGACACACGCATCGTAGGCAGTCGGATTGGTAATCTCCAACCACAAAGCCTTCTCTGTCTGCTTTACAACCTTTACATCGACATGGTCGAACACAAACATCCGGTTCAGGTCTGTCCGGAGATAAATACCCGGAATCTCCAAAACCATCAGTGCACCGTTGGTCTCATTCCAACCCGTTTTACCGCCATCTCCCCGCGAACCACGACTATCGGCATCGCAGTAGGTTAGCCGTTCCGTTATCTTCCCGTTGGGTTGAATCCCTTCTGCATGGGCGTGAATGACATCACGCAACAACGCAGCATAGAGCGTATCGCCCGTCGCTCGATACAGCTTGAATAGGGCATCGCCCGATTGCGTGCAGAAGCCGGGTGCACCGTGCTTGTTCTGCGTACTTGCCCACACCGCACCGGTCAGATTCGCACCTAACTTTGCAAGCGGTGTCTCTTCGGGCAAACGATAACAGAAAGAGACGGTCCAAGTCGCACACAGATTCGCCAAGTCTTTCGCCTGTCGCAAATAGGTTGTTTCGCCCGTTGCTTCATACAGCGTCATCAACGAGGTAGTCAAGGCGATAGCCGTTTCCGAGTCTGCATTTTGTAAAATATCGCCACAACCTCCGGAGGTGAAGCCCACCCGCGCAAAATCGGCATAATACTCGGCTGCCGCCTCACGTGCCACCCGCAAATAATTCGCATCCTTGTAATAAGTAGCGGCCAAAGTCAAACCAGCCACAGCCATAGCGCCTCCGGTCGTATTATAAACTGCAACTTCGCCAGTCTCTACATTAACATAATTTCCCCATGTTCCTTGCTTTTCCCATGTACAGACAAATGCATCAGCAAGTTTTCGTACCTCTTCTTCCCACTCCGGACGTATGGCATCCCCTTTTCCTTGTAATTTTAATAAATTAAATTGTTTCACCATCCAATAAAGTATATCGCCATTTTTACGGGTCAAACCGATTTCTTTCATCCGTTTCGCTGCATCACGCAACAAAACTTTACCATCATGATTCAATACATCATAATAATAACCGCTTTGGCCTTTTGCACGAGGCAAAGCAAAATCAAACGTATGCGTTACCCTTTCCAAATGTACCTTATCATTCAACGCCAACATCGGATAGGTATTAATCAATCCTCCAATCCATCCATACGACATCCAATCTGCATTTTCCGGACAATAAAACTCCGTTCCATCCTCTCCACGATAATACCGCTCATCGATATTCCGTATCATCCGCACCCCAACCTCACTCATTGGCATCAAGTTACGTGGAGGTATACTGGCTATATGTGTTTTTCTATTTTCCATGAAACACGTCAACAATGCCGGAACATCTTCACAATGAAACGAAAGCTTTGTTATATTTATCACAATTTCATCCCCTTTTTTTACTCGAATTCCCCGATCCGGACTCTTACTGAAACCTATAAATTCCGGCTTCCGCTCACGTACGCCTGGCGCACTGATGACAAATGAAGCAACATCCCGTAATGGCGATTCTTCCACTATCAATGCATGATCCAAAACCTGCCCATCACGCACAATACCTTGATCCGTCAGTAAAATTGTCCCTTCTTGCTTTAACCTGTCCAGATAAACAATCGCCGGTGTTGCTGTATTATTCACCAATACTTCCAATCGCGAATGGGCTCCCAATTCCGGAGAAAGCTGTGGAATCGGATTTGAAGTCAGTGCCAAGTCAGGACGATAATAATCGGTTGCATCTAACCCTGTTGCATACTCCCGATTCACTATTCGTTGACGATTCCCATTATAAACCGAAGCCGGAATCATCACATAATTATCACTCGTCCACCAATAACGGTCAAAGGCGACAGCAACGCCTGCATCCTGCATATCTTGATTCGCAACAAAACAAAACCGATACCTCACACCATTAGGAACATCCGTCCTTTCTGTTTTTACTGTCCACAAACTTAAAGGTCTACAATCTTGTAACTGCGCTTCCTCATAAAAACATTCCAACAAGCGATATGTTTCATCTATATTCTTTTGTTTTGGTAACCAAGACTGGGCCTGAACTACCATCGAAAAAAACAACGCAATATTTATAATACTTATTTCCCTTTTCATACTTAATTATATTTATCTATTTTTTATTCCGATGCATCGCATGATTCTTCAATCAAAAACCAATTTATCCCTTGTGCTTTTACTGATACAGGCAACGAAAGGCAAGATTCTTTATCCAACACATATTCCTTACGTTCTCCTTTCTCAGACATAATCGTAGCTTTTCCTTTCAAACCTGTATAATAAAGAGGCAAACGCATTTCCTTTACCACATCTTGGTCCGTAGGATTAAAAACAATTACCATTCCTTTATGCTTTATAAATGGATTCACATGCATCATACAATCCAAATCACGGCCGGTCGGCCGGCTAACATGTATAATATCTGAAGTTAAAATATCCCGATACGTCTTAAACCACTGGATCCATTTGGTAACCATCTGTTTGGTTTCTTGAGTATCATACAGGCGATTACCGCGAATGGTCAGATGACAGCCACTTGCCAGATACTGAATCAGCTGTTGTTCATAACGTTCTATATTTTCATACAAAGGCTCCAAACCGACACGTGGATCATTCGTATAGAAACCGACTAATTGCAACGTCATCCATCCCATTGGTGGAATTTTATGCCACGTACCGTCATAAATATATTGCCTCCCCAATAATAATTGCTGTTGTGGTGTAAGATTCGCACTGGCTTCCCGGTAGCCCATACCTGTCGAATTCTGACCATTCAAAAAATACCAATCAGGAATCGGCACATACATTCCACGACGTTTTAATTCATGGATAACATCAACCTGTGTTTTCCACTGTTCCCATTGAGAATCTTCCATACCACGATGATGCGGATGTTGTTCTGACGCACAGACATCCCCATGATAGGGACCGTCCATATTGTAAGTCATCAAACCGGTCTTATCAAAAAACTCCCACATTTTAGGATAGTAAATATCTTTCCAGCCACTGGCGATACAAACACTCTGTCCAAAAATACTGCCTGTTTTTCCGGTTTCAGGATTCACACAATCGACCTCTTTTCCTCGCCCACGCGATGCGACTTGCAATTCATAACCTCCCATTACGATTCCCCGTTCTCTCGCATAAGTGGCAATCTTTTTCCAATGCTGTACATAAGTGGAATCAAGATTATCATGGCTAATTCCGGGCCAAGCCATAATATCTAACTGTTCCAAGCCTAATTCAGCCATCTGGTCAATAAAACTTTTCAATTGTGTTTCATCGTGCGACGTAATTCCCCCGCATATCAACGACTCTGTCACTTGTGGTGCCAATTTTCTATACATACGCCTGTGTCCTAATGACTGCCGTTCACGATCATCACTGTCTTGCAACAATTCAAATGTCATGTAAGATTTGAAAGGATGTTGCCCGTCAACGACCACATCCGGCCCCATAGGTAAAGTACTGACCAATAAATTACAATGTTGAAAACCTAAAAATTTATCCTCTGCCTGATTATGACTTGCCCATGTATTATACTCCGGATCAACCCTCCACTGCGTAGTCGAACTTCCCACATGATATTTTTGGGGAGTCTCGGCATAATGCATTAATGCGCTTCCACGTAAATCAGCATTCACCAATGCAAACGAATAATCACTTTCAACATGGATCCGACGAATTTGGTCTTGATTCATCGCCACAATTTCTGTTTCTATCTCATTCAAAACAACAGGTTTATCTCCATTGTTCATCACTTCGACCCACTTAGCCATTACCGGAATACCCTGATAAAGCTCATAATTAACCTTTACAATCAAATCTTTCACATCCGGCATACTTTCTGTCGGCTCATAAGTCATAATCACCCGCAATCCTTTCGCAGGCCAATCGACCGGAACGGCGTTATATCGGGACTTCCATACATAACGTTCCAAAGGTTCACCTGTTTCTACCTTTGCCAAAGAAAATGCTTGCCGCGAAGCTTCCAATTCAGGTAACCAAGACTCCAACAAATAAGAATATTCCGGTTGTCTCTTCAATCCCCCTACTTCATACCATACACTATCCACCCGAATACGCGCCTCAGGTTTCACAGCTCTTAGATATTCCGCTTCATTGGAAAGATTTTTATAACCTACGCAAGCAAGATTATCGCCCACATAAAAGGTTCTCGAAACCAACCCATTGCTAAGCTGAAACATTGTGCTCCATCCATCTTTCGCTGGTTTCACTTGTAACCGGCATGATTCTGTTATCAGCCAGACAAGCCAATCCGTCTGCTGTCGTACATCATCAAAAGAAGAAACCAATTCTTTTCCCAATCCCGGTTCACTGATTTGAGCAACTAAAGCCCTACGTTTTTCCGCACGTTGTTTGTCATACCTCTTTTGTTCTTGATAATCAAGAAGGAAATCCGTACCCGGATTAAACCAACCTGTTTTAAACGTACTATAACGGACTTCATAGACCTCTCCACTAAATGCATCTTCTCCCTTATCTGAAACTGCAATAGAAAAATTCGGAGCCAACTCTTTCGTTGGATGGAAATCTTTTATCTTTTCCCCATCTACCCATACAGAACCTTTCCCTTCATCTATAACCATAGCCAAATGTGTCCAAATGCCTTTGGATACTTCCCCCATTTCAACAACTCCGACTCCGCCAGATATCAGTAACCAACGGTCTGCCTTTTGTGCAATCACATATCCATTTTCCCCATTCCCATTTGCCACAACTACCTGCAGGTTCGTCCCTGTCGAATGCAACTGGGGTTTCACCCAAACCTCCAACAACTGATTTTCCTGCGATGTTCCCAAAGCATGTTCCAGCCGGTACCCATCCTCTTTCCCATTAAAAAGAATAGCGCCTTCTCCCCTCATTTTCTTGTCGCCCGGTGCATCGGCAAAAAATACGGGATTTCCAACAGCCTGTAAAACCTCAGTTCCTTCCACAGGAGAAATCTGTTCAGGGGCTACAGCATAGGTAACGTTACCCGACTTTCCAAAATTATAATGTACCACCGGCTTCACTTTGCCACTGGCATATATGCTACATGCAGCTAACGCTACAATGATAAGATTCTTTTTCATTTTCCAATTCATTCTTTATTTATAAATGTGAACCATTCCAAATTCATAAGAGCTGACTCTATATCAGTCTTATCGGTTCCTCGAAATACTAAAACCAATGCATGTTTTCCACCCCTGACAGACTTTATCTTCGTTTCATGAATTGCATAAGCCACCTCTTCTTGCATAGGTTTAACTTCACAAGTTCCTATCAACTCTCTGTCTGGTGCATCCAGCCGGATTTCAATTTTAGCTGCTTTGTTTTTATCCCATGTTTTACAAACAAAGTAATTAACCTTTGCCAAATCAAAATCATAATATTTCCAATAAGCATAATCTCCATCTTGAATACCGGCAAGATACTCGACAGGTACATCATGAGCTGGCCTATGAACCTTCACCCTTACGTTCCCTTCCATCAGGCAAGCTCTTGCCGCATCCATCCGTACTACAGGTGAAATCGGGCAGCCTGCACCTTGAGTCGTCATTT
This sequence comes from uncultured Parabacteroides sp., assembly GCA_964465405.1. Taxonomy (GTDB): domain Bacteria; phylum Bacteroidota; class Bacteroidia; order Bacteroidales; family Tannerellaceae; genus Parabacteroides. The sequence continues at coordinate 11,031 of CAYXIX010000038.1, read as the reverse complement.
CCACCTCCGATATTGTACTGTCCGGATTAAACGTTATCGGTTCCAAGCAGGCTTTACGCATCATGGCACATCCATGTGTCGGACGATGATAAGCGACATACCAACGCCCATTGATCTCTACGATACGACCATGATTAAAAAGAGTACCTTCTGCAATATCGTTACCGGAAGGAGATACATGGTATTCCTTGGCTGACAAACCGCTTATCGAAAATAAACAGCCAATCCCTACTAGTATCTCCTTCACCCTATTCATTTGCACTTAATTTTATACAATTTACATTCTTGAATACAAGCAAAATTTACAAAATCCGATACTTATCGCTTTGCCTGCAAATCAAAAGACTGGACTTTCTGCCCGTTTTCCAACCTGTAAAGTGTCCAACCCTCACCGGTCGTTTTCTTTTCCAGTCGCCAGTTAAGAGCCGGATTTTGTAACAATTTCCGGATATGCGTCGGGAAAGCATCGGCACGTCGGGCCTCCTCCCATGTCCGAATCACATTGAAAATGGTATATTTTTGCGGACAGCTCTCCACATCTTTTTGCCCAACACGTAAACTGTACGTAGCGCCATAGCCGACCGCCGTTGCCTCAATGTGCTCATACTGTTCAACAGTAGAAGTCGCTGTAATCGGGAAGTTCCCGCCGAAAGAAGAAGGGAAGAAGTTCGCATAAGTCACATCCCGCAAATCTTTGCCTTGACTCGTCGTACTTCCCCACACACGCTTATCGGCATCATACATGTTCAATCCGCCCCCTACGTTCCAAATACTCTGGTAATGCCAAGAACCTTCCGACAATGTCGCGCCGGTAAACCGGATATCTGGCAAACCATATTCTTTCGCCTTTTCAAACATGCTTCTAAAGAAACGTTTTACGGAATAGGAACCAAAACCGCTGTGAAACAAGAATTCCTGCCCATCGAGGTCATAATACCCGACTCCACTGTTTTTGGCAATGTCAGCATAATGACGCCCTATCTCATCTTGCAGTTCCAAGCCCGGAACCAATCCTTGATAGGCCCATCCAACCGTAACCTGCATTTTGTCTACATTGTCTCCTTTGCGATGTGCGGCCGGAAACGTGTTCCAGTAACCACGCGTTACATTCAACAATCGATACGGTTTCGTATCGGATACACCCAAATAATGAATCAGTTCCTTACCTATTTTTACCATATTCAATTCTTTGCAATGCCCTTCCCAGCAGGCAATCTCATCTAAATAGGTCGGGGCGTCTATATAAATCAGCGTATCGTTTTCCGACAAGTCTTCCGCCAAATGACGACGATGTTGCACACAAGCGCTGTCTGAAGGAATCGGGCTACAATCCAACGTACCCGGAGCCAAAGAGTTCGTAATCGTCGTCCGACCGAAAATCAAGCTATCCTTTGCCAGCAGGTCTGCAAATTCACGATGCGACAAATTGCCGCTTGTCATACGAAACGGCTTCCGGATATTCTCTCCTATGCCATCTACAAAACCGCCATTCCGGCGATCCGGATTCAAAAAACCTTGATCATACGCGGAAATCACTTTCAGCCCCATCTGCTTGGCATACGAAGCGACACTGTCATACAAACCGCCATAAGTCAGTAAGTCAGGCATAAAAGCAGTCGGATCTTTTACCCATCTACCATTGAAAGTCGTATATGGCAATCCCTCGTCCAATACAATCGTCTGGATTACATCCATCAGTGCAATACTGTCCGGACTGCCCCACAAAGCAATCGACGAACCTATAAAATCCACACCCGGCACATCCTGCCGCATCAAATGGTTCGGTTCATTATTCTGCTGGATAGGTACCCCCTCCGGCGAATAAATCAAATCACCCTTTCGGCGGTCACGCGAATGGTAATGGATGTAAACCCTGCCATTGCAATCAACAGTCGCCGCACTTCCGTACAACATCCGGTAATAAGGTTCTTTCCGGTTATAAAAAGCCACGTCGCTGATGCCGTCACCTCCCAAAGTAAATTGTTGCCCTTCATGCAATGTGACAGGTAATGGATGGTTTACAGGATCCGGCGAATGAGCGATATACCCTCCGGAACCAGTTTCTGAGGTATAACGAGATTCTCCCCCTATCGTATTGTCATCCAAAGCCAACACGCCGATGGCATAATTCACTGCAACACTCGTATCACGTGCCACCCCGATAATCTCTCCCAAAAGATTATTGATATTCGTATAATAATTGCCCCATTGCACACCCGTAATCCCTTCCCGGTTATCCAATGCTTCCAAGGTCAACTTTAAATATTTGTCTTTCTCATCCAAACGGACGGTAGCGACTGAACCGTTTGCATACTCCAACCGGCACTTCCCATTGCTGAAACTGGCTTTCTGCGGGTAATAATATTGCCTTTCGGAAGCATTATAAAGCGCCAACAACGGAGAAGGCCGGTCTGCCGGACTGAAATTACGGCTTTCACGCGTCGTATTCCACATTCCCACGATATACCCCTTCTCGTCCACATCCACACTAAAATAATCCGTTTGAAACGTACGCCCGTTATTCATATGGCAGCCACACAACATACAGGCAATTGCTGCACTTACTAAATATTTTTTCTTCATGCTGTTATTTATTATATCAGTTCAAGTTTCCCATTATTTCATACCTTATTTATTTGTTCAGGATTTCCCAACGCTTTAAATTCGATATCTATTAGAGGGGCTTTGGATGAAGAAAAATCACACTGTATTGTTATGTTGTTTTTCCCTTTATTCCAAGAAATGTTTTTTGCTATTGGATAACTTTTATGTGTTTTCCAACAGTCATTACAAATATAAACCTGTTTTCCGTCGCAGTATAATTTTTCACCAGCTTTTAATGACTCCTTAATCTGAATAGGAGCACAACCTTCTATCAATATTTGTAAATTAGAGATAGAACCTTCGGCTTCTTCTCCTGCTTTGACAATTGCATAAAATTGAACAGGTTGTTTTTCGTAAGGATTTTCAAAATTAAACTTGCTTTGCAAAGGTTCTCCTGTCTGTACAGAACGATACTTATGTTGATTTCCTCCTTTTAGTGTCACGTCATACAAGGTCCAAGAAGATTCTCCGTTTTTTGCTAAATGGAATTCATTGGCAGGATTTTTCATACGTTCTCTTTGACTTGAAGTAAATAAACCCAGATTACGAACTTTCTGCCATTCCCGAATAGCTTCAAACAATTGACTCTTAAAACCGTTTTGCTCAATACTTTCATCGACTCGCAGTAAATATCCGGCATTAAAAGCCGCACTACGTGCTTGTATCCATTCAATATCTTCAGGACGATAGGTCTGTTCCAATTTGAACCATCCTAACATACCGGGCATTAAATTACGTTCGAAATAACGTTGGTTTTCCAGTCGATAATTAACTTGACTTTCTCGTAGATTATCATACCAAGGTTCTCCCCAATTCATAAATGAATAAATATGCCACCAATAATGGAAGGGAGAGGAGCCACAGGAAATTATACCCTTGTCTGCTAACCCATCAAACCATTCTGTAAGGAACTTCGAAGCTCCCATGCAACCATGACCGGTTGGTGAACCACCATAATATCCATCAAAGTCCATTAAAGCAATACCAGTTTCATTACAAACTTCTGCCAGACGTTGTCCATACACATCACTCAAACGCACATCAGGGTAGAATCCGCTATAACAGTTATTCAACAATTTATCGATTTTTGTACCAGCTACATGTTCAGAAGGTTTGGTTCCAAATTGCCCACGCGTACAATCAATGAGTTTATAGGGTTTATCGGTTGTTACTTCTCTATAGGATACAATTTCAGTACCGATCTTGGCCGAGTGAGTTTCGCCTAAATAAGTAAAAAACTCAGGAGATACAATCTCAATATCCTTATCAGTTGCACTGATGGTTTTGGTTAAAGTCGAACTACCTGCAATGGCTAAACTGTCGCTCGGTATTGGGGATACGTATGGATCATGTGTTGAGGTAAACATGGTCAAGGTATGTACTCCTATATCAATACCACGAACTTTCGCCTTGTCTGTAAATGCTTTGATTTGTTCTGCTCCATTGGGAAAGCGGGATGTATGGAGGTCAAAATGTCCCCAGCTTTTAAAGATATCACCTATATGAACCAATTTGAAATTACAGGAATCTGCATAATCCAGCGCATTGTCTAAGGATGGCCCTTCATATAACATATAAGCCAGATTCTGGTTCTTTCTGGTTTTGATCCATTCTCCATCTATTTGCGGATGAGGTAATCCTTCTTGTAATTCAATTTTCCCGATGATATCAATTGCTTTATTTGAAGGAACTGCGAACAAAGCAATGGCACTACCGATAAAATCCTGATCGTAGGCTGTTACAGTTTGTCTTCTTCCTTCATAATCAATGACTTTTTCTGTTCGCCAATCGCGAGCTTCAAACTGAATATCGCTACCGTAAGGACGTTCTACAGCAGCATTTCCCCTCCATTGACGTACATAGACAGGTATATCACCTTCTTCATTGACATTGATGTTGCTGATTTGTTTCCCGATTTGACCTTTTAATTCATCAGGTATTTGTTGTCCTGGTAATGGATTGATGTAAAAAGCACCTGTTGCATCATCTCCAAGATGAGGAACGCCTTCGGTCGTAAAAATGTTCAAGGCTTGTACTCCAATCGCAAAACTTGTATCACGTACCACCCCTACCGTTTCTCCGATATATTGAGAAATAGTTGTTGCATAAGGCCCCCATACAATCGCTTCTATACTACTGCGGTTCGTCAAGGATTCCAGTGACAGACGGATATAACAGTTCTCTTTTATTTCTTTTGAAAGGGTTGCTTGGGATTGGTTCTCAAACGTGATAATCCATTTATCCGGTTCGACCTGTATGTGTGTCGGCAAAATATACTTTTTGCCATCATATAAAGCCAATATTGGTGAAGGTTTTTCTTCCGGCAGGTAATTTTTTCCATTCTGTTTATTTACGATTTGGCAAATGAATCCTTTGTTATTTACTTTCAGATCGGCATATTGTGTTGACAGTTCTTCAACATACGATTGCCCACAGGAACACAAAAACAGCAAAGTTCCTGAACATACATATATAAGTCTTTTGAAAAGCATAGCTAATTTAATTATTGAAAAAATGAATGATAATAATACTCTGCAATTTGTGTAATCGTTAGTTTTTGTTATTACCTTTAAGATACATATCTCCTTAATCGCCACAACCGGTTTGTGACGACCGCCACAAACAACGTGTGAGTACAGTCACAAGGATCTTCATCATAACGATCCAACGCATATCCGGTCATTTCCCAATTTACCAAATCTTTCGACTTCAAAATCGGGTTTCCGGGTACGTTGCTCGTAGAAACCATATAAAAATTATCATTGACCCGAATTATATCCGGATCCAGCCAATCTCCCCATAAAATAGGATTAGTAAAAGTCCCATCTCCATTATCCGGATACCATCCCTCCACTTGTGCCAGTGAAGGGACAGAAAAACAAATAATGCTACATATACAGAAAAAAATTCTTATCATCATAGCAATCCGCCTTTAAAGATCCTACAATCCGCCCGGTTTTTCCTCCTCTTCGACGTCCGGTTCCTCAGTGTCAGGCTCTTCCGGAGTTGAAAAGTCGGATGGTAATTCTATCCATTCGATGCTTTTGTCTACCAAATCACGGTTTGCCTGGCTTCCACGATATTCAAAAGTGGTTTCAGACGTGAACTGTACACGCACACCCTTTATCTGTTTTTGGAAATCAAAATCCTTTAGGTTCTCGACCCCCACCGTTTTCAAGGTGTAACGAAATGTACCTAACCCATCGATGCGCACACTTTTACCCTGTTTCAAAAATTTGGAAAGTACACGTGCCAAGTCGCCTAACACGGCATTAACATCACTCCGGCTCACTGTTGAAATTGACGACAACTCTTCCGCAACCTCTTTTGTCGTTACCGGCTTGCCCACCACGACAGCCTGCGGATAATACACATTCTGTGTCTTTGAATATTGTTTCTTGTAAAATGCCATATTTCTTTGTTTTTGTATCTTCCGACCTAAATGCCTCAGAGGTTGTATCTAAGTGCCTCAAAGGTCATACAAAGGCCTCATGAGGGCAGTGCAGCCCCGTCATCCGACCGGAAAAAGATATACATGAATAAAAATGAATTTTCAATTTAGGAGTTTTTCGATTTCAAAAGTTCCCAAAAGGGAAGGATTTCATGACTCCGCATAAGGCATCTCTTTCCCTTTCAGAAACTTTTTTTCATTCAAAAAAACTAAACACACACAATAAAACAAACGCTATAATAACGGATCAAACGTTCCTCCCCACTCGTTGTTCTGTTGCGACAAATCATTAATAAAATTCTTTGCCATTGTATCCAAACCTAACGGATAAAACCAATGAGAGGTTGTGAAATTATACTGAGAAGCTTCCACCATATTTACATTATAAACAAACTCCAAATGGAACAATTCACGGGTTTCCAAATCATTCATGTCCCTTGTCCAGTCAAAGTCTGAAAAATCAACTGTGCTTTCATTATAAACCCAAAAAAGATTTGAACGATATTTTTCTGCATTCATAATATCAAAACGCATCCAACGACGCAAATCATCAAAACGCATATCTTCTTGAGCAAATTCAGCTAAACGTTCATTTATCAACAAATACCGGACACCTTCCTGACTTGCATAACGATCTAGACCATAACCGATTTCCCCAGTACCCCGTTCAATACCAGCACGTTCCCGCAATATTGCGATATAACCTAACGCTTCATTATAATCATGTCCGTTTGCATTCAATTCTGAAGCACACTCAGCTAAATTCATATACACTTCCGCCAAACGGATTTCAATCCAACTATTTACACCACTGTACGTTGATGTCGATTTATCTGTTCCTGGAGTAACCGCTTTCAACGGGAAAAAGCCCCCGTAATTAGTAGTCGAAAAAGCGACTGAGAACTGATAATTCAACATACTATTGTAAACCCCATTAACATAAGTATATGTAGACCAAAAATTTTGTCCTGAAGGTATTTCTTCTGACGGGAATGACATACCAGGAACAGATATAGATGCATAAAAACGAGAATCCATTCCAGAAACCAATATTTCTTCAATTTGCGCATTATAAGCAGGGTCTGTTCTTAGCCGCACCGTATCCAACGGAGTTGTGTTAAATGTCGCGTTCTGAGGATAAATTGCCATTGAAGAACCATCTTTTAACGGAAATGCCAAGATAGTCGGTAAATTAGGCACACAACGACAAGCCCATCCGTTAGTCAAAGGTTCCGGCAATAAAGTGTACATATTGTAATAACTATCCGGATATGAATATCCTCTAACCATAATTGCTTCAGTATTTGCAGAACCGCTCGTCTGCCAAATAGATGAAAAATCATCCAATAATTTAAAACCAGCCTCAAGACAAGCATCCAAAGCTTCTTTATTCGCATTATAAGCTGCTATCCAACGATCCAGATTATTGTTACGATTGAATAGTGGACTAGCATACCACAACAAAACACGACCTTTAAAAGCCAAAGCTGCACAACGGTTTATTCTTCCATAATCGTCTCCCGACCATGTCGCGGGTAATAATTCAATGGCTTGATCCAAATCGGCAATAATACTATCTACGCACACCGAAGTCGGACTACGTTCCACAAACAAGGATTCTTCATTATCTACATTTTGTGTATGTAAAATCAACGGAACACCACCCAACTGACTAACATAGCTCCAATAACGCCATGCCCTCCAAAACAGTGCCTGCCCCTTAATTTGGTCACTACTTTCCTTGGGTAATATATCTTCTGATATTAAAGGCAATTGATCCAATAAAAAATTAATTCGATCGATGTATTCATAATCAAAATCAATTCCATTATTACTCACAGAAAGATTAACTCCCCGCTGATAATCACTCATAGATGAATTTTGATCACTAGATTCATCGCTACCATCTCCGGTAAAATTCCAACTTGGCATTAACCCTCCATAAATATCAATCAAATAGGCCTGTATCATCGTTTCACTTCCCCAAGCTGCATCAGGGTCAATCGCCGATGTATTTCGGTAATCCAACTCACAAGAAATTATGCCTCCTATTAAAAGAGAAAAAACTATAACCTTAGTCCAACTCCTCATTAAACTATTTACTATTTTCCCCATTTTTGAAATCATTTAAAAATTAATACTTACACCACCACCTAAAGTTCTCATTATGGGATATCCGACACCACTCCAACTTGGACTAAGCTCCGGATCCCAATGTTTGAAATTACTTATATAAAACAAATTTGTTCCTGTAGCAAACAACTTTATGCTGCTAATGGCATTCCCCAGTGGACGTTCAAAATTAAACGTGTAACCAATATTTAAATTACTCAAACGAATATAACTTGCATCTTCATACCAATAATCTACATCCGACCAAGAATAAGAACGATAATCCCTTGGAGCCATCAAAGGCAACAAAGCATCAGTATTTTCAGGCGTCCAAGAATTCGTCAACCATTCTATATTATACAACTGTTTACTTGTATCATAATAATCCGCAATTGCATTAAAATTCTTCGGATTATGCAATTTCCCTGTAAATGTTGCATCTACACTGAAATTTTTCCACGTAGCTCCCAAATTGATTCCAAAAATAACAGGATTGGGATTTGCATAAAGAACCTCTTTATCATATTTATCAATAACCCCATCTGGAACTCCATCAGGACCACTTTTATCCACATATACAAACGAACCTACTTGAACAGGAAGTCCTCCCACCGGTCCTGTCCCATAATTCGGATTTTGTGCTAAAAAATCTTCTAATTGTTGTTCATTACGAATAATATAACCTGAATAAGTTGCTATATAATTTGTCGATTTTCCAACTGGAATTTCCCAATCCAACAAACCTTCCGAATAGTCTTCTTCTATCACTTTATTCCAACCGTAAGAAGCTGTCAAATTCACATGCCAATCAACTTTTCCTGTACGATCACGCCAGCCGATACTTAAATCAACACCCTGTGCATTGACAACCCCATAATTTTCAGATGGCAACGTTCTACTAAAAGTAGTAGGCAATGTATTTTGACGAGTACCTAATATATCATATGTATGTTTATACCAATATTCTACGTTCCCATGCAAATGATTAAAAAATTCGTAATCAACACCGACATTATAACTCAACGATTTTTCCCAAGTCAAATATGGATTAACCAAGGATCCATACCTTAAACCATAATATCGAGACAAATTTTCACCTAACATATAAGAATTCCCAGTTGCATAAGATTCTTGCCATTGCCATCCCCCAACAGCATCATTACCTGTCAAACCTAAAGAAGCTCTCAATTTCAAAAAAGAAACTTTCGCATTATTCTCCCAAAATGGTTCTTGAGTTAATACCCATGCTGCTGAAACAGCAGGAAAAACGCCCCAACGTTCATCCGGTGCAAAATTCATAGAACCATCATAACGGACAGAAAAGTTAAAGATATATTTATTTGCAAAATCATATCCACCAACTACAACCCAAGAAGCACGCCCTGATTCTGTATCCGGACCGCCATCTGCCGACATATCGTCATGAGAAGAACTAGTTGCCCAATACTGATCTGTTTGATATAACGGAAATCTTTGTCGCCCGTTCGAAATATAGTAATAAGTAGAGTTTGCAGCTTCATATACCAAAGCTGCATTTATATGGTGCTTGCCAAATACCCGATCATAGGTAGCTTGAAAATTTAATTGTTGATCTGTCGTCCATGAAGCATTTGACCATATCCCTCCCATTTCAGTGGAAGCATAATAACTAACTAAATTTTCATCATCTACATTAATAATATGGTTATTAGCCCCAGAGGTTTGTGGATAATAAAAATTTTCAACTCGCACATATTGCTTATGTCGTGTATTCTGCCAACTTCCCATATAAGAGGCTTTCAAACTCAAACCCTGTACCCAAGGTAATTTATATGTCACACTAAAATTTATCTGCGGGTTCATCAAATCATCATCAATATAACCAGATGCACCATTTGCAGCAGCTGCTGGATTTCCATAGGCCCAACCATCACCAATATAAAGTCTACCAGAAGTAGAAGTAGAAGGCATATAATTAAAAGATACACGAGCTTTTGTATAAGTCATATCCGTACCTTCAGTCGGGGCGGAAGAAGTATATGTATTTGTATTGGAAATCGAAGCATACACTTGTAAATCTTTCGTAATATCTGCCGTTACATTCAAACGAAGATTCAACTTTTTATAATCAGTCGAAGCCATGAAACCATTTTGCGTATAATAATTTGCAGCTCCGAAATATTTAATCTTTTCACTTCCACCACTAACACTTAATGAATGATTCATAACATAAGGTGTATGCCACACATCTTTTAACATATTATAACCCTGATTCGGTAAGTTTCTAGCCCATTCCAATTCTTCATCAGACCAAGCAATACCTACGGGAGCTGTTAATCCATAATTTGCATACATTTGATTTGTCAATCTCCCCATATCATACAAATTAGTTAAATCAACTTCTTGTGTTGCAAAATCCGCTGAAAAATTCGCTGTGTAATTAATAGTAGGTTTTCCTTCTTTCCCAGATTTGGTTGTTACCAAAATAACTCCAGCATCAGAACGAGCACCGTAAACAGCTGATGAAGCTGCATCTTTTAACACAGAAATAGATTCTATTTCAGAGGAACTTAAATTATTAAATGCAGTTGCATCACGTACAGCCCCATCTATAACATACAACATTGGAGAATCATTCCACGTTGTACCGGTACGAACAGATATACTGGCTTGCGAACCTGGCTGACCTGCTGGCGTTGAAATATTAACACCGGACATTTTTCCAATTAACGCTGCGGCAGGAGTTGAAACAGGCAATTCAGACAGTGCTGCATCAAACTTTGTTGTCTCAACAGAACCAGCCAACAAACCTTTTTTCTGGCTAGTATATCCTACAACCACCACTTCATCCAACAATTCCGAATCATCAGCCAGCACAACCTCAA
>CAYXIX010000037.1:6371-17005 GCA_964465405.1 uncultured Parabacteroides sp. | reverse complement strand
GTCGAACTCACGTTAATTAAACAAACTCTCTCCCCCGCGTGATTTACGGACGCAATACACGACATTCGCTTGTTCCCGCTCACACAACGAAAGGATTTCAGGTATCAATTCAGGAGGGTCTTGCATGTCGGCATCGAGAATGACAGCAAAATCCGCATCACAGCGATTAATGCCTGCCGTCACAGCGGACTGAGGCCCGAAGTTTCGTGAAAAATGAATCACTTTCACATACGGGTCAGAAGCAGCAATCTCATTCAGCATAGCAGACGTCCGGTCTTCACTACCATCATTAATATATATGATTTCCGCAGGGAAAGGAAGTTGCTCCAATACGCCACGCGTACGCCGATAAGACTCAGCCATTACCAATTCCTCATTGTAACAGGGAACAATAACTGCCAGCTTCTTCTTTCTCCTATTTCCGTCTTCCTGTATCAAGCCTTGAATGTATAAAACTTATTCATGACAAAATTGACAACCGTATAGAAAGCCATCGCAATCAATTGGTTATAATAAGGGTCTATCGGCACATAGGGATTAAGCACGTAGACAAGCAAACCTAACTGGAGCAGGTAGCAAATACCGAAGACCATCCCGAAACGTGCCGCTTCTCCCACCCAGCCGGTCGAACTGTGGAAAGTCCACGTTTTGTTCCATACAAAACTATTCAACACTCCGGCTGCATATCCCACTACATTCGACGTGACATCCGAACAATGGAACAACTTCAGAAACACCCAAATCACGACAGCTGTTATCACCGTATTACCGGCCCCTACTACGCCATATTTAACGGCTTGTACGACTGTTGTCTTCATTTTTCCTGATTACATCATTGACCTCCTCTTCACTCAACTCCTTCACGTTGGTAATCGTAAAAGAGGAAGAGAGGAAATTTCCATATTCATTACATTCGTTTATCACACGTTCTATCACCTGCTTGATTTCGGCCAGCACAGGAATCAGAAAGACCATCGCTACATATTGTTCGCCAACGGTCAACTGCTCAATCTCACAATCCGCTTTCTCCAGTTGATAGGGAAATTCGCGTTCAACGATTTTCCGCTGATAGTCCTGAAACGGTTTCAACTCGTTTGTCAATATCAAGACATAAAACCGAAGCTTATCCCCTTTTCCGCCCATACCAGTCGATATAAGAATCTGCTTTTCGTCAGACAAATCAGATTCCAACGAAATGCGGCTTTCCATCAATGCCATATACGTCCAGTTTACCAACTCAGGCTCCGGAGCCTCTGCGTATTCCTCCACAATTCGGTACGCTTTGACCAAATGAGAGGAAGCCAACAGTGCCAACAGATACTTTTTATGCGATACAGAAGTGTCCGGATCATACAACTCGTTCTGCAAAACTGGCAAATCCATTTCCGACGTATCGACCCGGTCGTCCTTTTTCAACTTCCCTGCGTATTTGAAATACTCCATCTGCTCCTCTACCGGTATACGTTGTTCCAAAATGCGAAAATGCCCGCCCCATTTACGAAAAGAATCTTGAAACTTCTTAAACATCTCGATATCTTGACTTTCCTTCATAAAAACCCTCTTTTTGCTCGCACACGTTAGCGAGGACAAAAATAAGGCTTTTTCTCGATAAACGAATAAGCTTTATGGAAGAACAGGTTGATGCATCATGCAATTTTCAATTCGGGCAGCCATCTCTTCGGGCGGAACTTTCTGAATCAAACGCAAATCGCGTCCTTTTTCATCCGGCGTCCAACCATTTTCGCCCTCGTCATTCAACATACAAAAAATACCCCGTTCCACATCAAAACAGGATTCATATCCCTTAATTGCCACCCAAACAGCCGTATGATCCCAACTCATCCGTCCATCGGGGTCACCTTCGGTAAAACACAGCGCATAGGCCTCTTTTACCGGACTGTTGTCAACGGGCAACTCCACCAATCGTTTTCCCGTAAGGATTCTGTTTCCTATTTCAAACCCGCTGAAAAGAATCTCCGTCGGCCACTGTTCGGCAATCATACGCGAAGCCGGCGTATCATTATAGACATTAAACTCCTTCCCCTTCGGGAAGCAACCGGCCATTGCAACCAACCGTTTTACTTTCCGAGCAACCAGTTCGCGCCCGGAGAGCGGACTATACGCATCGCCCTCTGTCGATAACAAGGCTTTCAAATTGGTGAAAAAACCTATCGTACAAATCACCACGCTACTATCCGGTTGTGCACTCAATATCCGCCGATAAACCTCCACCGCATCCGGAGCATCTGACGTTCGGGCCGTCTGATGCGGATACTGGGCCGGCAAAACATCCGTCCACTTCTTCTTATGCCAAGTCGTCATCGAAACGGCACTGTCTCCTTTCGGCGCACCCACCGGTATATCCGGCCGGTTGAAATAGGTGTTCAACACCTCGATACAAGGAATCGAACGTTCGTCTTTATTACAAGAAAGCACCGCCAAGATTTCCACCTCCCCACTATCAGCCAACGCATGCATAACCGCCATCGCACCTACATCATCATAATCAGGTCCCATATCCGTATCCAAAATCAAACGCACAGGCATTTTCGTTTCTTTCTGAAGTCTGCCTCCGCAAGCCACCAGACAGGTCATCCCGATTATTCCTACCATCCATTTTACCCAAGAGAAAGTTTTCATTTTTACCAATTTAAAGTTTATACAAAAATAGGCAAAAAAGATGCGCCAAACAAATGATGCATCTTTCTCTTGGGAGTATCACTCTCCCTACCATATTCTCACTTTCGCGTTTTCCTGCATTCCATTCTGTGTCTTTAGTGCATACCACTCATCGTATCAATGCGCTGACACGCTTGCTGGCGGATGTCGAAGCACCCTGAAACAGAATGAGACGCAGAGTTCGCGCATTAACGTGGAGAACATCCTCAACCCTTTCGCGCAACCTCCTCGCGCAATGCATGGGATTGGGCATTGATAGCGTGGAAATCGTCTTTACAAAGAACGGCCAAAATTTGTTTCCCGAATGCGAAGCCTAATTGTCAATTGTCAACTGCTCCGTTTCTTCCAACCAAAGCCGTGCCACCGCATCGCTCGGCATACGCCAGTCGCCGCGCGGAGAGAGGCTGATGGAACCTACCTTAGGCCCGTCGGGCAAGCAACTGCGCTTGAACTGCTGCTGAAAAAAACGACGGAAGAAAGTGTAGAGCCATTTCTTGATGGTTGCATTGTCATACTTTCCGGCGAAAGCCTGCCGGGCAAGGAAATACATCTTAGCAGGATGCGAGCCGAAACGGATGAAATGATAGAGGAAGAAGTCGTGCAACTCGTATGGGCCGACAAGGTCTTCCGTCTTTTGCCTGATGCGTCCGTCCGCATCGGCCGGTATCAGCTCCGGGCTAATCGGGGTGTCGATAATGTCAAGCAGTGTATGGCGCGACACCTCATCGACCTTGTGGTCGGCTATCCATGCCACCAGATATTTGACCAAAGTCTTTGGTATGCTACAGTTGATGCCGTACATAGACATGTGGTCGCCGTTATAGGTGGCCCATCCGAGTGCCAATTCCGACAAATCGCCCGTTCCGATGACAAGGCCGTTCGTCTGATTGGCAACATCCATCAACAGTTGAGTCCGCTCACGCGCCTGACTGTTCTCATACGTCACATCGTGTATGTCCGGATTGTGTCCGATATTCTTGAAATGTTGCAGACAAGCTTCTTTGATGGAGATTTCCTTGAACGTGACACCGAGCGAACGGATGAGGCTGACGGCATTATGATACGTCCGTCCTGTCGTTCCAAATCCCGGCATCGTTATACCGATGATTTGTGAACGTGGTTTCTGGAGCGCGTCGAAAGTCATTGCCGTAACAAGCAACGCCAGCGTAGAATCAAGCCCTCCGGAAATGCCCAAAACAGCCGTTTGCGCCTGTGTATGCACCAAACGTTTTGCCAATCCGGCCACTTGAATATGGAAAATCTCCTCGCATCGTGCGTCGAGCGCATCTCCGGAAGGGGTAAACGGATGCGCGTCGATTTCCCGCGTCAAATGGAACCGCTCAGGTTGCCAAAGCGTAAAATGAACCGTTTGCCTCGCGGCTGGCAATAAACTACGCGCTCCATGCATAAAGCTGGTGTTCAGTCGCCGGTCGTTCTGCAACGCCTCGATATCTATTTCGCTGACCACCAACTGCTCTTCTTGTGTAAAACGGGGCGATTCGGCAAGCAGCTTCCCATTCTCGGCAATCATTCCATTACCGGCAAAGACAAGGTCCGTACTGGATTCGCCAAAACCAGCGGATGCATAAACATAACCGGCGATGCAACGGGCAGACTGCTGGTTGATGAGCGAGCGTAAATAATGATGCTTACCTATCAACTCATTACTTGCCGAAAGGTTGACAATCAGATTTGCCCCCTCCATACTGAGCAGGGAACTGGGAGGCACCGGAACCCAAAGGTCTTCGCACAACTCAATCCCGACAATGAGTTGTCCGGAGGTAAACAACAAATGATTTCCCATCGGCACTTCCATACCGCCAAGTTCCAAGCAGGACTGCCGGAGATCGAGTGCGGAAGCGAACCAACGCTGCTCCTGAAATTCCTTATAGTTGGGCAAATAAGACTTAGGCACAATACCTAAAATCTTTCCTTGCTGAAAAGCGACAGCAGCGTTAATCAACCTGTTTTCAGCCCTCAACGGTACGCCGACAATAGCCATCAAAGGCAATTCACGCGTGTCGGCAACGAGTTGGAGCAATGCCTGTTGAGCATTGTCGAGCAACGTTTGTTGGCTGAACAAGTCCAGACACGTGTAAGCCGTAACAGCAAGTTCCGGAAAAGCGACCACCTGAACCCCTTTTTCTACGCCTTGCCGCATCAAACCATTTATCTGTTGGATGTTATAAAAACAATCTGCTACCCGCACATGCGGCACGGCTGCAGCGACCTTGACAAATCCGTGATTCATATTTCTTTCTCTCTTTTTTCAGAATTCGAGTTGCACAACATAATCAATATCGGTTGCAGATAAATTTTAATCAGGGACAAAAATAATATAGTTGGACGGGAAAAGCGAAAAAAACGACAAAGAAATTCTTTACCTGCCATTTGAGGAGAGGACAGTCCAAGATTTCTTTCCGGCTCATTTCATTTAGCCTCAATGTAGTTTGATTTAGGCTAAAGGAAGTTTTAAACGGACAATGTCAGGATGTTTGCAAGTTCAGGTACGGATTTGTACCTTTGCTTCCTGAAAAGGAATAGGGACGTGGAAGAATTTCTGAATCAACTAAATGATAGCCAACGCGAAGCGGTCTTGTATACCGATGGGCCTTCGCTGATTGTCGCAGGGGCAGGCTCCGGGAAAACGCGTGTTTTAACCTACAAAATCGCCTATTTATTGCGACAAGGGCTACCTCCATACACCCTTCTGGCATTGACCTTTACCAACAAAGCCGCTCGCGAAATGAAAGAACGCATCGCTGCTTTAACAGACGAACAGACAGCAAGACGGTTATGGATGGGTACTTTTCATTCGATTTTCTCCCGTATTTTGCGTAAAGAAGCTGAACACATCGGGTATCCTTCCGATTTTACCATTTACGACGCGGCGGACTCCAAAAATCTGTTGCGCTCGATTCTGAAAGAGATGCAATTAGACGACAAAGTGTATCGTCCGGGAATGGTACAGGGGCGTATCTCAAACGCCAAGAATGCGCTGATTACATGGAAAGCGTATGAGCAAAGCAAAGAGCTGGTCGAACATGACATGGCTGCAAAAGTTCCTTTGCTGCGTGAGGTTTACAAACGATATCAAAATCGTTGCCAACAAGCAGGAGCAATGGATTTTGACGATTTGCTGTTGCAAACGAACATTTTGTTTCGGGATTTCCCGGAAGTGCTGGAGCGCTACAAACAGCTGTTCCGTTTCGTGCTTGTAGACGAATACCAAGACACGAATTTTGCCCAGCATCTGATTATCCAGCGGCTATGCAAAGAACATCGGCACATTTGTGTGGTAGGCGACGACGCTCAGAGTATCTATTCTTTTCGGGGAGCCAACATCGACAACATCCTGCAATTCAAAAACCAATATCCCGGTTGCAAAATCTTTAAGCTGGAACGGAACTATCGCTCTACCCAAAACATTGTAAACGCAGCCAATAGCCTGATTCATAAAAACAAAGACCAGATACGGAAAAACGTTTACTCGGAAAAAGAAAAAGGGAACAAAGTGTTGCTCCTGTCTGCCTATTCCGATTATGAAGAGGGATACATTGTCGCCGGGAAAATCAACGAGATGCAGATGCGCCATTACAATTATGCCGATTTTGCCATTCTATATCGGACAAACGCCCAGTCCCGTATTTTAGAAGAAGCGATGCGAAAACGGGGAATCCCCTATAAAATATACGGAGGGCTGTCGTTCTACCAACGGAAAGAAATCAAAGATGTCATCTCATATTTTCGGTTAATTGTCAATCCGCATGATGAAGAGGCTTTTAAACGTGTCATCAACTATCCCGCACGCGGAATTGGAGAAACGACCGTAAACAAACTGCTCGCGGCAGCAATCGCACATCAAGTAAGTCTGTGGACTCTATTAAGCGACCCGATTGGATATGCCTTGCCCATCAATAGCGGAACAGCCAAAAAATTAGCCGATTTCAGAACGTTGATTATCGGTTTTGCTGAACGTAACGAAACGCTTTCAGCCGCAGACATAGCAGCCATCGTCGTCAAAGAAAGTGGCATTGTAAACGCGCTGTTTCAAGACAACTCGGTGGAAGGAGTCAGTAAACAGGAAAATTTGCAGGAATTGCTGAAAGGTATTGTCGAATTTTGCGAAATCCGCCGCGAAGAGGGAATATCACACGTATCGTTGGCCGATTTTCTCTCTGAAATAGCCCTATTGACAGACCAAGACAACGACGTAGACGAACATGCCAACAAGGTAACCATGATGACGGTGCATGCAG
This sequence comes from uncultured Parabacteroides sp., assembly GCA_964465405.1. GTDB lineage: Bacteria > Bacteroidota > Bacteroidia > Bacteroidales > Tannerellaceae > Parabacteroides. The sequence goes on along the minus strand of CAYXIX010000037.1, from coordinate 10,067 downwards.
CCAAAGGGTTGGAATTCAAAAATGTGTTCGTCGTCGGATTGGAAGAAGAATTGTTCCCCTCCTCCATGTCCAAAGATAACCCGCGTGCCATCGAAGAAGAGCGACGTCTCTTTTATGTAGCCATCACCCGTGCGGAGGAAAATTGTATCCTGACCTATGCCAAAAGTCGTTTTCGGAACGGACAAACGCCCATGTGCTCGCCAAGCCGCTTTTTGAAAGATATAGACGAACAGTATCTCCTAACCCCTATGGCAGAAGACACGACAAGGCGTGAGACCTCTCGGTTTTCCGGTTTTACTTCTCCCCGGCAACAACTCCATACAACAGATAGAAAGACATCCGACTCTCCTGCTCAACAGCTTGACTCACGCCCTGCACGTCTGACGAGAATCAAAAAAACAACGACATCCCCATCTATTTCCCATTCAGATTTCTCGGGATTACAGATAGGGATAAAAGTACGCCACGAACGTTTTGGCGAAGGCGAAATCATCGCATTGGATGGAGAAGGAGGAAACGCAAAAGCGACAGTGGCATTCACCCATTTCGGACAAAAACAACTGTTATTGAAATTTGCCCGCCTGACAATCGTAGAATAAAAAACGCCAAAGTTTCTAAATAAAGAAACGTTTACTCCATGTTGCATTGCATAATTTGAATAATAATATTACTTTTGCAACGCAAAATACAAAAGGCTGGTTCCGTAGCTCAGCTGGATAGAGCAACGCCCTTCTAAGGCGTGGGTCGAGCGTTCGAATCGCTCCGGAATCACGGAGGAGATGATTTGGGGTAAAAAAGAAGAACTATATGCTTGACAAAAAACACCGCCATGAAGATGTGGAATCCTGAATCATGGAAGCCCTGTATCATCGGGCAAATGACCCACCTGCTTGAAGGAGAGGAAAAGGCATAAAGAATCTGCCTGCCCTTTACTCGAAGGTAAAGATTTCGGAAGGTGTGGTACGTTTCAACGCATGCAACGAAACATCTTTCCCTACCCGTATGCCTTCGTCAAAAAGACGGATTTCGACTGTTTTGTAAGCCAGCTCCGGATGGTTGTTGTCGCGGCTCAGGTGACACAGCCAAATGTCTTTCAATTTAGATGTGTAATGGGTCGCCAGAAACTCGGCCGCCTCGCGATTACTCAAATGCCCTTTCGGACTGGCAACTCTTTCTTTCAAAAACATCGGATAAGTCCCGTTGCGCAACATTTCCTCGTCATAATTGGCTTCAATAACCAGATGATTCGCAAGACTCATATAATGGCTTACCGTTTCCGTAATGTGTCCCACATCGGTCGCAAAGGTAAACACATGGTCGCCGCACTCAATCATGTAGCCGACGTTTTCCGTACTGTCATGCGGAACGGGGAAAGCCGTAATACGAAAATCCCTAATCAGAAAAGGCGATTCCTTTTCGATAACCCGTCGCGAGCCGACCAGCTTTTCCTCCACATAGCGGCTCTTCTTGATTCCCTGATGGACAGCTTCCGTCGTGTAAACCGGGATGTTGTACGACTCCCCTAAACAACCGACCGTCTTGATATGGTCTGCATGGTCATGCGTGACCAATATGGCTACGATTTTATTGAAATCAATTCCTTTATCCTTTAATACTTTCCGGATCGTACGAATCCCGATACCGGCATCAACCAGTACCCCATAATCGGGAGTCCCCAAATAGTAGCAGTTCCCACTGCTTCCACTGGCCAAACTCAAAAAATACAATTTCATCATCTCTTATCTCTTCTCTCTATTTTAAGAATCAGGGGCGGAACGAATCCGGAATGGTCACTTCCCCTATCAAAGAACAGTTCATGTACTCTTTCACCTCACTCGGTGTCAATCCATGTCCGAACAAAAACATCAACTTCGTAACAGCACTTTCCGTCGTACTGTCGAATCCGCTTATCACACCTGCTTCCAGCAATTTATGCCCCGTCTCATAGCGATGCATCTCGACGCTTCCGGCACTGCACTGGGTTACATTCACAATCACAATACCTCGCTCGACAGCCTCTTTCAGCATCTTCAGAAACCAGTCGTAAGAAGGCGCATTGCCGCTCCCGAAGGTTTCCATCACCACCCCTTTCAGTCCCGGAATATTCAAAATGCTCTCCACGACCTGAGGGGATATTCCCGGAAAGAGCTTCAAAATCGCAATGTGCCGGTCCAACAGATAATGCGGTTTTAGCGGCTTGCGCGAAACCGGATGATAAATCTGCTGCGTGTCATACTTGATATAAATGCCAGCATGAGCCAAAGGCGGGTAATTGTAAGAGCGAAACGCATTGAAATTATCCGCATTTATCTTGCTCGTCCGGTTGCCACGCAAAAGGTCATTCTCAAAAAAGACACACACCTCCGGCACAATCGGGATGCCATTTTCCTTTGCCGCAGCAATCTCAATAGCCGTAATCAGGTTCTCTTTCCCGTCGGTACGCAACATCCCAATCGGCAGTTGCGACCCCGTCAGGATAACCGGCTTGCTCAAATTCTCCAGCATAAAACTCAAAGCAGACGCCGTAAACGACATGGTATCCGTGCCATGTAGCACCACAAAGCCGTCATACACCTGATAATTTTCCGCAATAATCCGCACGATTTTCATCCACGAATCCGGCCCCATGCCCGACGAGTCTAAAGGAGGTTCAAACTGGATGGTCGAGACGGCATAACCCAACTTCTTCAGTTCCGGCATGTTATCCTTCAAATGTTGAAAATTGAACGACTCCAAGACGCCGGTTTCCGAATTCTCAATCATGCCAATCGTCCCACCCGTATATATCAATAATATGGAAGCATTTTCACTCCGCGTATTCACTATTGCTGTCATAGTCCGCAAGTTAATTATTTTTATTCTTCACCCTTCAATACAGGGACACTTATATGGTATCTCACCGCCAATATCCGGCAGGCAAATATACTGACAGCCGATATGGACTGCGTAAACGAAGGCGTGACGCCCAATTGAATGCAAGCATAATAGACCAATCCGCCCAACACGCACGCCAGCGCATAAATATCTTTCCGGAAAATCAGCGGCACTTCGTTAATTAACGTATCGCGCAACATACCGCCAAAAGCCCCCGTTATCGTCCCCATCACAATGGCGATCCACATCGGGAAGCCGAACTGCAAAGTTTTCTCGATACCGACCACTCCGAATAGCCCCAGCCCGATTGCGTCAAAAATAAAAAACGTATTGTTCAAGCTGATTACATATTTCCGGAAAATAATGACAAAAAGCAATGCCAATGCCGAGATAATCAGGTAAGAAGACTGCAACATCCAGAAAGGAGTCGTGTTGAGCATCACATCCCGCAGTGTCCCGCCGCCCACCGCCGTAACCACACCCACGACATACGCCCCAAACCAATCGAACTGCTTGGCCGACGCCAACCGAATCCCACTGATGGCAAAAGCGAATGTCCCGACATAGTCGCAAAACGTAATGAAATCAATCATTGCAATTTTTTTCTGCAAAAGTACATGAAAATTGGACAAATAGGCACACATCCCCGCAAAACAATATGGGCTGCACGTGGCACGGGAATCAGATGCCTGCTTACAGCCCGCCACAACAGAGAGCGTGTCACATGGTATAACTGACACGGTTGGTACGAAATAAATAAAGATTACATGACCAGCTATATCGCATACAATAATAGGATCTATTGCATCATAATTTTCTATA
>CAYXIX010000037.1:0-6271 GCA_964465405.1 uncultured Parabacteroides sp. | reverse complement strand
GTAAATTCATCCCGTTCAAAAGTGACACCTTCTTTTAATTCAAATCCGGCATCTTTCATAATCCCCAATGAAACCGGGCCGAGATGATTTATTGCCTTATTTATTCGATAATTTACAATAAAAATTTATCGTCTGTTTCTTGAAACGCATTTGAAAAATGATTTCCATATCCTTGAATGAGTTGATAGCTATCGCATTCAGATAAGCATAATAAGCCCTATACAGCTCGGAAAAGGCTTCCTCCGAACCACTGTTAATCCGCCTTATCACCTCTTTATCGACCAAATCTCTATTCATAATATCAATTTACGGTTCTGCGCTATCTCATTACAAGGATGACATATATACTTCCGTTAGTTTGACAAACAAAAATAAGAAAAATAGAACAATATAAATCACATATTTTTCCGGATATGCAAACAAGCCCCGCCTCCCGGAGCCAATTTTACATGCTACAACGGCAAACAATCTCAATTTTCCTCCGGTTCATGGAAAATGAAAGTAGTGGCTCCCAGAGTGACGATTGCCCCATCTTCTATCCGCGCCCATTCTTTTTTGCCTAAAAGAGTGTTACCCAAGAAAGTCCCCGTTAAGCTGGGAAAATCGCGCAACAGATAGACCCGTTTTCCATCTTTGCCCTCTTTCACGTTAATCACACAATGTTTACGTCCCATGCTGGGATCGCTGGTCACAATCGGAACGTCCACTCCGTCCGTATCGCGGTTCCGGCGACCGATTACATTGTCTCCCATAACCAACGGCAGTTTTTGCTTGAAAGCAAATGCGTTTTCAATCACGGTGATGTAACCGACAGAGAAATCAGCCTCTTTTACCTCCTTCTCCGGCCCCGAATCTGTCCGAACCACTTTCCGCCCGACTTTTATTTTAAACTGGTGCCCGCACTGCGGACAGACAAAAGCCAACACTTTCCCGTCCGGATAACGGCTTTCATCGAATATCAACTGATTATCACATTTCGGGCAAAACACTCTTTTCATTTTCCTTTTACTTTAATCAATGGCAAAGATAGCGCAAAAACAAACATCGGGTAAATGCATTTCCCCCTTTACCTCACTTAGGAGCATAAAAAAAGGCCATCTTCACAGACAGCCAATCTTCATTGTTAACCTTAAATCTAATACCATGAAAAACACGGTGCAAATATAGGTAGTTTTTGCAATACTGCATCATATTCCGCCAGAAAAATGCACTCGATTAACCATGTTTAACCAATATGGCCATTTATAACCCCTTTTGTTTCATGCGTGCGTCTGCTCCCCACATCAATTTCTCGCGCAATGTCCGATAAAAAGTATGGCTATAACGCTTGACCACCTTCGCCGTATAATCGGCTTTGCTGATGCACAACCGGATACCGACCGGAAATATTTCGGAACGTCCGTCCAATGAAATCAAAAAATATTTATTCCGGCTCTCCACTTTCAAGGTAATCGTCATGGAATCCGGAATCACCAACGGACGGACATTCAACGAATGAGGAGCGACCGGACTCAACACCAAATTATGGCTCTGCGGCAGAATAATCGGTCCGTTTACACTCATTGAATACCCGGTCGACCCTGTCGGAGTAGCCACCAACAGGCCATCAGCCTGATAGGAGGTCAAATATTCTCCATCCAAAAAAGTATGAATCGTAATCATGGAAGAGGTATCCCGTTTCAAAACGGCCACCTCATTCAACGCATAGTTATATCCTCTGAACATCCGGTCATCGGTGTGAAGACGCAACAAAGAACGCTCCTCGATTTGATAATAATTCCGAAACAGTTCGTCAAGCGCGTCTTCAATATCCACACTGTCCACATCAGCCAAAAAACCGAGATGTCCCGTATTCACCCCCAATATCGGTATATTCTGCTTGTTTACCCGAGCTGCAGTCCGCAAAAAGGTACCATCCCCCCCCAAACTCAAGGCCACATCCAAATCAAATTCATCACTCGTCAAAATACCCGAAACAGCCGGTTCATAATGCAGAGCACGATTCAGAAACAGATAGAAGTCATAATCCACATAAACCTCCGCTTCCAAAGAAGCCAATTTCTCAAACAGACGTTTGATGACCGGTTGTTTCCCGTCTTGATATTCACTGCCAAATATTCCTACTTTCTTCATGCATTCTTTTCATTAATCACTCAAATATCCATATAACGGAGAACTTCGGCCATACGCCACTGCAACAAATCGTCTACTTTCCCCTTTTCCATAAAATACCACAACACAGTATAGTTAAACCGCTCAAAACTGCGGATGACGGGAGAGGCATCTGCCAAATCAATTTTTATAATCAGCCGTAGACGTCCGGTCTCCGCCTCTACACGGGAAAGCAAACTCAAAATGTGGGCATGATTCGTTTCCACAATCCGGGCGATATCCACCAACGAATAATCCCGCGTTCCCAACTCCAAAACCAGCACACTGCCCGATACCCCCACGTTGCATAATTCGGAAAGCGTATCCACCAACTTTTCCAACGTAACAGCCCCCCGATATCCCCTTTCCGTATCCACAACGGGCAACAGGCTCAACCGATGGAGCGTAATCATATCCAAAACCTCATACACACCCGCATCTTCCCGCACGTTAGGCGAAGGGAAAACCAAATTACCCAAAGGCAAAGACAAATTAGGCAAAGACAAAAGTTCTTTTTCCGAAACCAAACAACGATATTGATTGCCGTCAACTAACGGCAAATGCTTTAACTTAAAATCTTCCATCAAAGTCAAAGCATACGCCGACGTATCATAACTTTTTAACACCGGAAATTCTTCCGTTATGAAATCTTTTGCCCACATTCTTTCTATATATTCCCAAAACTGCTAATTTTGCCCATACATTTTGTGCAAATGTAGTGAAGAAATAGATATAACGACATAACAATGACAAATTTAAGTGTAAATATCAATAAGGTGGCAACCCTCCGGAACGCACGCGGTGGGAATATACCGAATGTGTTGAAAATAGCTTTAGATTGTGAATCTTTCGGGGCACAAGGCATAACCGTCCATCCCAGACCGGACGAACGACACATCCGATACAGCGACGTGTATGCCCTCAAACCAGAAATAAAGACAGAATTCAACATAGAAGGTTATCCCAGCGACAAATTCATTGATCTGGTCTTGAAAGTCAAACCGACACAGGTCACACTTGTCCCGGATGCTCCGGATGCCATCACCTCCAATGCGGGATGGGAAGTAAAGAAACACTTTGATTTTTTAAATGAACTTGTCGATACATTTATTTCACACGGCATTCGTACCTCCATTTTCGTGGGAACAGAACCTGACAATATCGAACTGGCGGCGAAGACAGGCACCGACCGGGTGGAACTATACACCGAACCGTATGCCAGCGGTTATGCAAAAAACCGCGAACAGGCAATTGCTCCATTCATTGCTGCGGCCCAATTGGCAAAGAACTTAGGATTAGGTGTCAATGCCGGTCATGACCTCAGTCTGGAAAATCTACGCTATTTCAGCCAACACATCCCATGTTTGGATGAAGTATCGATCGGACATGCACTCATTTGCGATGCCCTTTATCATGGCCTGAAAGAGACCATCGCCTTATACAAAAACTGTTTACAGAACAAATAAAATAAAGGTACTTTTTCTCCGTTTTATAAAAACAAATTATTCATCATTAATTCAGATAAACTAAGTATGAGTATTTTACTTTCCCTACAAGCAGTTGGCGCACAAGCTGCAGAACAAATGCCTGAGCTAACGGCAGTCGCAACGCCTACAGAAGCAGAAATCAACATAATCGACCTCGCCTACAAAGGGGGATGGATCATGATTGTATTATTAATCCTTTCATTAATTGCTGGTTATATCTTCGTTCAACGGCTGCTGGTCATTCGACGGGCCGGAAAAGAAGACAAAAACTTCATGAACCGGATAAAAGACTATATACATGAGGGAAAAGTCGACTCCGCACTCAATCTTTGTCGGAGTACAGATACCCCTTCAGCCCGTATGATTGAAAAAGGAATCACGCGGCTGGGCCGACCGATGAACGACGTGTTGGTAGCCATCGAAAATGTGGGGAACCTCGAGATTGCCAAACTCGAAAAAGGATTCCCGCTGATTGCGACAACCGCAGCAGGAGCTCCGATGTTAGGATTCTTGGGTACTGTAACGGGGATGGTTCGCGCATTTTTCGATATGGCCAATGCGGGGACAAATGTCGATGTCACGTTGCTATCGGGTGGTATCTATGAAGCGTTGGTGACTACCGTCGGAGGTCTCGTGGTAGGAATTATCGCCCTATTCGCTTACAATTATCTGGTCTCTCAGGTGGATAACGTGGTAAACAAGATGGAGGCCCGAACGATGGAGTTTATGGATTTGTTGAATGAACCGGCAAATTAAGTTATGGCATTAAAACGAAGAACAAAAGTAAACGAAAGCTTCAGCATGGCCTCTATGACGGACGTCATATTCCTGCTGTTGATTTTCTTTATGGTAACCTCGACGGTCGTCATTCCAAATGCAATCAAGGTGACGCTGCCTCAAGCACAGAAACAAACGGCCGCAAAGCCAATCGTGCGCGTGACAATCGATGCCAACCTAAATTATTATGTGGCATTTGGCAATCAACGTGAAAGACAGGTGTTGTTCGAAGAAATCACACCTTTTTTACAGGAATGCCACACCAAAGAGCCGGAAATGTTTGTGGCATTATATGCAGATGAAACCGTTCCTTATAAAGAAATTGTACAGATTTTGAACATCGCAAACCAAAACAATTTCAAAATGGTGCTCGCCACGCGACCACAAAAATGATAGAGGGTTGACAACAGGGAAGAATATGATGAAATTAAATAAAGATGACATATATGGCATAATCGGTTCAGTCGCCTTTCACCTGATTGTACTGTTCATTCTGGGATGTATCGTCTTAAAAGCCGAAATCCCGGAAGAAGAGGGAGGTGTATTGGTCAATTTCGGGAATATCAATGCTGCTGCCGGCACATTCGAGCCTAAATATACGGGACAAGAATTGCCGCAAGAGACGACCGTTCCTCCTCCCTCAGCTCCGGAAACGTCTCAAGAGGAATTGGTCACACAGAATTTGGAGGAAAGCGTTTCGCTTGAAGAAGAACAGAAAAAGAAAGAGGAGGCTGAAAAAGAACGCATCCGTAGGGAAGAAGCTGAACGGAAACGTTTGGAAGAAGAACGCCGCAAAAAGGAGGAAGCAATTAAAAACCGGGTGGCGGGAGCTTTCGGTATCGGTAGTAGCCAAGAAAATAACAGTCAGGGGGATGTAGAAACCGGAAGCGGTAATCAAGGCAATCCTTTCGGCAATTCCGATCACGGGGCAAATGAAGGAATTGGCGGAATGGGGTCTTTCAGTCTTTCCAACCGACAATTGATAACAGGGAAATTAGCAGAGCCCTCCTACACGGAGAACAAAGAGGGGAAAATCGTAATCGATATCATCGTCGATACGAAAGGGAATGTCATACGAGCAGATATCGGACGGGGAACAACCATCGAAGATGTAGGGATGCGTGAAAAAGCAAAAGCGGCCGCACGTAAAAACCGATTCAATGAAATTTCTGGTGTAAACAACCAAAGTGGAACAATCACCTACGTATATAAACTTAATTAAACAAAGGTATGAAAAAAGCAATCGTATTCTTAGCCAATGGTTTCGAAGAGATGGAAGCATTAGGCACCGTCGACATTCTACGGCGGGGCGGTATCGCGGTTCAGACGGTATCCATCACCCCTAACCCGATTGTGACCGGAGCGCACCAAGTACCCGTTACAGCCGACACAACAATAGATAAAGCTGTGCTGAACGATGCCGACGCGCTTATTCTTCCAGGAGGTATGCCCGGAGCATCCAACCTGAACAGTTCAGAGGAGGTAAAAGAGGCTTTGTTGCAACAATATCGCGAAGGGCGTATCGTCGCAGCAATTTGCGCAGCTCCTATGGTTTTAGGAGGGTTAGGATTATTAAAAGGACGCAACGCAACTTGCTATCCGGGTTTCGAACCTCAATTAATCGGTGCAAACGTGACGGGAGAAGCTGTTGAAGTTTCTGACAATGTCATCACAGGAAAAGGTCCGGGATTAGTCATGAATTTCGCTCTCGCACTGGTAGCTGCTATCAAAAGTGATGCTGTGGAAGAAGAAGTTGCAGCCGGATTACTCCTTTAAGACGACTGATATTCATAGCAAGAAAAAGAGGCTGTTTCAAATAAACTTTTGAGATGGCCTTTTTTGTGTCTGCAAAAAAA
>CAYXIX010000036.1:0-17016 GCA_964465405.1 uncultured Parabacteroides sp. | reverse complement strand
GGCGATTACATCCAGCACGGTTTGGATGCTCGCCTCTTTTTCGTCGACCGAGATCTTCACATCTTTATTGATGTCTTCCAGATTGTAGAAAAACAGGAATTCGGACTGCTTCTCTATCTGTTTCAACACGTTCTCCAATGTCTCGTTTTGGGCGGAGACATTCAGCATAGCCGTCTGCGCGTAGGTAGACGCAAAGGCACCGGACAGACAGACGGTTAGCATTAACACGGTTAATTTCATGATTTTTATAGTTCTTTTCAGGTAACGAGAAACTACTATTCGTCGATTATTCATATTTTTGAATGTTTGAAGATTAAACACTTTTCCACGGCAATGGGAGTTTAATTGATCTCATTTTTTAGGAGAGGGAATCCGGCAAGATTCTCTCTCTTTTTTATCTTTCCTGTTGTTTAACTTGTATCCATATTCTCTCTGACTTAATGATTAATATTTATTTTTCAGCTCGCTGTTATCGTTACACGATGATCTTCAATCTCATAATGGATGGGAATGGATAACCGAATGATTTCCATAATTTCCTTGATACTTTGTCCCCGATAGAATGTTCCCGTAAACATCCGATGGTTCAACGTTTCCGATTCCACTGTGAACTGTACGCCATAGACATGGCTCAAACGGTACAAGATGGATTCAAGGCTTTGCTTCGGGAAATAGTAATAACCGGTCGTCCATGAGACAAACTGGTTGGCATCGACCTGCTGAAGATGAACGGATTGCGTATTTTTATTATAAACCTGCTGTTCGCCGGGTTTCAAGATCGTAGAGCCGGAAAGGTAATGATTGGTAAGCAGCACCGAACCTTCCAACAAAGTGGTCACCAACAGCGAATCTTCCGGATAAGCGGAAACGTTGAATTTCGTGCCGAGTGCCTCAATAGACTGTTCTTTGGTTTCGACAATAAAAGGTTTGTCTTCCTCTTTCGCTACTTCGAAATAGGCTTCGCCTTCCAAATGCACGACACGCTTGCGCTCGCCATAACGCGAATCGTAAGAGAAAAAGGTGCGCGCCCCCAAGCTGACGCGGGTTCCATCCGGCAAGACTATGACATCCGCCTCCAAGCCGTCGCCGCCTACATAACGGGTAACGGTTGTCCCTCTGTCAGAATTTGCATAGAAACAGATGGAAGTGACGGCAATCGCGATAATCGCGATTGCCGCATAAGTACTTATGCGATAGATAAGGGAATGATTCTTTTGCCGGTGTGACTTATTCCTTTTTTCCAAAAGGCGAGACCAACCGGATTTCATTTCCACTGTTGTACGAAGCGGTTTGCAAGCATCATAAACGGCTTTTACCTCGAAAAACAGACGCTTGTTATCCGCACTTCCGTTCACCCACGCATAGAAATCATCCAAGTCCCGACCTCGCAACCGGTTTTGCAGGTATCCAATGATCAATGCTGAATATTCATTTTCTTGATTCATTACTTCTTTCTTTTCCCTTTACAATGATACAACGGACAAGAAAGAAAAAATACTCACTATGCTTGTTATTTTTTTCAAGAAAACTACCCTGCGGATAACCAGATTTTCCCAGCGGGTAAATCCGGGTTCCCGGAAAATAAGCGAGAGAATGTGCTTTTCTCACAAAACAGACAACAATCTCACCAAAAAGGGTTGAGAAAGAGGAGAAATTTCTTACTTTTATAGGACGTTGTTGCAACGTCATTAGATTTCTTAGTTTTTCCCATTAGAACCCAAAAATTGTCAATTGTCAATTGTCAATTGTCAATTGTTCCTTACCTTTACGCAAATTAAACATCAAAATATCATTTCAAATATGAAGAAAGTATGGATTTTATCAGCCCTATTGGCGTTCGGGTCGGTTGCTTTTGCCCAGCAGACAGACAAGTTCCCACTGGGCGAGTATGAAGAATTGACAGACACCAAGCCGCACGACGGCGCGGATGTGTGGAACAAAATGTCGGCAACGACGGAATTGAGTTGGGGAACAACCGACATTCGTTATAAGAAGCTGGATGTCCCAGACGTGAAAAAAAACACGCACTGGAAAACCAAAGCATGGAAAGGCGAACGAGTCAACGCACAAGCCGTCTTGTGGACCAATACGGATTTGGAAGATGCGACCATTACGGTGAGCGAGCTGAAGAACGGCTCTTCGGTGATTCCGGCTTCTGCGGTGACGACTAACTTTGTCCGCTATGTCATGACCGACGAGCTGGACAAGGACGGGAAAGGCGGTTGCGGACGCCGGGAAAACAAAGCGGAATGGGATTCATCCATCGTGGCAGACGTGCTTGACATTGTTAAAATCCGAGACGTGAAAGCACGCACCACCCAACCGATTTGGTTACAGGTCTGGGTACCTTCGGACGCACGTACCGGCAAATATAAAGGGACGCTGACTGTTTCGGGAAAGAATTTTGAGGCGAAAGAGTTGCAATTCGAAATACAGGTGCTAAACCGCACATTGCCTGCTCCAAACGAATGGAGGTTCAATCTGGATTTGTGGCAGAATCCGTACGCCGTAGCCCGCTATTATCAGGTTCCGCTCTGGAGTCAGGCACACTTCGACGCGATGTTACCGATCATGAAGATGTTGGCCAATGCCGGTCAGCGTTATATCACGACCAGCATCATGCACAAGCCTTGGAACGGGCAGACGTATGACCATTTCGACAGCATGGTTACGCGCATCAAGAAAATCGATGATTCGTGGGAATATGATTATACCGTGTTCGACAAGTGGGTTACGTTCATGATGGAAGAGGTCGGTATCGATGGTTTTATCAGCTGTTACACGATGATTCCTTGGGCATTGCGTTTCGACTACTATGACCAAGCGACCAATCGGGTACAGTTTGTCGAGACCCAACCGGGCGAAGCGGCATACGCCGATTATTGGGGTACATTCCTGAAAGATTTCTCCCGCCATCTGCGCGAAAAAGGTTGGTTTGAGAAAACCGCCATCTCTATGGACGAGCGGCCTATGGAGGCCATGCGCGAGGCTATCAAAGTGATTAAGGATGCCGATCCTGAATTCAAGATAACATTGGCAGGCAACTACCACCCTGAAATCCAAGCAGACCTGTATTATCTGGCCATCCCTTACGAGCACAAATTCCCGGCCGATGTAAAAGCAGAACGGGAACGTAAAGGCCAGATCAGCACAGTCTACACGTGCTGCGCGGAGGCATTCCCGAATACGTTCACCTTCTCCGATCCGGCAGAAGCCTCTTGGACGGTGTTGCATGCGGTTGCCGGCGGATATGACGGCTATCTACGTTGGGCTGTCAACAGTTGGACGGAAGATCCGCTGCGCGATTCCCGCTTCCGTACATGGGCTGCCGGTGATACGTATAGTATCTATCCGGGACCTCGTAGTTCGATCCGCTTCGAACGTTTGGTCGAAGGGATTCAGGATTGTGAGAAAATCTACATCTTACGCGAAGAGCTGGAAGCCAAAGGAGCAAAAAGCAAATTGGAAAAACTGAACAAAGTCGTTGCGAAGTTTACACCAGAAGGACTTTCCGAAACCCAACAGTCTGCAACCGACATGGTAAACGAAATCCATGCCTTGCTGAACGAACTGAATTAAAAACAAGTCGCCTTCCCATAAAAAAAGGTTGGCCCCTCAACGGAGTCAACCTTTTTTATATTTATAAGATAACTTTTATCTTTATCGCCGACGAGGGCTGCGTTCGCCACCCCGATTACGCTCTCCATTGCCGTGTCCTCCCCGATTGTTTGGACGTGAAGCCCGTTCTTCATAACCTTCCGGTTTCGGAATCAGGACGCGGTGAGACAATTTGAATTTTCCGGTCTTGGGGTCGATATCCACCAGTTTTACCGTAATTGTATCGCCTTCCTTCAAGCCAGCTTGCTCAACGGTTTCCAGACGTTTCCAATCGATTTCAGAGATGTGCAGCAATCCGTCTTTACCAGGCATGAATTCAACAAATGCGCCATAAGGCATAATGGAAGAGATTTTTCCTTCATAGACTTCACCGATTTCAGGAACCGCCACAATTGCTTTAATGGCTCTGATGGCAGCATCAATGACTTCTTTGTTTGCTCCCGAAATTTCAATCTTGCCTACGCCGTCTTCCTCATCAATGGCAATAACCGCACCGGTCTTTTCCTGAATGCCCTGAATGATTTTTCCGCCCGGCCCGATAACTGCACCGATGAACTCTTTGCCAATCACCATATTTTCAATGCGCGGTACATGCGGTTTCAATTCCGGACGAACATCCGGTTGTGCTTCCAAAATCTTGTTCAGAATAAACAGACGGCCCTCTTTCGCTTGCGCCAATGCCCTTTCCAGTATCTCATATGACAAACCGTCTACTTTGATATCCATCTGTGTGGCAGTAATACCATCTTTCGTTCCCGTCACTTTGAAGTCCATATCCCCCAAATGGTCTTCATCGCCCAAGATATCGGAGAGAATGGCATAGTTCTGTCCTTTATTTTCAGAAATCAATCCCATAGCGATTCCTGATACCGGTTTCTTCATCGGCACACCGGCATCACGCAAAGCCAACGTTCCGGCACATACAGTCGCCATAGAAGAAGACCCGTTAGATTCCAATATATCGGAAACCACACGGATCACATAAGGGAAATTTTCCGGAATCATGCGTTTGAGCGCACGCCATGCTAAATGACCGTGTCCAATCTCACGACGGCCGACACCGCGTGTTGCTTTCGCTTCACCTGTAGAAAAAGGTGGGAAATTATAATGAAGCAAGAAACGTTCTTTTCCATGATTGAGCACATCGTCGATGATTTTCTCATCATCTTTTGTCCCTAATGTAGCTGTAGAAAGAGATTGCGTTTCACCACGCGTAAAAACAGCAGATCCGTGCGGTCCCGGAATATAATCTGTTTCAATCCAAATAGGGCGGATTTCGGTTGTCTTCCGTCCATCTAGACGCTTCTCTTCGTCCAAAATGGCACGACGCATTGCCTCTTTCTCAACATCGTGATAATAACGGTTGATCATTTCAACTTTTTCATCCGTCAGTTCTTCTTCCGTGAACTGTGACTTGTATTCTTCCACTATGGCGTCAAAAGCATCGCCTCTTTGATGTTTATCCGTACCCGAAGTGGCGACTGCATAAGCTTTTGCATAACACTTGTCGTGTACATCTTTGCGCAATTCGTCATCATTCACTTCGTGGCAATATTCACGTTTTACCAGTTTACCACAAGCCTCAGACAATTCGAGCTGTGCTTGGCATTGCACTTTGATAGCTTCGTGAGCGACCTTAATGGCTTCCAGCATTTCAGCCTCTTGGACTTCGTTCATTTCGCCTTCAACCATCATAATATTGTCGAGGGTTGCGCCCACCATAATATCAATATCTGCTTTTTCCAATTCGGCGAACGTCGGGTTGACGATATATTTGCCATCGACACGAGCGACACGGCACTCTGAAATCGGCCCGTTAAACGGGATGTCTGACACGGCCAATGCCGCAGATGCTGCGAGCCCTGCCAATGCGTCGGGCATATCCACTCCATCAGAAGAATAAAGAATCACATTCACATAAACCTCTGCGTGATAGTTGTCCGGGAAGAGTGGGCGCAAAGCGCGGTCGACCAGTCGAGCCGTCAGAATTTCATAATCGGAAGCCTTTCCCTCTCTTCTTGTAAATCCTCCGGGAAAACGGCCAAAAGCTGAAAATTTCTCTTTGTATTCTACTTGCAACGGCATAAAATCAACCCCCGGGTTTGCATCTTTTGCGGCACAGACTGTTGCGAGCAACATCGTATTTCCCATACGAACGGTAACAGCTCCATCTGCTTGTTTTGCCAATTTCCCGGTTTCGATGGTGATGGTTCTTCCATCAGCCAATTCGATTGTCTTGTTAATTGGATTAAGCATAATCTTTTGTCTTATTTTTCTATCTATCTGTAAAATCGGTGCAAATGTAATGAAAGTTTATCTGTAAACTGATGGAAATGAAAATAAAAAACGCGGGAAAGGCTCTTTTCCCTAAAAATAGTAAGAAAAATTGACCAATCACATGGTTACAAATGTAAAATTAATGTATATTTGCAGGGAATTAAAAAAAGAAAGGAAATGGTCAAACAAATATCAACATTCACATGGGCCATGTTAGGATTATGCGCCATCCTGTTTACCAGATGTAGTGATTCTTCAGACTTTACGGTGAAAGGATTTGTCGCAGGAGCAGAAGGTCAAATCATGTATTTGGAAAATGTGGGGATTACAGACGTCACGACACTCGATTCTGTCAAATTATCCCCCGAAGGAAAATTCAATTTCTCGAAGCCTAAACCCGAATACCCGGAGTTCTACCGATTGCGATTGAATAATCAACTGATCAATTTTGCGATTGACTCTACCGAAACGGTTTCGATTATGGCCGACGCGGGCACTTTTGCCACCTCCTACACGGTCGATGGGTCTGAAAATTCGAAAGCCATAAAGGCCATCACATTAGCCCAATTAGATGCCTATCAAGCAATCAGCCGGTTAAGGAAAGATTATAGGGACAAGATAATTTCGGATACGACTTACCAGAATCAGGTAGTAAACGTGGCAAATGCATATAAAGAAATCGCCCAAAAATATATCTACGAAGCGCCAATGTCTACGGTGGCCTATTTTGCTTTGTTCCAACAAATTGACGGTTTGTTATTATTCGACTTGTATAATCCGACCGATGTAAAAGCATACGGGGCCGTTGCAACGAGTTATAACCTTTTTTACCCGGAAAGTCCGCGTTCCAAACATTTGTACAATCTGACGCTACAGTCAATGAAAGTACTCCGGGCACAACGGCCGGCAGATTATAGTAATGTAAAAGCGCAGGAAGTTTCGTTCTTGGACATCGAACTACCCGATGTAAAAGGAGAACCGGTCAAACTCTCGGAAATAGCGACAGGTAAAGTTGTCATCATCAATTTTTCAGCTTATCAAGTCGAATGGTCTCCGGCTTTAAACATGAAGTTAGGGAATTTGTACACCCAATATCACGGTCAAGGCTTGGAAATTTATCAAATATCATTAGACAATGATGTCCATTTTTGGAGAAATGCAGCCTCCAATCTGCCGTGGATATGCGTACGCGACCCGCAATCCGTCTATTCTCAAGTAGCCGGTTTATATAATGTAAAACAATTACCCGCTTCGTTTATCCTCGACCGGAAAGGGAATCTGGTCAAACGGATTGATGATGCCAACAACCTTGAAAAGGAGGTCAAAACCTATTTCTAAGTTAAAAGGCTGTTTTTTTATGTTATAAAGCATCTCGAAAAAGGTTGCAGATATAGAAAGTATATTTTACCTTTGCGGTATCCATGGGAATAGAGGAGTTCCGACCAGGCGCGTGGCCGGGATTCTTTTTTTATTGCACGATAATAATCATCATTTAAATCAGGAGGATTAGTTATGGCTGTAAGCTATATGACAAAAGAAGGCTATGATAAGATTCTGGCAGAAATCAATTATCTGGAAACTGTAAAACGCCCAGAGATTTCTGCCCAAATTGCAGAAGCCCGTGACAAAGGCGATTTATCTGAAAATGCGGAGTATGATGCCGCGAAAGAGGCGCAAGGCATAATGGAGACAAAATTAGCCCAGTTGAAAACATTGATCTCTAACGCACGCTTAATCGATGAATCACGGGTGCAAACAGATGAAGTACAAATTCTGAATAAAGTAAAAATACGGAATGTGAAAAATAATGCCGTCATGACCTATACATTGGTGTCTGATTCAGAGGCAAACTTGAAAGAGGGTAAAATTGCCATAAGTACACCCATTGCAAAAGGTTTGATGGGTAAAAAAGTAGGTGAGATTGCAGAAATTGAAGTCCCGTCCGGTGTGATGAGCTTTGAAATTATGGATATTTCCATTTAACAAAAAAAGAATTATGGCTACAATATTCAGCAAAATTGTTTCGGGTGAAATTCCCAGCCACAAGGTGGCAGAAGACGAAGAGTTTTTCGCTTTTTTAGACATCAACCCGGTTGCCGTCGGGCATACGTTAGTTATCCCTAAAAGAGAGATTGATTATTTGTTTGACATTGATGACACAACGTTGGGCCGCATGATGGCTTTTGCCAAACGCGTGGCTCGCGCCCAAGAAGCCGCAATTCCATGCAAGCGGATAGGATTAACAGTGATGGGATTGGAAGTTCCACATGCACATATTCACTTGATTCCTATCCAAAAAGAATCTGATATGCATTTTGGCGGCGAAAAGCTGAAACTTTCAGCAGAAGAGCTGGAAAAAATCGCCACGAAAATTTGGGATAAATTTAAATGAGCAAAAGATATTTTTTGCGATTAAAAAAACAGTATATTTGCGATGGTATCATATCTTTCGTCATGATTCATGACGAGGAGAATGCGTTTTTATAAAGATTCATTAGTGGTTTTTACTCATAAGTTTGTTAACCATAGAAAAAGGCCCTCCTTGTGAAAGGACGGCCTTTTTTTAACGCACAATTCATACTTGCCTTATCAGATGACTATATTAAAAGGAGCCATTATCCCCCAACCATTTACACTAGCATGGTAAACATAAACAGCACAAAAAATGACAGCAATTATCCAGAGAATGAGTAGCCCCCATTTAGCTGCGTTTGACAAAGGTTTGACCTTAAATAGCGAAACACATACGGCATACACTAATGCAAATATGGGAATGCTGATAAACAACAACAATCCAAGACTTCCTATAATCATATAGGGAGAAGGAATGTTTGCAAATACCGCATCAAATGGCAAGAAATGATAAATGAAGCCCGTACTGCCAGCCAAAAATGCAATCGAGACGACAATCAACAAGAACATGACGAGCAATAACAGCGGCAATAAAAAGATACCAAACAGGATAATCAGAAATTTGAGAATAAAACCGACAACCGTAACAAACAGGTCCGCTATTTTTCGCAAAGTACTTCTCGGTTTATCCGAACTCACATAATTATTCACATTCTCTGAGATTTTTTCAAACCCATTTGTGACCGTTTTCCCGATATTCTCAAGCGTCACACTTTCACCGCGCATCATCAACTTATCTGCTGCTGTTCGGGCCTGCGGCATTACCAACCATAAAATTAGATACAAAAAGACAATCGGAGCATAAGGGATAAAAAGCAGAATGATCATGGCCAACCGCACAGCAGTAATATCCCACCCCATATAGGCCGCTATTCCACTCGCGACACCGCCTAAAATCCGATTATCCGGGTCACGCATAAGTTTTTTTCTCCCTTCCGGGATTTTATCTTCTGAAGAAACATCATTCGACGCATCTGTCCGTTTGTCATCTTTTCCCTCTTCGTTTTCAAAAATATCCTCCGGTTTCCCCATGCGCTTAATGACCTCCTCCACATGTTCAATGGTAATGACTTCATACCCCAAGCGGATTCTCTCACTGAACAGTTCAGAAATACGCATTTCAAAATCGTCCATAATTTCTTCAGCCCCTTCTTCTTTTTGAAAGTGAATGCGAAGGTTCGTCAAATATTTATCGAGTAACTGAAAGGCATCTTCATCGATATTAAAAACCGTTCCTCCCAGATTTACAGTAAGCGTTTTTTTCATTGTTCCTGACTATTAATTGTTTCTGATGTGGTTGATTGTATCATTTAGCTCTTGCCACGAGATTTCCAACTCTTTCAAAAATTCTTCTCCTTTAGGAGTGAGCCGGTAGTACTTACGAGGTGGCCCTTGCGTAGACTCAATCCATTGATAACTCAACAACTCACTATTCTTTAATCGCGTCAATAATGGATAAAGGGTACCTTCGACTACAATCAGCTTAGCTTTTTGTAGCTTCTGGATAATATCAGAGGTGTACGCAGGTTCCTTTTTTAAGAGCAAAAGAATGCAATATTCTAATGTCCCTTTTCTCATTTGTGATTTTACATTCTCTGCATTCATAATTCATTCTTTCATTTTGTTATACAAAAATATGTATTACAATTGTACTATGCAATACATACTACCTTGTTTATTGTTATTTAACATTAGAATTGCACAAAACTGTTGAATCGGTGTAAAAAAGGATGACATTACAGAAAAAAGACAACATAGAAAAACGTACATTTGCAGCATTAATGAAATTCAATTTAAAAAGATAATGATTTATTACCACTATGCTGAATTAATCCACCGCCAAGCCGAGAAATATGGCTTTCGAACGGCGTTGCAATATCGGGATGATGCAACCGATAAATGGGTGAAAATCTCGTGGCACGAATTTTCAGATAAAGTTATACGGACAGCAAAGGCAATGGCAGAATTCGGAATAGGAGTACAAGAAAACATCGGGATTTATTCGCAAAACATGCCACAATGTTTTTATACCGATTTTGGGGCATACGCCAATCGAGTAGTCTCTATCCCCATGTACGCGACCAATTCTCCCCAGCAAATCGAATATGTGGTAAACGATGCTTCCATCCAAGTCCTCTTCGTAGGAGAACAATTTCAATATAATAATGCGTTCAAGGTCCAGAAAACATCAAAGGTCTTAAAACGGTTGATTGTTTTTGATTCGCAAGTCAAATTAAACCCGGAAGATCAAACATCCATTTATTTTGAAGATTTCTTGCGGCTGGGAGACACCGCCAACGCAGAAGCAACGGTCAAAATACGTATGCATGAGGCGACTGTAGATGATTTAGCGACAATTATTTATACTTCCGGTACAACAGGCGAGCCCAAAGGCGTCATGCTACACCACTCCAACTACCTACAGGCTATGTACATTCATGACCTCCGCATGCCGATGGTAACAGACAAACAGCTATCCATGTGTTTTCTACCGTTAACTCACATTTTTGAGAAGGGGTGGTCTTACTATTGTTTGCATAAAGGTGTAACCATTGCAATCAATCGGGATCCGAAAATGATTCGGCAAACGTTGTTAGAAGTTCGTCCGACGATGATGTGCAACGTCCCGCGTTTCTGGGAAAAAGTCTATGCAGGAGTATGCGAGAAAATACAATCCTTCCCCACCCCTATTCAACGCATTTTCAAAGATGCTATCCGAACGGGACACAGATACAATTTAGAATATAAAAATAAAGGCATTCCCGTGCCAAGTCTTTTAAAACTGAAATTTGAGGCATACAACAAGACGATATTCACACTGCTGAAACATATATTAGGGCTTGAACACGGCATTTTTTTCCCCGTAGCCGGAGCACCATTATCAGATACAGTAAACGAGTTTTTACAATCGGTCAACATTCCCATTGTATATGGATATGGATTGAGTGAAACAACCGCTACGGTTAGTTTTTACCCCGAAACAGGTTTTCGTTTCGGCACCATCGGGAAAGTAATGCCGGAAGTAGAAGTAAGAATCGACCCCACCAATAACGAGATTTTGGTAAAAGGAAAAACGGTGATGTCCGGATATTACAACAAACCGGAGGAAAACCAAAAAGCTTTTACTCCAGACGGTTTTTTCCGTACAGGCGACGCTGGCCGTTTGGAAGGGGATGTCCTTTTCTTCACGGAACGCATCAAAGACCTTTACAAAACGTCAAACGGCAAATACATCGCACCACAAGCCATTGAAATGGCGATGGGACACGATAAATATATCGAACAAATCGCCGTCATCGGAGACCAGCGCAAGTTTGTCAGCGCACTGATTGTCCCCGACTATCTGGCACTCGAAGAATATGTAGAAGGAAAAGGATGGACTTTCAACAGCCGAGAGGAAATGCTCAAAAATCCGGAAATCATTCGCCTGATAAGCGCCCATATCGAGGAGCATCAAAAGAATCTTGCACCATTCGAACAAATCAAGCGCTTTACTCTTCTGCCAGAACCCTTCGCATTAGGGTGTGAACTGACAGACACCTTGAAGTTACGCCGACCTGTGATTTTACAGAAATATGCGGATGCAATTGAAAGAATGTATGAAGAATAGGCAAAACAATACGAACATAAATATAAATCAAAACTGAAAAGAATATGATTACATCAGACCAACTACACAACGTGTTGGAGCGCGAGCAGGCGCTAAGGGGGTATCTTTGACATCGACAGCAAGAAAATCCAATTAGAAGAAGAAGAACTACGTACACAAGACCCGGCTTTTTGGGAAGATTCCAAACGGGCAGAAATCCAAATGAAGAAAGTCAAAGAGCTCAAAAAATGGATCGAGCTTTATAACGAAGTACATGCTTCCGCAGAGGAATTACAGCTGGCTTTCGACTATGTAAAAGAAGGAATCGTAAGCGAAGAAGAAATCGACGAAGCCTACCGGAAAGCTATCGACTTAGTCGAGCATTTGGAATTCCGGAATATGCTCCGGCAAGAAGCCGACCAAATGAGCTGCGTACTGAAAATCAACTCCGGAGCAGGTGGGACGGAAAGCCAAGACTGGGCTTCCATGTTATTGCGCATGTACACCCGCTGGACAGAAGCCAATGGCTATAAAATATCCTTAGCCAACTATCAAGAAGGCGACGAAGCCGGTATCAAAACCGCAACGCTCAACATCGAGGGAGACTATGCTTACGGATATCTGAAAGGCGAAAACGGCGTTCACCGGTTGGTACGCGTCTCCCCTTACAACGCACAAGGGAAACGCATGACCTCTTTTGCATCCGTATTTGTCACACCTTTAGTAGACGACACCATTGAAGTAAAAATCGATCCTGCCGCCATCTCGTGGGACACGTTCCGCTCGGGCGGCGCCGGCGGCCAGAACGTCAACAAAGTAGAATCTGGAGTACGGCTACGTTATCAGTTCAAAGACCCTTACACCGGAGAAGAAGAGGAAATCCTCATCGAGAATACGGAAACGCGAGACCAACCGAAAAATCGCGAAAACGCCATGCGGCAATTACGCTCCATTCTCTACGATAAAGAGCTGAAACACCGAATGGAAGAGCAAGCCAAAGTGGAAGCAGGAAAGAAGAAAATCGAATGGGGTTCCCAGATACGCAGTTACGTCTTTGACGACCGCCGGGTGAAAGATCACCGCACGAACTACCAGACCTCTGACGTCGGCGGCGTGATGGACGGCAAGATAGACGGTTTCATCAAAGCCTATCTGATGGAATTCGGCGGCGAGGAGGCTTCGGGGAAATAAGGAAAGGGAACCTTTTTCAACCGCTCGAACCGGTCTGAAAGACATTTTTGAGGCAATCCAAGCCCTTGAATGATACAATTTAAAACAAACGGAAATGACAAAACGAATTATCTTTATCCTTTTCTGCTTCGTTTGCCTCCTTCCCGCCCGCGCCGGGTCGGACGAACTGCGGCAGTTCCTCGAGCAACTCGAAGGCGTCAGCGGCGTCGAGCAGCTCGAATCGACACACAATCAAGAGAAATACCTCGTGCGCGTGCGCCAGCTTGTGAATCCGCGCGACTCGTCGGTAGGCAGCTTCACGCAACGCGTGATTGTCGCCCATGCCGGTTTCGACCGCCCCACCGTATTAGTCACAGAGGGATACGGCGCAGAATACGCGCTCGACCCTCGCTATCAGGAAGAGCTCTCCGGGCTGCTGGATGCCAACATGGTCTTTGTGGAGCATCGCTATTTTCTTGAATCAACCCCTGAGCCTTGTAATTGGGATTACCTGACGGCAGAGAATTCGGCCTATGACCTACATCATGTCAATCAAATCTTCCGGAAACTTTACCCGCAAAAATGGGTCAGCACAGGCATCAGCAAAGGCGGACAAACGACCTGCCTATATCGTGCTTATTTCCCTGACGACGTGGATTTTTCCGTCCCGTATGTCGCGCCGTTGAATCAAGGTGTAGAAGACGGTCGGCATGAAATCTTTCTACGCCAAGTCGGAACGCGCGAACAACGCAAAGCCATCCTTTCCTTCCAGAAAGAAATACTTACCCGCCGGGAAGAAATACTTCCACTTCTGGAAAAATACACAGCTAAAAAGAAAATGACATTTCGTATTCCGATGAGTGAAGTTTTGGATTATTGCGTGCTCGAATATCCTTTTGCCTTTTGGCAATGGGGGGCGCAAATCTGGCTGATTCCTTCAACAGAAGCAGAGGCGCAAGTACTGTTCGAGCATTTGGTCGCCATTAGTGATCCCAATTATTTTGCAGACAACCCTTCGCCCTATCGCTCGTTTTTCGTGCAGGCCGCACGTGAATTAGGCTACTATGGATATGACACCGAGCCACTTCAAGACCTCCTCGTCGTCAAGAGCAGCAAAGGATATCTGAACCGCATCATGCTTCCCCACGAGCTCATCGATAAAATTACATTCAGTGACGCACTTTACCGCAAGGTATATCAGTTTCTGAAAGACAACGACCCCAAAATGATATTCATTTACGGCGAAATTGACCCTTGGACGGCCTCTCGTGTTCCCGATTTCAGAGGGAAGAAGAATGAACAAATTTACATCCAGCCCGGCGGCAGCCATACCGCCCGCATCAATAACATGCCGGAAAAAATAAAAACAAGAATTCTTGCACAGATACAGGAATGGTTGGAAGAATGAAAAAAACTTACTCAGGAATACGCGCTAAACCGCGTATAACCTGAGTAAGTTCTTTAATAATAATTCAAATTAATCAAGCTCCTTAATGGTAATGTTGCGGAACCAGACATTATCACCATGATCTTGGAAACCGATAAAGCCTTCCTTATTGTCACCACCGCAGTTCAGCAACAATTCGTAAGCCAACGGCCATTTGTCTTTGCTAAACTTGCTGGCATCCAGCATCTCTTTCCATTGCTGTGTCCAAAGGTGATATTCGACAACCGGCTCATCGTTCTGATAGTGAACAACCGTTCCCTTATAACACATGATTTTACCCTTGTTCCATTCGCCAAACGGTTTGGAGTTTTGCGGCTCGGCAGGAATCATGTCGTAAAGAGAAGCAGACTGGCGGTTACCGTCCTTTCCCAATTTTGCATCCGGATGGTTGGCATTGTCCAACAGCTGGTATTCCGGAGCTGAAATGTAAGAAGGCTGTCCTTCCACCTCTTGAATCATATACAAGACACCGGAATTAGAACCTTTGTCTACTTTCCATTCAAATTCAAATTCATAGTTCTTAAACTTGTGGGCAAAAATCAGGTCGCCACCGTCTTTCGCACCAGCCTCACCGGCACCGGAACCTTTGATGTGGATGGTTCCGTCGTCAATCGTCCAAGCTGCCGGCACATCCGCACGGCCATATCCACGCCAACCGTTGAAAGTCTCACCATCGAAAAGCGTAATCTTTCCATCAGCGTCTTTCGGGAACTTCGACAAATCGACTGTTGGCAAATCGCTCAGAATCTTATATTCCGGAACAGCAGATTCCGTTTTCGTCTCTTCTGCAGCAGGAGCAGCAGATTCTCCTGTCTTTTGTCCACCGCCACACGACGTGAGATAACCCACCATTAAAGCGGCACTTGCTAATAAAACTGACTTTTTCATCTTTTATTTATTTGTTTAAAACATCTTACGGCATTGCAGGCAAACTCCAACCTTCCCGATAGTTGTGCTTAATCAATTCAGCAGCAAACTGTTTTGCAGGAACTGGGTCTGTATATTTTTTATCAAACTTCGGGTCGCCATCGACAATCTTGAAGTCATCTTTCTGAATGATTCTAATAACTTCATCGTCTGTAATGTTTGTAAATTGCATATTCGCCCCGTCCCAAAGCAATTCCTTATTCAAGGTCTGCAAACGGACAGCCAATACACCCATTACAACCATTTCATTGAACGGACCGGCTACAGAAAAATCAGACTTTGTCTTTACACGGCTTGATGCGCTTTCCTTACAAGCACGAATCCAATCTTGCTCATGTCCGCCCCTCGTTGCATTCGGCACGCGACGGCATACTTTCGGAGCATTCGGCACACGACCAGACATCAGACGCGGCTTCTGCCCGTAACAGCCGCAAACCAAAATATCCTTTGTTCCATGGAAGATAGTGATACCACCGCCCATGCCCATCATATCCTCTCCTTCGGGGAATCCGGCAGGACGATCCGGCAACAGACCTCCATCATACCAGTGAATTTCAACTTCCGGCATCGCAACCTTCGGCATATTGTCGCGAGCAGGGAAAATTAACCGTACATGTTGTGCCGTAGGTGCACAATCAGCCAACAACATCGTGGAAGAACCTTGCACCTTCGTAGGATAACCCAACTTCAAGGCTTCGAACGGCTGATGCAAGATATGGCAAGCCATATCTCCTAATGCGCCTGTTCCATATTCCCACCATCCACGCCAGTTCCACGGATGATAAATTTTATTGTACGGACGGAGCTTGCCTGGTCCTGTAAACAGATCCCAATCCAATGTTTTAGGAATCCGGTCTTCTTTTTCCGGTGCATTTAATCCCTGCGGCCAAATCGGTCGATTCGTAGCACATTCTACTTTTGTCACTTCGCCGATTTCGCCATTCCAAATCCATTCGCAAACGAGATCCGTCCCCTCATCCGATGAACCTTGATTTCCCATCTGAGTCGCTACATTGTACTTCTCAGCCAACTTTGTCAGCAAACGGGATTCATAGACAGAGTGAGTCAACGGTTTTTGCGTGAACACATGCTTGCCCAACGTCATCGCGTCGGCAGTAATAATCGCATGCGTATGGTCAGCAGTAGCAATCAACACTGCATCGATAGACTTACCCATTTCGTCATACATCTTGCGGTAATCCCAGTATTTCTTTGCGTTCGGATGACGGTCAAATACAGATTTTGCATATCTCCAGTCAATGTCACACAAAGCAACAATATTTTCTGTATTCTCCACATTCTTCAAGTTGGCATTACCCATACCGCCAATACCAACGGCAGCAATGTTCAATTTGTCTGACGGAGAGATATACCCATGACTCTTACCCAAGATGGAACCCGGTACGATTGAAAAAGCAGCGGCTGCTGCAGCGCTTCTCTGTAGAAACGATCTTCTTGAAATGTTTGTCATAACAAATTCGTTTATTTGATTAACTTTTTAATTAATAATCAATACATTCATGCCTCAAAACGCACAAATCGACACAAATATAACCAATACCCCATAAAAACAACC